>JAEIOE010000062.1 GCA_016342455.1 Mycoplasmatota bacterium | reverse complement strand
AACTTATCCTACATTATATTTATATATATTACTTTATATTTAATAAGCTAAATACAATTTCCTATTAAATAAAAAAACTTGTTCCTTTAAGTACTAGAACAAGTTTTTTTTAATGATTTAATTAAGAATTGTTTAAATCTTGATCTTTAAAAATTAAATAGGAGAGTCATTAATTCTAAAAATTCTATTTGTTAAAAATGGAAAGATTTATATATCTAGTTCATTTAACATATCAATTCTAATTTGATGTCTTCCGCCTTGGTACTCTGCATTTAAAAAGCTATCTACGATATCAAATGCAAGTTCTTTACCTACTACTCTAGCACCAAAACATAATACATTAGAATCATTATGTTGTTTAGAAGCTTTAGCGCTGAATGTATCGCTACATGCGACCGCTCTAATACCTGAATGTTTATTAGCTGCAATACTCATTCCAATACCAGTTCCACAGATTAATACTCCGTATTTGACTTCGTTATTTTGAATCTTTTCACATACTTTGTGAGCAAATTCAGGATAGTTTGTTCTTTCTTCTGTGTAAGTACCACAGTCAATAACTTCAAAATCTCTTTTTTTAAGATGTTGAATAACATCATTTTTTAATTCTACTGCAACGTGGTCACACCCTATAGCTATTTTCATTTTATTCTTCCTTTACTATTAATGAAGCACCTATAATACTATTTATAGGCAAATCATCTACAAAATATATTTCTAATTCTGGTATTAAGCTTTTTGACCTTAATTCCTTTTTTATTAAATTTCTAAGTTTTTCCTTTGGAAATTCGGGCATATTCGCTACGCCACCACCAATCACTATCTTAGTTGTATCAAAGATATTTATTTCCATAGAAATAATTAATGCTAAATTATGGATAAAGTCCTTAATTACTTCGTGATTTAAATGATTTACAAAAATATTTTTTATTTCACCACTTAAATTGTTCTCCTTATGTAAATTAACTAAAGCCATACCTGAAACTAATGTTTCTGCACAACCAGTTTTACCACAATTACATAATCTTTTATTACCTATTAATGGAATGTGTCCTAATTCACCTGCAAATCCATGTGAACCTTTCAAAACGACACCATTTACTTTAATCGCATTTCCTAGTCCGGTACCTACATAAAAACCGAGAACATTTTCTTCATGTTTAAGATTTAGACGATCTAAATCGTTATAGAACAGTAGATTAACATCTCTATTAATTACCACGTCTAATCTTGTTAGTTCGTGAAGTTTTGTGTTTACTGCGTCAATATCAATATTAGAAATATTTGGTATTGAAACTATTTTATTATCTTTTACTATGCCAGGAATACCAATACTAATCGTTTTTATCTCTTTGTCTTTTTTGACTTGTTCGTCAACAAAAGCTACAAAATCATCAATATTAGCTGTGAATAATTTTTCAACACTTGAAACAAATTTATTGTGAACTACACCAAATCTGGTGAATGTTCCGCCTACATCGATGCCTAATACTTTACCCATTGAGCGTCTCGATATATTTTTTGATTTTTAAATAACCTTGTTCTAAATCTGCTTCATTAAATAGTGTTGAACCAAGCACAAATATATCTGTACCATTTTTATAATATTTATCAAATGTTGAAAAATTATTAGATCCATCAACTTCGATTAAAAATTTTAGATTGTTTTCTTCTCTAAAATCATATACTTCTTTAATCTTAGAAACAGCTTCAGGTATAACTCCTTGACCAGCAAAACCTGGTTCAACAGTCATAACAGTAATCTTATCGATATGATCTTTATAGTATTTTATAGCATCTAATCCATCACTAGGACTTAAGACAATTCCTACTTTGATGTCACTAGATTTAATCTTATTAATTAGTTTGAATACATTCTTTTCAATTGTTTTAGGGTGTAAAGAGATATAGTCTACACCAAACTCGATTAGTAAATCTACAAAATTCCCTGGATTTGTCATCATTAGATGAGCATCAATTGGTTTTTTTGTTTGACTTCTTAATTGTTTAATAAAATCAAAAGATAAAGCTAAGTTAGGGACAAAATGCCCATCCATAACATCGATATGATAAAAATCTGTATATTTGTCAATGACCTTGATTTCTTCTTGTAGTTTAAATACGTTTGCACACATCATTGATGTTGTAAAAAGTTTCATATATTTCTCCTCTCATATCTATAAACGGGCATTTGTATAACTTATATTAATATTTTAAATTATTCTTCTTTTGTTACTACTGCTAACGCTACTGGAATATCAGTTTCAACTGTTTGACCATCTAAGTAGTCTAAAGCGATTTGAGCTGCAACTCTACCAATTTCAACTGGTTGTTGAGCTATTGTAGCTGACATTCTACCAGCTTCTATTGCTGTAATTGCATCATCAATTGCGTCGAATCCAACGATGAAAGCATTTGTAATTTCAGCTGCTTCAATTGCTTGAACAGCTCCTAAAGCCATTTCGTCATTTGCTGCGAAGATACAAACTCCATCAGTAACTGCTTGAGCAGACAAGAATGCTTCAGTAACGTTTTGAGCAGTTGTTCTATCCCAACTTGCTGTTATAGTTTGATCAATAACTAAGCTCCATTCACCTTCGAATCCAGCTTGTCTGTCAATTGCTGCAGATGCTCCAGCTTGACCTGTTAATTGTAACGTTTTTGCCCCTACTGGACAAACTGATGCTAAGTATTCAGCTGCCATTTGACCACCTGCTACATTGTCAGATGCTACATGAGCAACTACTTCACCAGTTTCAGCACTTCTATCAACTGTGATAACAGGAATTCCTGCTTCATTTGCTTCAGCAATCTTAGTACCAACAGTTGTACTATCAACTGGGTTTAAAAGAATTAATTTAACTTTTTGAGCAATTAAATCTTCAATTTGAGATGCTTGTTTAGTTGCATCATTATCTGCACCTAAAGAAACTAGTGTGTAATCACTATCTGCAAGCACTGCTTCGATTCCATCTTCAATATCATTAAAGAATGGGTTAGTAAATGTTGATGCAGCAAAACCAATTTTCATTTCTTGTTCTTGACATGCTGTTAATCCAAAAACACCTAATACTGCTAATAATAAAACCATAAATCTTTTCAAAATTCTTTCCTCCTTCGTTTATAAGGTCGACACCTTTTTTGGTCTAAATTTTCTATCTTGAAATCAGTATCTGATTTACAATTTATTTTTTTCTATCCGCTATAACGGCTAGAATTATTACTGATCCTGTAATTACTTGTTGCAAGTAATCACTTGCGCCAATTAAATTTAATCCATTATTGATTACAGCAATGATAAAGATACCAACTAAAGTACCAAAGGCTCTACCTTTACCACCGGCTAAACTAGTACCCCCAATAACAGCTCCTGCAATAGCATACATTTCAAATGAAGTTCCAGCTAAAGGTACAGCTGAATCAACTCTTGAAGTTGTTAATACACCAGCTAAAGCAGCCAATATACCGGAAATCATATAAATGTAAATTATATTAGATTCTACTTTAATTCCTGATAGTTTAGCGGCTTTTGCATTACCACCAATTGAATATATTCTTTTTCCAAAAGTTGTATTTTTAAGGAAATATAAGAATATAAAGAATACGATCAATAATACAATTGCGGGAATAGGTATTACTCCGAATATTTTACCTCTACCAATCCACTCGATCATACCTTCTCCGAGTAGTGAAGATGGAACTCCACCAGAGATAAGTAAAGTAATTCCTCTAAATACCATCATTGTTCCTAGCGTTGCAATAAATGGTTGTAATTTTGCTTTAGCAATTAAAACTCCATTTAAGGACCCGATACCAGCACCGATAAATAATGCAATTAAGATTGCTAATGATGAAGGAACTCCGACTTTTATTAACATAGCTGTTGCCATACCTGACACCGCTAGTATTGAACCTACCGATAAGTCAATCCCTCCCGAGATAATAACTATCATTAATCCAAATGCTAATAATCCGTTTACTGCTGCTTGTCTTGTTACGTTGATTAAGTTATATTCAGTAAAGAAAGTTGGAGCAGCTATACCAACAACGATTGCGATTGTAATTAAGCCAATGAAAGGTATATTTTTTCTAACAAATTGAATTGTTTTATCAAATCCAGATTGAATTTTTGCTGATTTAGTTTTCAATATTTTCTCCTCCTACCATATATTTCATTACTGTTTCATCTTTTAAATCTTTGTTCACTAATTCTCCGGTTAATCTGCCTTCATGCATAACATATATTCTGTCTGCAATACCGAGCAATTCTACTAGTTCACTTGAGACTACAATAAAGCCAATTTTTAGTTCTCTAAGTTTAAAAATTAAATCGTATATTTGTTTTTTGGAGTTTACATCAATACCTCTGGTTGGTTCATCTAATATTAAAATTTCGGGTTTATTAGCTAACCATTTAGCAATAATAACTTTTTGTTGATTACCACCACTTAGTTCACTAACCAGTTGGTCGTTATCACGGCATTTTATATTTACCATCTTAAGATATTCATTAGAAACTTTTCTTGTTAATTCTTTATCTACTATATTATGCTTACTAAATTCAGTAAGATTATTGAATAATACATTCTCATTTAGACTAAAGTCTAAAAATAACCCTTCTTCTTTTCTATCTTCGGTAACATAACCAATATGTATCTTTTTTGCATCTTGTACAGAGCGAATTCTTACTGGTTTATCTTTATAATAAAACTTCCCGCTGTCTGCTGGATCCATGCCAAATATTGCATTCATTATTTCAGTTCTACCACTACCCATAAGACCTGCGAATCCAATTATTTCTCCCTCTTTTACTTCAAAATGTATGTTACTGAACTTACCTTTTTTAGATAAGTTCTCGCCTTTAAGTAAAGATTGTCCAGGTTTAACGAATGGTTTATCAGGAAATAATCCTCCCAATTCATATCCAACCATATTTGAAACAATTTCATCATATGTTATATCTTTAATTTGAGCTCTTTTAATAAATACTCCGTCTCTAAGTATTGTGATAGAATCACATATCTCAAGAATTTCTTTCATTCTATGTGAGATATAAATAATTGATTTACCTTCTTTTTTAAGTACTTTTATGACTTTAAACAAATGTTCAATCTCAACTTCTGTTAGAGCACTTGTTGGTTCATCCATTACAATTAATTCAGCATCTACTATTAAGGCTTTTGATATTTCAAGCATTTGTTGAAGACCAACACTTAATTCTCTAACCGGTCGACTTAGGTCTAAGTCTAATTGTAATAACTTAAATATCTCTTTTGCGATGACTGATTGTTTTCCAACATCAATCTTCCTATATTTGTTAACTATTTCTTTATTTAAAAATAAGTTATCAAGTACAGTCATATCACCAAATACATTCAATTCCTGGTTAACTATAACTATTTTTTTAGCTTCAGAATCTCTTATGGTTTTGAAGTGTTGCATTTCCCCATCCAGATAGATTTCTCCGCTATCTAAGCTATAGATACCAGTTAAAATTTTCATTAGCGTTGATTTGCCAGCTCCATTTTCTCCTACAAATGCATGTACTTCGTTGTTTTCAACAACAAAATCAACATCCTTGAGAACTTTTACTGGTCCAAAAGACTTATTAATCTTTTTCATTTCAAGACGCATGTTTAACCCTCATTTCCAAAAAACAGCCCAGCTTGTAAAATAATGTTTGCATATGGTGTGTTTTCACCAGTTCTAATTATAGCTTTACAATTCCTAGTTATTTCCTTAAGTTCATTATGTGTAACAAATGTTTGTTCAACATCTTTTGTTATATTATTAATACTTTCTAATATAGCAGGGTTATTACTTTTTATTTCTGATGCTAAGTATACTTTTTCGAAAATCATATCTTTTTCAACTTCCGTAAAAACTTCTAAAAAAGTAGGTACCCCATATTTTAAAGCTAAATCAATTTTCTTGACCCCATTAGGTACTGGTAATCCACAATCACTAATACAAATTAAATCAGTGTGCCCTAAATCAACTAATACTTTAGATATTTCACTATTTAATATTCCGTGTTTTTTCATTTATTAAATACCTCTTTAACTTTAGTGTATGATGTTTGCGCTCCTAAGTACTGACAAGTGATTGAAGCTACTCTAATACCTTTTTCAATTGCTTCTTTGACTTCTAATCCTTGAGCAATGCCAGACGTAAACCCAGCTACAAAGGAATCCCCTGCACCTGTAGTGTCTACTACAGTAATTTTTTCAGAAGGAAGTATTCGGGGGAGAATTCCATCCAAGTACATAACCCCTTGTTTTCCAATAGTAATGATTACTTTACCCTTATTTTCTTTAACGATTTGTTCAAGATCATTTGTTTTGAAAATAGCTTCTGCTTCTGTTTCGTTTGGTATAAGGTAGGTTACTTTGTTAACAATATCAGGGTTTAAGCTAACTGCAGGTGCGGGATTTAAAATAACTTTGATTCCTAAATTATATGCTTTATCTATTAGATATTTTATTGATTCTAAATTTATTTCAAGTTGAGATACAATAATATCTAAATCCGGATTTTTCTTAAAAAACATATCAATGTCTTCTTCATTAATTTTATCATTCGCGCCTTTAAATACGATGATTTCATTATCTCCGTTAGACAATTGAATAATAGCTAAGCCAGTATTTCCATCTTTAGATTCTACTTGTGATTTTAGTCCCTTTGTTATCAGGTTATTTCTAGCTTGTAATCCAAAGATATCTGTACCAACTGCGCCAAAAAATACCACATCATCTTCCAGTGAGTTTAAAATCACAGCTTGATTAGCGCCTTTACCACCATTCTTAATATTATATTTGTTTCCAAATATTGTTTCACCTTGCTTTGGGGCACGATCAACTTCATACATAACATCAACGTTGATACTGCCAACAATTCCAATTTTCATAAAATTACCTCTCTAATGTGCTTTCTCTAATGATAAGTTCAGAATCTTGAATGTATGTTCTGACTTCTACATTTTCATAAGTAACAAACTTTTCGTATGCTAAATCGCACATTTCCTCTATATTTTGATCTATCGTTGTTAGTCTTGGTAATATATTTTTTGAAAGTCGTATATTATCAAACCCAGCTACTTTTATCTTTTTGAATATACCTTTATAAAATAAATCGTTAAAATACGATTGAATTTTTATTGCTTCGTTATCGTTCCTCGCGATTATTGCATCCACTTCATTTCGATACACATAATCTCTTAAGTCTTCGAAGTTAACTCCTGCTGGTCTGTTATATCTATAACTAAGGTAAGTTTTGTTATGTTCTTCACAATAATTAGAATAGCCAACTATTCTATCTAATACTGAATTACTTTCTTTTTGTCTAGAGAAGAACATAACATTATTTTCAACATTACTAAACACATGTTTAGATAAGATATATCCATTTTTATTATTATTAGATACAATTGATATTACATTGTTAAATAGTTTATCTATAGATATAACAGGAATTGTAATATTTAATTTTTCTAAGTCTATTTCACTCATTTCAGATCTACATAAGAAAATGGCTTCTACTCTAAAGCCTCTAATAAATGAAATCGCTTCTAGTTCTCTTTTTAATTCACTTTGTGTAGTTTTTATAATTAAAGTTTTACCTTCTCTATATGCTAGTTCATCTAATCTTTTCACAATTGTTAAGAAAAATGGGTTATCTAAATCTGGAATTAGAACACCTAAAAAATTACTTTTTGATGTTCTTAGTAATTGAGCATAATTGTTTCTAATATATCCAGTTTTCTTGATTGCTTCTTCAATAATCTCCGCTTTCATTCTACTAACTGAATCTCCGCGCAAATATCGTGAAATAGTTGATTTACTTATACCTGAAAATTTAGCTAAATCAAGTATTGTTATATTAGAATTCATAAAGTAACCTCTTTTTGGGAACCTTCCCATTTGTAACAATTATATTATTATGTAAGCGTTTTGTCAATAGATATCTTGCGGTTTTTTAAAAAAAGAGTTTCATAATTAAAATATTAATTGATTTATGTTTAGTACACTCAATAACACTTCTCACGGTTTTATGATACTGGTTAAATTGAGTTTTTACTTTTTAATAATTAGTAATGTCACTTTACTACTATGTTATAATATATGATAACAATGGAAAACGAATAAATAATTAAGGAGAATCAAAATGAATATACAAATTTTCGGAAACAAAAAATGTTTTGATACAAAAAAAGCAGAAAGATATTTTAAGGAAAGACGAATCAAGTATCAATCAATTGATATTTTAGATAAAGGGTTAAGCAAAGGAGAATATCGTTCTGTATCCCAAGCTGTTGGTGGGATAGATAATCTAGTGGATGAAAAATCAAAAGATTACCCTATGCTGAATTACCTATTAACGCAACAAAGAGAATTAGTATTAATCGAGAATCCTAGTATCTTTAGAACTCCTATTGTAAGGAATGGTAAGCAAGCTACAGTTGGTTACAAACCTGAGATATGGAAAAATTGGGAATAGCTCTTATTTAAAAGTATAATAATATAAAAATAGACCGATTTATTCGGTCTATTTTTTATAATACGACTTGTTTTAACGCGTAAATCGCAACTTATTATGCAATAAATAGATATTGTAATGCATCATTCGAAATTCTATGACTTTGTTTTAATTTTCTATTTGAATCATTCACATGCAAGTTGATATTCAAGTTTTATTGATTTAACTAATTCATTCACTGTAATGATTTCCTTTGCTTTAAACGCATTGCTTCCTGCAAAGGCAAAGCCATTATTCATTTTACCTTTTTTAGCGTTGTACAAAGCAAGAGAAATACAATAAGGGGCCTTCTCCTTTTTGCAAGTAATGATGCAATCAAAAGGACATGAGAAAGGATGTTTTAATCCTGCTTCTACTTTGTTTAAATACTCATTTCTAATTGCTCTTCCTGGTAGACCAACTGGGCTATCGATAAACACAATATCTTCTTCATCAGCGTTTATATATGTTTGCTTAAATAGATCACTTGCATCACACTCTACTGTTGTAACAAATCTAGTAGCCATTTGAACTCCTGAAGCCCCGTGATTTAGAAAATAATGAATATCAGCACCATCGTAAATACCACCGCCAACAATGACAGGTATCTTTCGATTGTATTGTTCTTCGAAAGGCTTAAGCACTTCTAATACTTCAGGAAGTAAATTTTCAAGTCTGTTTTCCTCTAATTCAATTCCGTTCTTTTTAAAACCTAAATGTCCGCCAGCAAGCGGACCCTCCAAAACAAAAGCATCAGGGAGATAATTATAGTTTTGAATCCACTTCTTAGTTATTATTTTTGCTGCTCTACCGGATGAAATAATCGGAACTAATTTAGTTGTGCTTTTCTCATCAATAAATTTAGGCAAATTCAATGGTAATCCAGCTCCTGCAAAAATAAAATCGATTTTTTCTTCAATTGCTACTTTTACTAAATCAGAAAAATTTGTGAGAGCGACCATAATATTTACACCAAGTAATCCATTTGTCATTTTCTTTGCTTTTTGTATCTCAAGTCTTAATCCATTTATATTATTTTGAGTTGTATCTTTTATTTTGCCTTCAAACATACCAACTCCTGCTGCGGATATCACACCAATACCACCTTCGTTAGCGACCGCTGAAGCTAGGCCGCTAAGTGATATTCCAATACCCATTCCGCCCTGTATAATTGGCAGTTTTGCTTCGGCATCTCTTATCTTAAGTTTTTTCATTATATTTAGATTCATATCATACCTTCTTTCAAACTATTGCTACTTAGAATTATTTATATTACTATATCACACATAGTAATTTATATCAATACTTTTCAATATTTACAGAAGTTCAAAATAAAAACTGCAGCCTTTCTTTTTCATAGTTTCCTATGTCCAAATTTTTGGCTGCAGTTCATCTATATATCGTAATTAGTTGTGACTTGCTGATATGTAATATATCTTATTTATTTTTACGAAAAGGACTAATTATAAATCTCCACATCATTCTATCAAATGACAGATAATTAATCTTTAGTTTGCCCTTTATAATTTCTTTTACTAAAAATGGAGTAACATCATCTACTGGACTACCTAATATCTTCATGATACGATTATCTTCAAAACCATCTGATGATTTTAAGAAATCTGTAAATACCATCCCTGGAGATAAGGTTCCTATTTTGATTTTTGGAAACTCACTAAGTTCTTTCTTTACACCTTTGCTAAAGAAAGACAATAGGTGTTTACTGGAAGCATAGATAACTGTTTTTGGAAAAACCATGTTATTACTGCCAAGCCCTTCCATATTATAGATTCTTCCATATCCTTGCTTTTTCATAATTCTCAATGCTTCACCTGTAGCATTGATCATTCCTTTCACATTAACATCAATTACATGTGAAATATCTTCTTCTTCAAGTTCTAAAACTGTTAAACTTTTTTGGTTGACTCCCGCATTATTGATTGCGATATCAATTGTACCTAAAGTTTTCAGTGCGAAATTTAAAGCTTCTTTAATATCTTTTCGATTACGCACATCACAAACAACACCATATGTACCAGTTAATTCCATATGACCGCTTCTTTTAATACTATCCTCACTAGTTCCTGTATAAACAACTTGATGCCCTAACTGTTGAAAATGACGCACCAGTCCGCTACCAATACCTTTTGTTCCTCCAGTTATAAATACATTCATCATATTTTTTTCCTTCCAAATCCTTTTTACTTAATACAATTCATCTTTATTGCGAAATCATAGAAATGTTTATAGCTCCCTATATGATCAGCCTTGATTTTTAAATGATATCTATTTATCATACATTCTTCAATCAAGAATGTTTCTAATCCTAATTTACCAGCTACTAAATCTTCAAGAACATCATTTCCAACCATCATACATTCATTTGGCTGTTTGTTTACCTTTGATAGCACTTCTTGGTAATACTCCAAATTTGGTTTACAGTACATGTTATTTTCAAATGAAGAAATATAATCAAAATCACTAGGCTTAAAACCAGCCCATTCGATTCGATGATAATTCGCTATCATAGGAAATAATGGGTTTGTTGCTAGTACGATTTTATATCCTTTTTGCTTTAATATTTTTATACTTTCTATCATATCTTGATTTCGCCACGTTGATGCTTTCACTTTGTCGAATTCAGAATTATAGAAATCATGGAACTTGGATAGGAGAAATGATTCTTCACCACCTACGAGTTCCTTGAATCTCTTCATAAACACATCTTGATTAATTATGTGTTCTGTATTTTTTACCATAACTGTTGTACAATCCATGATGATATCTGATATCTTATTAGGATCAATATATTCTTCTAGGTATTTTCCTAAGTTTTTAAAATATAACTCCATAAATTTATCAAAATTCATTGGTAGTAATGTGCCATCTAGGTCAAACAGTATTGTATTAATCATTTTTTTCATCCGGTAACAATGCTTGCATCAGTACCCCGATAATTAATGGTAACATTAATCCACTTATTTGGAATGATATATCGCCAACTTTGAATACATCAATACCAATGAATATGTATGAATAAGATGGAATCAACGTTACCGCTGTTCCTATTAATATCATAGAAGAAACAATAAGTAAGTTTTTTTGGTTGCTAAAATCAATTTTTGAATTAAGTAGCACATTTAGTCCATTTAGGAAAATGAAACAGTATAACAATAAACTTAAGCCACCAAACACTGCAGTTGGAATATATGCGAGCAATGTAAGTAGTGGTGTAAATGAAATAATGATTGCTAATACTGCAGCTCCTCCAATAACATATTTGCTTGATACTTTTGAAATCGCAACTGAAGCTGTACTCTCACCATAAGTAGTTACTGGCGTAGATCCAAATAAACCAGCCGCTAATGTTGCAAATCCCTGTGCTTGTAAGGTTTTATTTAATCCAGGATCTTGTAAAAGGTCTCTGTTAACTGTTGCACTTAACACCGTATGGTCACCAATATGTTCTGCCATAGACACGAATGCAATAATGATAAATGGTACTAATTGAATGAATGATACATTACTAAAACTGAATTCCTTCCAAGTTGATATAACAGATTTAAAAGGATTTTCAACAACAAAATTACCCATATCACTTAGTGTTGGTAACCCACCACCAATTATTAAGTTAATGATGATTGCGACGATACTTGATATTACTAAACCAATAATGATACTGTATGTCTTCGTAAGCTTATTTCCTTTTAATACAAATAACGTTGTAATAATAAATGTAATCGTCGAAATTCCTAATGTCATCCATTGTACTAGTGACAATGAACTTCCCCCAGTAATCGTTGCGTCTAATCCAAACCAAGTAATAGAATAAGCGACCAATGATATTCCTAAAATCATAATAATTGGACCTACAATCACTGGTGTTAAAATATTTTTTAACCACGCAGTACCTGTGAATCTTACGATTGTCCCTATCACTATGTATACTACCCCAATAGTAACAACACCTAAAATTAGTAATGTCGGATTTCCTAAAGATAAACCAGCCAGTAATGGGATAAATGTTCCAGAACTACCTAAAAATACTGCTGACTTCTTTGTCCATAGAATGTAGAGAAGTGTTCCTATCCCCGCTGTCATTAACCCTAACGCTGGGTTTATTCCAATAATAATCGGAATGAGTATTGTGGCCCCAAATACCGCTACTAATTGTTGTAACGATAATAACAACCATTCTACATAAGACTTTGGTTTATCGTAAATATCATATTTCATATTATTCATTCTTTTTTCTCCTCGTATAATATGTAGTGTAGATTAAGGTTTATTCCTTACTACATAATAATTATTTATAAGTTTGAAGTCC
>JAEIOE010000061.1 GCA_016342455.1 Mycoplasmatota bacterium | reverse complement strand
GGCGTATGAACGTGAGGAAAAATTTAACAAATACTTAAACTCTATCATTTTCGCATAACAACTGCGTAAGTCGGGTTGCTAACTTACTTGGTCAAGGAATAATTAATATTATTGATGATCAAGGAGTATCTACTTTATTTAGATAACAAGTATCGTCTTTACAAAAAATTACGATATGATATAATATAATAAATCATTGAGCGGAGAAGTAAGATAATCATTTTGGTTTTAGCGATTAAGGGATGGTGGAAGCCTTAAACAAATATTATCCGAATAACACCGGGAGAGACAGAAGAAATTAAGTAGAACTGTACGTTTATCTGCGTTAAAGATATATAAAGAGCCGGAATATTCCGGAACTAAGGTGGTACCGCGGAAATAATTCGTCCTTTTATTAGGGCGATTTTTTTTATTTTCAAAGGAGGAATGTATGTTTGAAGAATTAAATGAACTTCATAGACATAAGAAACCTATGGAATCTTCTAGATATCATAAGCAATATATTGAAGGTGAAGCAGATTATTATGTGGGAATTACGGTTCCTGAATTAAGAAAATATTCAAAACAAAATTTCAAGAAAATTAGTTTAAAAGATTTAGATAAATTAATGCACGCTAAAATCCATGAATACCGTCTTTTAGCTCTAATTATATTAGGTGACAAAATAAAAAAAACAGATGAAAATCAAGAAAAAGCAATTATAAACTATTATTTAAAAAACTTAAAATTTGTTAATTATTGGGATTTAGTAGACGCATCGGCTTATCAATTATTAGGAATGCATTTATTTAAAATTAAAGACTATTCTCTGTTATTTGAATTCTCTAAATCTAATGATTTATGGATTAAAAGAATTAGTATTGTAGCTACAAACTATATGATTAGAAACAGAGAATTTAATTTAACGTTAGCTATTGTAGATAACCTTTTAGAAGATGAACATGATTTAATTCATAAAGCGAATGGTTGGATGCTAAGAAACGTTGGAGATAAAAATAAAGATTTATTAACAAAATACATAAAGAAAAATTATAATATAATGCCAAGAACTACGCTTAGATATGCAATTGAGCATTATCCAGAAATAGAAAGAAAAAAAATCCTTAAGGGGGAATTTATATGAAAGCAAAAACAGTAAAAGAACTATATCTTGATTCAAAAGAATTAGACCAAAAACAAATCTATTTAGCTGGTTGGGTAAGAAACAATAGAGCTCAAAAAGCATTTGGGTTTATTGATCTAAATGATGGAACTTGTTTTGAAACATTACAAGTAGTTTATGAAAGTGAAACTCTTGAAAACTTTAAAGATATTCAGAAAATAAGAGCTGGATCATCAATAGAAATAACAGGAGTATTAGTTTTAACACCAAATACTAAACAGCCTTTTGAAATTAAGGCTACTTCAGTTACTTTAATTGGTGACAGTTTAGAAGATTATCCTATACAACCAAAAAGACATACTAGAGAATTCTTGAGAGACAATGCGCATTTAAGAATGCGTACAAACCTGTTTAATGCCGTTTTTAGAGTAAGATCTGTAGT
Source organism: Mycoplasmatota bacterium (assembly GCA_016342455.1). Taxonomy (GTDB): domain Bacteria; phylum Bacillota_I; class Bacilli_A; order Izemoplasmatales; family Hujiaoplasmataceae; genus 4572-104. The sequence goes on along the minus strand of JAEIOE010000061.1, from coordinate 11,629 downwards.
ATCTCATGCAATACATAAATTCTTTCAAGATCAAGATTTTGTTTATGTCCACGCACCAATAATTACTACATCTGACGCCGAAGGTGCTGGCGAAATGTTCCAAGTAACAACACTAGATATCGAAAAAACAAAAGAAATAGATTATTTAAAAGATTTCTTTACAAAAAAAGCGAATTTAAGTGTTAGTGGACAGCTTCAAGCAGAAGCTTATGCTTTAGCGTTTAAGAATGTATATACATTTGGACCAACATTTAGAGCAGAAAACTCAAACACCAAAATACACGCATCAGAATTTTGGATGATTGAGCCGGAAATATCATTTGCTGATCTGAATGATGATATGAAACTAGCAGAAGATATGATAAAATATATCATAGCCGATCTATTTAAAAGATGTCCTTCAGAAATGGATTTCTTTGATAAATTTGTAGAGAAAGGTTTAAAACAAAAACTTCAAAAAGTTTTAAATAGTAGTTTTAAAACCATAACACACAAAGAAGCGATTGATACTTTGCAAAAAGCTAATGAAGAATTTGAAAACAAACCTAAACAAGGAGAAGATCTAGCAACAGAACACGAAAAATACTTAACTAAATACTTTGATGGCCCTGTATTTGTAATTGATTGGCCAAAAAATATTAAAGCTTTTTACATGAGATTAAACGATGATTTAGAAACGGTAGCCGCAATGGACTTATTAGTCCCAAAAGCTGGAGAATTATTAGGTGGATCTCAAAGAGAAGAACGATTAGATATGCTTGAAAAACGAATAAAGGAATTTAGCATAGATGATAAAGATTTATGGTGGTACAAAGACCTAAGAAAATATGGTGGTTGTAAACATGCTGGATTTGGTATGGGATTAGAGAGAATGGTTATGTATGTAACCGGAATTGATAATATTAGAGATGTTTTACCATTCCCAAGAACTCCAAGGAATTGTGAATTCTAAATAGGAAAAAGGAGGCTAGGATGAAAAAAATATTACTTATGTTATGCTTTATGCTAGCTTTAGGAATGTTTGCATGCACAGAAGATAGCACCGCAAGCAAATCTACAGAAGAAATAAAAACAGATTCAATGACAACTTATATAAACGAATTGAATAATCCATATAATGTTTCTTTGTTTGTTACAACAAATTTAACTACTTCAATTGGAATTAATTTTGAAATGCCAGATAAAACTAACGGATATATTGAATATTGTGTTAGTGGTTCAAACTTGTATTATAGAACCAAGGCAAATTACAAAGAAAGAACAATAGGAGAACAAACTGTAAATTTGTATGACGCGACTATATACGATTTAAGTCCTAATACATATTATGAATATAGAGTGGTAAATGAGGATAATTCAGAAGAAAGTCCTTATTATACTTTTAAAACAATGAGTTCTGATACAGAATCTCATAGTTTGTTATATTTGGCAGACCCTCAAGAAACAGCTGAAATTGGTTATATGGCTTACGCTTATTCGATATTATCTGTATTAGACTATTCTAACGCAGAGGTAGATTTAGCAATGTTACCTGGTGATATCGTAAATAATAATTATATACAATCACAATGGAACTTATTTTTTAAATACTCATCTATGTTCTGTACAAAAATACCTTTGGCAGTTGCTGCGGGGAATCATGATTTGCCATTTCTAACCGATCCTACAGTTAACCAGTCTGAATTTGACGGTTATCTTAATCTTCCAGGAAATGGACCAAGCTATAATTCTTTTAATGCGATTTCAGGAGATTTAAGAGAAGGGGATTTTGATAAAGGTAAAACCTATAGTTTTGATTATGGGGCAGCGCATATAGTAGTAATTAATACAGAAGTGTATTGTGATTCAACAATCTATTGTACTTATAGTGACTTGGATAATATAGAAGTTTTGCATGAGTGGATTAAAAATGATTTTAAACATTCAACAGCTGAATGGAATATCGTTATGTTACATAGAGGGCCGTATGGTTTATCTTATGATTCATCCGAAATAAGAGAATTATTAGTTCCTGTTTTAGAGGATTGTGGAGTAGACCTTGTCTTAGCTGGACATGAGCACCAATATTCTAGAGCTATATATTTTGAAAACCATTTGATTCCTTTTGCTGAATCAAATGACTATACATTGGGTACGGTATCTTTAATAAAATCATCATATCCAAGAATGAACTTTAATAATTATTCAAGTTCTTTGGGAATAACGTACTTAACTTCAAATACATCAGCTACCAAATTTTACGGAGGAAATCAAACATCGTCTATTGATGTAAATTACTCGTTTTTGGATTACTATCCAGTAATTCCTATTATTACGATTACAGAAGATGAAATCAATGTAAAATCATACGTGGTTATTAAAGAAACAGCCTATAGCATTTTCCCTGAAGAAGTATTAATTTTAGAAGAATTTACAATAACAAAATAAAGCAAAATAAAAACCGAGTTTTGAACTCGGTTTTTTTTAATTATAAACTTATTTTTTTGCGACTGGCGCTTTTAGTGATTCCACTAAACCTGTTGCTAAACCAACTACTCCTTGTAATTCGCTAGGAATAATAATCTTAGTAGCTTGTCCGTTTGCAACTTCAACCATTGCTTTGTAAGCTTCAAGTGTTAATACAGCATGATCGGCTTTAGCGTTTTTAATTAGTTCAATACCTTTTGCGGTAGCTGATTGTACAATCAAAATCGCTTCTGAACGACCTTCTGCTTCTCTAATTGCAGCTTCTTTTTTACCTTCAGCTTGTCTAATTGCAGCTTCTTTATGTCCTTCTGCTTCAGTGATGTTAGCAGCTTTATTACCTTCAGCAATAATGATTGACTCTCTACGTTCACGTTCTGCACGCATTTGTTTTTCCATTGCTTCACGAATTTCTCTTGGTGGAATGATATTTTTTAACTCAACGCGGTTAATTTTAATTCCCCATGGGTCAGTCGCTTCATCTAATATAATACGCATTCTTTCGTTAATTAAATCTCTAGATGTTAAAGTTTGGTCTAACTCTAATTCCCCGATAATATTACGAAGTGTAGTCGCTGTTAATTGTTCGATTAAGAATCCAGGATTTTCAGCTCCATAAGTGTATTGCTTTGCATCCGTGATTTGTAAGAATACTACTGTGTCTATTTGCATAGTAACATTATCTTTTGTAATAACAGCTTGAGGTGGGAAGTCTAAGACTTGTTCTTTAAGCGTGATTGAATCTGTAATTCTTCCTCTTGCGTTATAAGTTCTTCTAATTCTATCGAAGAACGGAACTAAGAAATGCATACCAGCAGTCCATGTTTTGTAATATTGTCCCCATCTTTCAATAATGTTTTCTTGAGCTTGTGGAACAATTTTAATTCTAGTACCTAAATAAATTACCATGATAACTACAACGGCCCCAATAACAATAAGTGCTGTAGGGTTTCCCGCCAATAAAATTGGTGCAAACATAATAAATCCTCCTATGAATATATTTTTTTTAATATTAGTTAGTATTTTTCAATACTTTTAATCTTGATAAATAATCTCTTATTGTAGATCTTTTTCTAGTGAAGGTAATTAATAATACATCCACTAGTAAAGCAAATAACATAAACATGATTCCGTAATACATATTAAATACAAATACAAGAATAATGGCAAAGTATTTTAAAAGTATATCATGTAATAAAACTTGAACAATACTTGGTTTTATAAACTCATCTTCTTTTCCTTCAAGCACCAAACTAATTTTAAGTATTCTTCTACCAGGAGTTTTACCCACGGTAGCTAAAGACAATACGGTCATTAAAACCATAAAGCCAATAACAAAGAAATATATTATTTCTGAAAAATACTGTGTTAATGGAGCATTGTAAGGATTAATATCTATTGTATTTTGATCGTTAATGATTACTCTACTGATATTATAATTTTCTAACGCTATTGCTTCTAATGCCGGGTCTTCATCTGCAAGTACTATTGCGGTATCATAATCAGCTTGTATAGCATCTAAGTCTTCATTGTATGCTGCGACGATTTCATTATACTCAGCATAGATAATATCAAAATTATCAATTCTGTTTTGTATAAAGGGTTGTCCAACAACAAAGAATATCCCGTAAGCTACTAATAAAACTAAGATTAAATCTAAAAATGATGATGCAATACGTCTAAATAATGATGCAAACATTAGTTTTTCCTGACCACTAATTTAACGCCTTTAATGGCTAAGACAGTTACTTTATCTTGAACATTTATATCTTCGTTTGATATAGCTGTCCAAATTTTACCTTCAATTTTCACTTCTCCACGTTCTCCACCTTTGATTTCTTTTAAACAAACGGCAATTTTTCCAACTAAAGCATCAGCGTTAGTTTTAATTTCGTTTTTGCGCATATGTTCTTTGAATATCGGACGTAAAGATAATAATAAAATTATTGATGCAACAATAAATACAATGAATTGGATAATGATATTATCTGTAAAAATTGCTACAATTAATGCGAATAAAGCTCCTACTGAGAACCAAATGCTTGATAAATCCATAGTACCGGCTTCAATTACTGCAGCTAAGATTATGATTCCAAACCATACCAATAACATTACAGTTCCAATATTTTCTACTGCTAGAAACATAATATTACACCTCTCTTTTTATTAAATCAATTATTAATGCTTTTTCTTCTTTGTCCCAATTTGCATTAAACTTATATGCTTGGTGACGCTCAACATATTCTAAATTCATTAGTCGAGATACCTCTTTTAAAAATAATTTATTACAGATTCTAGAATAACTAGATTTTACTGTAATGTTGTGTTGTTGTTCTTCAGGGATGTAACCTAAACTAATTTCCTCTTTAGTCACAGGTTTGATAGCTATTTTTTTATTTTCTCTATCTAAACCCAATAGAACGATATAGGCATTTTCAAAGTAAGATGTTGCAGACTTATTTAAAGTAATGTTCGCTTCATATAAGGTTGCTAATTCATCTAAGGGTTTTTTTGATGCCCAAGTATATTTACTCATATTTCAACCTCCATTATAATACAATTTTTGTATATTACACATTATATCACTTTCTTAGTTAATTATCAATAGATAACAAAGATTATTTTAAATTATTTAACATTATTTTAATAAATTTGATTTTATGTGTATAATAGTATCAGGGTGATAGTATGTCTGAAAAAAAGTATTCGATTAGTATGTCTAAATCTCTAAATAAAAGATTTAAGAGTCCTTTGTTGGCAAGATTTTTAAGAGCTATAGATGAATATAAATTAATTGAAAAAGGCGATAAAATTTGTGTGGCACTAAGCGGGGGAAAAGATTCTCTACTTTTAGCTGCACTATTTGAAGAATATAAGTTGCATTATAACAATAATGTTGAAGTAGTATACTTAACTATGAATTCCGGTTTTACAACAGAATTTTTAGATAATCACAAACAGAATTTAGATATTGTTGGGGTTAGAAGCGAAATAGAAGATTCAAAGGTATATGAGATAGCAAACAAGATGAATCCAAAAGCTCCATGTTTTTTATGTGCTAGAATGCGTAGAGGATTTTTATATCAACACGCTAAAGATTTGGGTTGTAATAAATTAGCTTTAGGACATCACTTTGATGATGTAATCGAAACGACATTGATAAATATGTTTTATACTGGAACTTTTAAAACCATGCTTCCAAAAGCGAGGTCAAAAAACTTTGAAGGATTAGAATTAATTCGACCAATGTATTTAATTAAAGAACGTGATGTAGAATACTTTATGAAGTACCATGATATTGAATTTGTTTCTAAAGGTTGTGAATTTCAAGATCGTAATGAAGAATCTATAAGAGCTGAAATGAAAGTCTTAATTCAACAATTAAGGAACACTTATGAAAATATTGATATTAATATTTTTAGATCAGCTGAGAATATAAATTTAGACGCAGTTCTTGGTTACTATGATAATACCAAAAGAGTATGTTTTTTAGATGAATATTAAAAAAAATAGCGCTAATTATTAGCGCTATTATATTTAAGGTTTCACATGAAACATCATTTACCTAAACAAAACTTAGAAAACAATGTAGTAATCAAATCTTCGGAAGTGCTTTGGCCTGTAATTTCTCCTAGAGAAGTCCAGGCTTTTCTTAAGTCTATCTCTACCATATCAACCGGCAAAGAAGCGACACAGGCTTTATAAGCGTCTTCTAGAGCGAGTTTTGTCTCTTCTAGCTTTCCTATATGTCTTGTGTTTGATAAAACACCAAAGTCTTCATTTATTATCTTTTCATCTATGAATAAATCTTTCACTTCTTTAGATAATATATCTAGACCTGTATTATTCTTTGCCGAGATGTTTATTATCTTCTCGTGTTTTAAATCAATTTTGTTTCCTAAATCAATTTTGTTACCGATTAAAATTCTAGTTTTGTTTTTTGTTAATTCTAATAAAGTGTCATCTAAATCAGTTAAGTGATTTGATTGATCTAAAACAAGTAAAACTAAGCTAGCTTTATCAATCGCTTTGATAGCTCTATCAATACCAATTTTTTCAACAGCATCATTTGTTTCTCTAATTCCGGCAGTATCGATTAATTTTAAAATAATACCGTCAAGATTTAACTCGGCTTCTATCAAATCTCTTGTAGTACCAGAGATGTTAGTTACAATTGCTTTATCTTCTTTTAATAAAGAATTTAGTAAACTTGATTTACCAACGTTTGGTCTGCCGACAATGACTGTTTTAATTCCGTCTCTAATGACTTGGCCGGTCTCAGCTTCTTTTAAAACGTTATTAATGCTATCTTGCAAGACTTTAATTCTAGGCATGATGATTTCTGAAGTCAAAATTTCAACATCATCATACTCGGGATAATCAATATTCACTTCAATATTCGCTATGATATCCAGAACTTTAGATTGTAGTTGATCTACTAAAGTGTGAACATCCCCCCTTAATTGTTTGTTGGCTAAATTTAATTGAGTGTAGGTTTTAGCGTTAACAATATCCATAATACTTTCAGCTTCCGTTAAATCTAATCTGCCATTTAAATAAGCTCGTTTTGTAAACTCACCATTTTCAGCTAATCTAGCTCCGTTTTTGATTAGTAATTTTAATACTTCATTCGCAATAAAATTACCCCCATGAGTAGATATTTCTATAACATCTTCTGTAGTAAATGTTCTTGGGGCTCTATAGAGAAAAACCATGACTTCGTCAATTACTTTTTCGTTATCATGTATATAGCCATATTTAATTGTATGAGATTCTGCTTTTTCAAGGTCCGGTCCTTTAAAGACTCTATTAACAATTGAAAAAGATTCATCTCCCGAAATTCTAATTACATTAATCGCACTCGTACCGTTTGCAGTAGTTTTTGCGACTATAGTATCAAATAACATAGTCATCACCATTAATATTCTATCATATTTTGTCAAAAATATTGTATAATACTTACAGGTGATAAATTATGAACAGAAGAAAAAAACCATTTAAATTCTATTTAATAATATTTGTTTTTTCAACAGTTATTATAGCTGCATACTCTTTATATATGATTTTAGTTAAAGATGTTGCCGTAAGTGACGTTTATTCGTTATGGTTAATGCCGGTGTTGTTTACTTTATTTTATTGGGGAAGCGACACGCTTATTTTAAAGTTTTCTAAGAAAAAGAATGAAGTAGATTATGAAGGCAAATTCTTAGATGAAATAAGTGAAATAATGAGAGGGTCAAAAGAGTTTATAGTTGAAGAATACAGAAGACTTCAAATTAACCAAAAGTTTCAGCAAGATTTAAAGCGCGCTTATAGAATATATAAGGAAGGCGAAACTGAAGTATTGACTATAGAAAAACTTGAGAACAAATATCGCAAAAATTCACTTGAAAAAAGAGCGATGAAATATGTTGTTGATTATCTAAAAGAAAACAAAGAAATACCCGAAACAGAATAGGAAAAAAGCTTAATTTAAGGTATAATATTAATATAGGAGTTTATGATAAATGATATATACTGGTAAAGCGATTAGTAGCGGAATAGCTTATGGTAGAATTGGTTTTCTAGGCAAATTATTAATGCAACCTGATGATGGTCTAGATAAATTGGATCAATTAGAAATACTACATATGGCAATTAAGAAAGTTTCAGATGAAATTGATAAAGAAATACTAGAAAGTAAATCTAGTTTTACAAATCGAATATCTGAAATTTTTGAAACGCATAAATATATTGTTAATGATCCTATCTTAATTGCAAAAACCGAGGAACACATTAAACAAAATTTAACTGCAAAAGAAGCTTATGAAAAAGCCGTTAAAGATATTCTTAGTGAATTCGCTAAAATAGAGAACGAATACATGTTAGGTAGGATAGTTGATATTATTGACGCTACTGATCATGTAAAAGTCGCATTAAAAAGTATCATTCAAGAAAGTATTATTGATTTTGATGAACCAACCATATTGGTTTTAAAGAATCTTAAACCCAGTATTATATATGGAATAAATAATACCAAAGTAATAGGTTTTATATCATCAAAAGGGTTTTATCATCAACACTCCGGAATTATTGCTAGAACAATAAATATACCGGGAATGGTTTGTGAGAATATATTTGAATTAGTTGATGAAGGAGACTACGTTAAAATTAATTGTGAAGATGAAACAATTGAAATAGATAATATAAATAGGAGGCAGCTAAATGAGTTATAAAGCATTATACAGAATTTATAGACCGCAAGACTTTAATGAAGTTGCTGGTCAAAAACATATTACAACTACATTAAAAAATGCATTGACTAACGATAAGGTTGCTCACGCATATTTATTCAGTGGCCCAAGAGGAACTGGTAAAACTTCGATAGCTAAAATTTTTGCTAAAGCTGTAAACTGTGTTAACGCTCCGATAGATAATCCTTGTAACGAATGTGAAAATTGCAAAGGGATTACAAGCGGTGTAATAAGTGATATTATTGAAATAGATGCAGCTAGTAATAATGGTGTAGATGAGATAAGAGAGATAAGAGACAAAGTTAAATATTTGCCGGGTTATGTTAAGTATAAGGTTTACATAATAGATGAAGTGCACATGTTAAGTACAGGAGCATTTAATGCTTTGTTAAAAACGTTAGAAGAACCGCCTGCGCATGTAATATTTATCCTTTGTACTACAGAACCACAGAAGATTCCTTTAACAATTCACTCAAGGTGTCAACGCTTTGATTTCAAATCCATTACCACAAAAGATATCATTGGAAAACTTGAAGAAATTATTCAGATTGAAAACATAGTGATCGACATTGATGCAATACACCAAATTGCAGTGTTTGCCGAAGGCGGATTAAGGGATGCCATTAGCTTGTTAGACCAAGTGAGAGCCTATAGTCCAGAGCGAATTACAGAAGATGATGTGAATCAAATTTCTGGAGCAGTATCAATCTCTATGCAAATAGAACTAGCAAACGCTTTAATTGAGGGCAATTCCACAAAAGCAATAGAACTGCTAAATAGTCTAATTACAGAAGGAAAAGAAGTCAGAAAGATAGCATTTAACCTAATTGAGTTCTTCAGAGATGTACTTATGTCGAAAAATTTAAGGGAGTTAGACCCTAACAATTTGCTATATAAAAACGAAAGATTTATAGAAATATCTAAGAAAATTACTAACCGTAAAACTTTTTATGTTCTTGATATATTAAACAAGGTTTTTAACGAAATTAAATGGAGTAACAATCCAAAGATATATTTGGAGTTAGCTTTTATTAAGGTAACAGATGATGAAATTGGTGGAGAAGCTAAACTAGTTTCAGTCATTGATAATTTAGAGAAAAGAATAGTGGAATTAGAAAATAGAGAACCAGAAATCATCCGTTCGTTTATTGAACCTAAACACACGGATGTTCACAAAACTGATAAATTAGTTTCGGACGAAATTGATGATTCAGATATCTTAGAAGACATTGAAGTAGAAGATCCTTTGTTTAATAACGAAGAAAATTTCGAAGGCAAAACTGTGGTAGAAGAGGTAGATGAACCTGTAACAAACGAGATGGAAGAAATTGAAAAAATTCTTTGTGATGATTTAAATCAAACATATTCAATTGAGTTTGTAGAAACTGTTTTAAACAATGGAAATCGCGATGATAAAAACACACTTCTAAATTCTTGGGAAAGATTAAGACGTTCTTCGAACACCGAAGAAGAAAAACATTTTGCTCAAATATTGGAAGCGGGAAAGATTGCCGCGAGTTCAATTAACAAAATTATAATTACATTTCCTAGCGCCTCTATTTGCAATAAATTAATGGCACCCAATAATACAGAAATAGTAAAAAAAGTATTAAAGAACAATTACAATAGAGAGATAGATTTCATTGCGTTACCAGAGAACATTTTCGAAGACATAGCAAAAGAGTTCACTTCATTATGGAGACAAGGCAAACGTCAAATAAAATTATCAAAAATAGAATGCGAAGGATTAAAGAATGTTTCGCAGGAAGTGAAAGAAACCGAAGAAGATACTCAACCTAAAATAGTTAAGGATGCTCTTGATTTATTCGGTGATATAGTAAAAATCAAAGAATAAGGAGATTAAATACTATGATTAATCCACAAATGTTAAAGCAAATAAAAAAAATGCAGGAAGACATAAAAAAAGTGCAAGCCGAAATTAACGCATCTACTTTTTATGGATCAGCTGGGGGTAATGTTGTTCAAGTTGCCGTAAAAGGAACTAAGAAAGTCGAATCAATTGATATCAAAACAGAAGAAGTAGGTCTAGACGATATTGAAATGATTCAAGATTTAATAGTAGCCGCTCTAAACGATGCATTCTATAAAGTAGATAAAGAATTAGAAGAAACGCTTGGTTCAATTACACAAGGAATGAATGTTCCGGGGTTATTTTAATGATTTTACCAAAAGCTATGGAAGATTTAATTACTGAATTCATGAGATTTCCAGGAATCGGAAGAAAAACAGCGGAAAGATATGCAATGCATGTAATTAATAATTTTTCTTTAGAAACTACAGAAACTTTTGGCAACGCTATATTGAATATAAAAAAACAAATCCATAATTGTCCTAATTGTGGATTGATTACAGATAGAGAATTATGCCAAGTCTGCGAAGACGATATAAGGGATGAATCGATACTTATGATTGTAGAATCCTCTAAAGATGTTTTTTCTATAGAAAAATCAGGAGAGTTTAAAGGTGTCTACCATGTTTTAAACGGAGTTATATCACCGATGGACGGAAAAGGTCCGGAGGATATAAACTTGTCTACATTATGGCCTAGAATTACTGACAATAGAGTTAAGGAAGTCATAATAGCCACTTCTTCTACACAAGAAGGAGAAACTACTGCTTTATATATTAACAGAGTACTTAAAGATGTTGACATTTTAGTTAGTCGTATAGGGTATGGAGTTCCTGTTGGCTTGAATTTAGAATATGCTGACGATTTAACACTTTCAAAAGCAATCGAAAACCGAAAAAAATTGTAAAAAACAACAATAAGATATTAGTGTGAAATTTAAGTGTGTTTTTAAAGAAAATTGAAAATAACACTTAAACCTGTTATACTAATATGTTATAACCTCAGTTTTACAGTTCGAATTGTAGTGCTAAGACGCACATAAGACAAATAGACTATAAAGTAA
>JAEIOE010000003.1 GCA_016342455.1 Mycoplasmatota bacterium | reverse complement strand
ACCGCCGTATACGTGAACCGTATGTACGGTGGTGTGAGAGGGGCGAAAGTTATTAAAACTTAGCCTCTACTCGATTGGGAATATCTAAAAAGACTTTGCCTATTAATGTGGTTTTTGGTATAATATTCATGTTATATATTTTAGGAGGCATAGTATGTGTGGAATAGTAGGTTATATAGGCAAGTTACAAGCTAGTGATGTTATACTTAAGGGATTACACAAATTAGAATATCGTGGCTATGATTCTTGTGGTATAAGTCTATTTAACGAGAATATAGATGATTTTATACTTTACAAAGATAAAGGTAGAGTCAATCACTTACAAGATGACTTCAATTATGACTTTGAAAATCATTTAGGTATTGGACATACACGTTGGGCTACACATGGGGCACCTAACCATATTAATTCACATCCTCACGCAAGTGTTTCCGGAAGATTTGTGGTGGTACACAACGGTGTAATTGATAATTATAAAGAATTGACTGCGAAGTATTTAGTAGGTTACAGTTTCGAGTCGGAAACAGATACAGAAGTAATAGCGAATTTAATTGAATCTTTTGCTTCTAGCTATGATGTGGATATCGCAATAAGAAAAACCTTGGCTTTATTAGAAGGTTCCTATGCATTATTAGTAATTGATACAAGAAATCCGCATATTATATATGCTGGTAAAAATAAATCACCGATGATTTTAGGAAAAAGAGCTGATGGAATCTGTTTAGCATCTGATCTAATGGCATTGGTTGGTATCTCAGATGAATATTATCTGATTGAAGATAAAACATTTGTAAAAGCAGTAAAAGATGAATCCGGATATGCATTTGAAATGTATGATCCAGTAGGGATTGAGTTCTGTCCTGTTAGAAATGAAGTACATCTAGACACTGAGGAAATAAACAAAGGTGGATTCCCTCACTATATGTTAAAGGAAATTTGTGAACAACCTTCTGTTGTAAGGAAAATCATTTCTAATTACGCGCCAGATGGAAAATTTATTATTGATAAAGAAGTGTTGAACTTATTTGCAAATAAGAAAAGAATTTATATATTAGCAGCGGGAACTAGTTATCATGCCGGCTTGCTTGGAAAAGTATATTTTGAAAAAATATCGGGAATTCCAACAGAAGTATTCGTTGCCTCTGAATTTGCTTATAACAAACCAATACTGGAGAAAGAAAGTGTATTTGTTCTAATATCTCAGTCTGGTGAAACCGCAGATTTAAGAGCTTGTCTAGTTGATATTAAAAAGCTTGGTTATCAGTCCTTAACCATTACAAATGTCAAGACATCTACGCTAGCGAGAGAAGCTACTAAGTATTTAGAAATCTTTGCAGGAACTGAAATAGCAGTTGCTTCTACAAAGGCATATGTTGGTCAAGTATCTGTATTAGTTATTATCGCTTGTGTCTTAGAACAGGATAATAAATGTAGTCTTCTTACAGAAATGGGTCGTTTAGCAGTAGCTATGGAAGCGATTATTGATAGAAGGGATTACATTAAAGAACTTATTAAAACAAGATTATTAAAAAGAAACGCTTTCTATATTGGTAGAGGAATTGATTACTTTACTTGTTTAGAAGCTTCCTTAAAACTAAAAGAAATTTCTTATATACAAACAGAGGGATTCCCAGCAGGAGAATTAAAGCACGGTACTATCGCTTTAATTGAGGACGGGGTACCTGTCATCGCGATTATTACTCAAAAACATATCAATAAGAATACACGTTCGAATATACAAGAAGTAAAAGCTAGAGGTGCTGAGGTTATCGTTATTTCGATGAATGACATCAAAGAATCAGATGATGATATCGTATTAATGGATGTTCATCATATCTTATCACCAATATTAGCAGTTATTCCAACACAATTAATTACTTATTATAAAGCTCTTGATTTAGGTAGAGATATTGACAAACCGAGAAATCTTGCAAAATCTGTTACAGTAGAATAGGAGAATTTATGAAATATTTTGGCACCGATGGAATTAGAGGCAAAGCATACACAGACATTACTCGTGAACTATCATATAGAGTAGGAAGAAGTATGGAGTTGCTAGAGAGAAAATTAGTAATAATTGGTAGAGACACTAGAGAATCTGGAAACATGATTGTGGAAGAACTGAAGAAAGGTATTTTAGACGCAGGATTAACAGTCTTAGATCTTGAAATAGTTCCAACACCTTTATTAGCTTATTATTCGATTTTGAAGAACTGCCATGGAATCATGGTAACGGCTTCACACAATCCTTATGAGGATAATGGGATAAAAATCTTTAATAAAGGACGAAAAACCACAATTTATGAAGAAACGGAAATCGAAGCTGTTATTGACGCATTAACTGATTTACCAAAGAAAGCTTTAGGAGAAGTTGCATATTATGAGAATCCTCTTAAAGAGTACTTTGCTCTTTATTCTAGTTTTATTACCAAGTCAAAATACAAAGTTGCCTTAGACTTAGCGAATGGAGCTACTGTTAAATCTGCAAAATATATATTTAATCAAATAACGAATCATATAAAATATATAGGAGATGCGCCTGATGGATTAAACATCAATTTGGGTGTAGGCTCTACTCATTTAGAGAAATTAACTGAATTAGTTAAAAAAGAGAAGTTTGATGTAGGCTTTGCTTTTGATGGCGATGGAGATCGAGTTTTAGCGATTGATAAAACTGGAAGAGTGATCGATGGCGACTTAATGATCTATATCATTGCAGTTTATCTTTTTGAACAAAACTTATTAAAAAACAACACCGTTGTTCTCACAAAAATGAGTAATATAGGTATTATTCAAGCTTTAGAAGAAAAAGGCATCAAGGTAGTTCAAACAGATGTAGGAGATAAATATGTAGTAGAAGCATTACATAATTTAGACGGAGTCATTGGGGGAGAGAACTCGGGACATATCATTAACCGAAACTTATTTATAAGTGGAGATGGCGTATTAAACGCAGCTTACTTGCTTAAGATAATGAAAGAGAAGTCTTCTACTTTAGGGAAACTAGTACAGGATGTAACACTTTACCCTGATAGCCTCGTGAACCTAAAAAATATTGACAAAACAATCATTAATGATAAAAGAATAATTAATTTAGTTAATAAATATAAAAAAGAACTAGGTAATAAAGGAAAAATTTTAGTAAGAGCCTCCGGAACGGAAGCACTTATTCGAATATCTGTTTCAGCTCAAACAGAGGAAATAATGAATCATATTTCTAATGCGATAGTAGGAGAAATTCTAACTGTCAGTAAAGAAAGGAAATCTTAATATGAAAAAATACGCTGTAATCCTTGCTGCAGGTAAGGGAACTAGGATGAAAACATGTTTACCTAAATGTGCTTATCCACTATTAAAGAAACCAATGATTGCTTACATTGTAGAAAACTTAAAAAATACAGGTTTGCTTGATGAGTTAATTGTAGTAGTAGGACATAAAAAAGAAGTAATTCAAGAAATTTTAAATGTTTCTGTATCTTATGCTTTTCAAGAAGAACAACTAGGTACTGGACATGCTGTTTTAATGGCGAAAGACTTAATTACTGATTTAGATGGATATACGCTTATTTTACCTGGAGATATGCCTTTAATTGATGAGTCAGTAATCCGAGAAGCTATCGCATCACATAATTCATGTCGTCACGATTTAACAGTTGTAACAACAGTTGTTGATGAACCATTTGGATATGGTAGAATTATTAGAAATGGTGATAATTTATTACATTCAATAATAGAAGAAAACGAAGCTTCTGATTCTCAAAAACAAATTAATGAGATTAATACAGGAATCTATATTATCAAAAATGATATTTTATTTGCTTCTTTAAATAAAATTGGTAATGATAATTCTAAAAACGAATACTATTTAACTGATATCGTTAAGATTTTAAAAAATGAAGATGCTTTAATGGGAACCTATGTACTTAAAACATCTTATAAAGCGATGGGAGTTAATGATCTATACGCATTATCAATTGCAGAAGGGAAACTTCGCTTAGATATCAACAAAAAACATATGCAAAATGGAGTAGCGATGACTAATCCAGATACGATTACTATTGGACATAATGTTATCATAGAACCTTCAGCTGCAATTTATCCAAACACTTATATTACTGGTAACTCAGTGATAAAAAAAGGTGCTAAGATTGGACCTAATACGGAAATTCATAATTCTGAAATTGGCGAATCAGTTATTTGTAAGCATTCATTAGTATTTAATTCTAAAATCGGTAAAGAAACAACTGTAGGACCTTTTGCTCATTTAAGAGATGGCGCTAATATTGGTGAGAATAACCGTATCGGTAACTTTGTAGAAATCAAGAAATCAACAACTGGTTTCAATACAAAAGCAAGTCACTTATCTTATATAGGAGATGCTGAAGTCGGAGATAAAGTAAACTTTGGTTGTGGTTCTATCACTGTGAATTATGATGGAAAGAATAAATACCAAACAATTATCGGTGACAATGTCTTTGTTGGCTGTAATGCGAACTTAATAGCACCAATTGAAATTCATGATGATTCGTTCATCGCAGCTGGGTCTACCGTTAATAAAAATGTTCCTAAGGGAACCTTAGCAATTGCGAGAGCTTATCAAATAAACAAAGAAAATTATCTTAAAATCAATATTGATAAAGATAACGAATAAAATAGTTGACAAATCTATACTATTATATTATAATCTTAGATGGTCTTAACCGTGGAAAGTAGAAGTACCCACTTCTCACCCGATTGATTATTCAATGGGTCAACGCTAGTCGGTAATTAATAAATATATTAATTATAGTGGGTGCCCTAAACGGTACCCATTTTATTTATACCTTGGAGGTGTTTTAATATTTTATACAACAATCAAAAACCAGTTCAAAAAGATAGTACTTTAGTAAACGACAGAGTTCGTTTTAGAGAAGTAAGATTGGTTGGAGACGATGGCTACCAATATGGTATCATCTCTAGTCGAGAAGCTAATAGCATTGCTGCTACTAAAGGTTTCGACTTAGTGTGTGTTGCGCCATCAGCAAAACCACCAGTATGCAAACTGATGGATTACAGTAAATATCGTTACGAACAACAAAGAAAAGCAAGAGAAGCAAAAAAACATCAAAAAGTTGTTGAACTGAAAGAAATTCGTATGACAGCTGTTATTGATACTCATGACTTTGAAACTAAACTAAAAAATGGAAACAAGTTCCTTAGTAAAGGAAATAAACTAAAAGTTTCTGTAAGATTGCCTTACCGTTTTGTACCTGCATTAGTAGTAACAGGTAAAGAATTGCTTAACAAATTTGTTGAGGGATGTCTTGAAGTGGGCGAGCTTGAAAGTAGAATCAAACATGATGGAAGATATATATCTATGGTTTTAGGACCTAAGAAAAACTAAACAAAGGAGAAATTTTATTATGCCTAAAATGAAATCACATTCAGGAACTAAGAAAAGACTTTCTAAAACTGGTTCTGGAAAATTAAAAAGAAATTCATCGCAACAAAATCATTTAATGAGCCACAAAACACCAAAGCAAAACCGTCAATCAAGAAGTACTGAAATCGTAAGCGCTTCTGACATGAAGAGAATCAAACATATGGTTCCGTACCTATAAGAAGGAGTGAAGAAAGATGCCAAGAGTTAAAGGAAGTTTTGTAACTAGAAAAAAACATAAAAAAATATTAAAACTAGCTAAAGGATATTATGGAGCGAAGCATTTGCTTTATAGAACAGCTAAAGAGCAAGTAATGCATTCATTGAAATATGCTTATAGAGATCGTAAAAGAAGAAAAAGAGATTTTCGTAAATTATGGATCACAAGAATCAATGCAGCAGCTAGATTAAATGAGACTACTTATTCAAGATTAATCAACGGATTAAAATTAGCAAATATCGAAGTAAACAGAAAAATGTTAGCTGATATTGCAATTGCTGATCCTAAAGGTTTTACTGATCTTTGTAAGTTAGCACAAAAAGCAGTTGAAAAACAAGCTAAATAAGATATAAAAGTCTAATAATTAGACTTTTTTTTCTTTAAAAGGATTGCTAAAAATGGAGATATTTGGTATTATATTTACTGAAATTGGAGGAACACGATGGAAAGAACAGTACAGGTGCAAGATATATCTAAAACATTTAGATTAAGTAAGAAACAAATGAAAATTGAAAATACGAAGGATAACAAGAAAGTCGCAGTAAACGGCTTGAGTTTTGATGCATATAAGGGCGAAATATTTGGTTTATTAGGTCCTAATGGAGCTGGTAAAACAACGACCCTTCGATGTATTTCTACTTTGATTAAACCAGATTCAGGTGACATCTTTATTGATGGGTTTTCAGTAGTAAGAGATGAATCTAAAGTAAGAGCTTCTATCGGCTTCTTAACAAGTGATTTAAAATTAGAAGATTTCTTTACTCCTAATTACTTATATGATTATTTTTCTAAATTACACGATATCGAAGAAGAAGCGTCAGAAAAACGAAAAGAATTGTTATTTAAACGCTTTGGAATAGATAAATTCAGGGAAGTAAAGGTTGGAGAACTATCAACTGGTATGCGTCAAAAGATATCATTAGTGGTCAGTATTGTGCACAACCCGGATGTAATTATTTTTGATGAACCAACAAATGGCTTAGATGTATTAACCGCTAGAGTGGTAACTGATTATTTAAAAGAACTAAGAAACGAAGGGAAAACAATCATCGTTTCTACTCATATATTCTCTCTGGTAGAGAAGATTTGTGATCGTGTTGGTATTATTATCGATGGAAAACTTAAGGTATCTGATAAACTAGTAAATTTAATATCAGATAAACAAAACTTAGAAGATTACTTCTTTGCTTTAGTAGAAGGGAGAGAATCTCTATGAAAAATATTTTAACTATTTTTAAAAAAGAATGGGACAGAGTTATTAAAGACAAACGTCTTATTATAACAGTGATGATTCTTCCTGGTCTTATGATATTTATTATTTATTCGTTTATTGGAACTGCGATGCAAGGAATGTTCCAAGATGATGTCTATGATATCGCAATCTGTAATCCAACACCTGAATTCACAGAAATATATGAAGCTTATGAAATAGCTTATAATACTGAATATGAAGATGGAGAAGTAGTGAATCCTGGCACGCTAGAACACATTACAGTTACTACTATTCTAGAAGCTGACATTGATAATTATAAAGAACAAATAGATAATGAAGAATGGGATTTATTAATTGTCATAGACAGTGATATTTTAGATTTTGACCCATTGACAGATGAAGAACCAATCATTATGATGTATTCTAATCCAAATCAAATTTCATCAAATGATATTGCAAGTCGTTTTTCAAATTATATTAATATCTATGGCGCATCTTTAAGTTATAACTTATGGGGAGACACTTCATATATTACTTTTGATTTAGATGGCACTGCAGTTGATGAATCTAATTTAGCTGGTACTATGTTATCAAGTTTATTACCGATGTTGATTGTGATGTTCTTATTCTCTGGAGCGATGTCAATTGGACCAGAATCAATTGCTGGTGAAAAGGAAAGAGGAACCATAGCTACTCTTTTAGTTACTCCTGTGAAAAGGCGTGAGATAGCGATTGGCAAGATATTAGGTTTATCAGTTTTAACCTTGATTTCAGCTTGTTCATCATTCTTGGGTATTATGGGGTCACTTCCGAAAATGTTAAGTTTTGGAGACTTTAATGCAGCTGATATTTATCATTTTGGAGATTACTTTATGATTCTTGCTGTGCTATTTTCTACTGTATTTGTAGTGGTAGGATTGATAGCTGTCATCTCTGCTTATGCTAAGAATATGAAAGAAGCTAGTTCTTTTATAGCGCCTGTTTATATCTTAACAATATTGGTTTCAGTGACTTCCATGTTTGGAGACGGAGCGAATACAAATCTATTTATGTATATGGTTCCTATCTATAATACTGTTCAAACATTAATCGCAATATTAACTTTTGAAGCAATGGCTCCAACTTACTTACTACTAACAGCTTTAGCAAATCTTGTGTATTTAGCAATCTTTGTTTATATTTTAAATAGAATGTTTAATAGTGAAAAGATAATGTTCTCAAAATAGGAGAGTTATGAAAAATTATATTATCAATATATTTGGATCCTCAGGGTCAGGCTCAACCACTTTAGCAAAAGCAATCGCTAAAGAATTCCGTATTAAATATCTGGATATTGATGACTGCCTTTGGAAAAAAACAGATCCGCCATTTACAGAAAAAAATTCAAATGAAGAAATCTTGCAATCGATAAAAGCAAAACTTTCTGACAAGCAACCGGCTGTAATATCCGGCTCTTTGGTTGGAATAGCCGATAGCTTTAAGCAAGAAATTAGTTTGTTCTTATATATGAATTTAGATAAAGATATTAGAGTAAAGCGTATTACTGATAGAGAAAAACTACGATTTGGTGATAGAATAGTTAAAGGTGGAGATTTATATAAACAACATCTAGAGTTTCTGAAGTGGGTTAGTGACTACGAAGATAACCCTGAAACCTTGCGCTCAAGAAAGCAGCATCTCTCTTGGTTAGAAGATGTATCTGTTACCGTTCTTAAAATCACCGAAGAACTTACTATTGATGAGCTATTAAACTTAGTAAGACCATTTATTAGGAGCAAGAAATTATGACATTAGACTTAATATTAAAAGTGCTTCTAACCGCAATGCTTGGTTATGTAGCATTAAATACTTTCTTCAAATTTCATTTTTCTATGGATATTCATATTGCAATACTTTTAGTTATTGTAGGAATTGTTTCCATTCTATTCTTAGATACGGAAAACTTTTTCGCAGTAGGTCTCACTTGGGGAATTGTTCTTTTCATATTTGTTGTACTTAAATTGATTAGTATTAAAAGAAAGAGACACGGATATTTTTTCTTTAATGTATATAGTAAGCAATATCCACAAGCCTTAGAAGAGATGATTAAACTAGCAGATGAATTGAATATTGCTAGAAAAAATATTAGTTACAATCAAAGATACCCTTTTTTAGTTGTCATAAAAGAGGTAGAATTAAAGACAGCAGATAAGTTTATTAAGAAATTAGATTATATATATATACATAAGCCAAAGAAACTAACAATGTATCATTACTGGACTATAATCATATTCTTTACATTGATGGCAGCACTTTGGAGATTCTTATAGGGGGAAATAATGGATAATATATACTTGCATTTACTAAGAGCGAATAAGCAGCCAAAAAGATTTTTTGGCGTGGATTATTTTATGAATATACTGAAAGGATCAAATCCTTTATTTCAGTATTATTCAACTACCTTAGATGCAAACCCTGTTTATAAAGAAGAGCCAATCAGTTTTTTAAAAGAAACGTACCATTTTTTAGAAGAAGAATTAAGTTCAAAAGAAAAAGGGTCTATCATTGGAATTCAAAACAATCCTGATTTTTATGATGGAATTGAATCAATAGATAAGATATTAGAATTGTTAGATAAATACGAAATGGGTCTGTATCTAGAAACTACTTCAATGAAGATAGTGAATGATTTAGAGCTATTAAAAGCTTTTTCACTGAAACATCCGCTTTTAGTGGCAGTACCTTGTGCTACTACAGAAATAAATTCAAAACTCTTATCGAAAGAGTTATTAGCCGATAACGGAATCAAAATTATTCAAAAATGTAGTAACGCTGGTATTCTTACTGGCCTTTTAGTGAAACCGATTATTCCAGCAATAAATGATTCAGTAGCTGATTTTGTAAAGATATTAGAACTGTCTATAAATGCTGGAGTTCATTTTATTTATTTATCAGCATCTTTGAAATTTGATTCTAAAAAAATTAAAGCTTTTTATGATATAATAGATATAGAATTCCCAGAAAATATGGTTAAATTTCGTGAAGAGTTTGGCTATAAAACAACATGGGAAAGTAAGAACTTACCAGAGCTTAAGAAGAATTTCGTAATAGCTTGTAAAAAGAACAAAGTTTTATACGCTATGAAAGACATTATTAACCTCTATAAACCAGACTTAAATATACAACTTAAATTATTCTAGGAGAGGTGCTCATGTTTCTGACATTTTGGGAAGAGTATAGTGATTTCTTTATTATCTTAATGGGTATTATTATAGGAATGATTTTAGCCTATATTATAATCTTTAAGCCTAATAATGGTAGTCGTGCTCAAGAAGACTTAAAAAATGATACAATTGAAGACTTGGAAAAAGAAGAAGACGTTTTATCATTTAAAAGCGCTGAAGAAGCCCGATTGGATGATGAAATGCTTCCACCAGAAGAGAAAGATTTGTTTGTCTTAGGCGAGAACTCTAACATTTTAGAGAGTTTATCACCGGATGAAAATTCACCTACTAAAATAGAAACTCAATTTCTAGTGGATGATGATCGAACTAATATAAATGATTTTTATGATGATGACGACGATGATTTTGAAGGCAATGAAGCAGAAAAGAAAAATGATAAGTTACTTAAAGAATTAGACAAATTTAAAGATATTGACAGTTTTGATAGTGATACAAGAGATCCTGAAGTAAGATTAAATCGAATTATTAGAGATTTCATACCATTAAATGATTACGCAAATCAAAACATTGGTAAATACCATGTTCTATTCCGTAAAGAAGACAAGCGTTGGTATGTAAAAAGAGAAGGTAAGGATGAAATAGAGAAGTTCTTATATAATCAAAAAGAAGCAATTGCATATGCAACAATCCAAGCTTTAATCTACGCAACTACTGTAGTTGTTCATGATGAAGATGGCAAGATTGCTAAGTACGAATTTTAAAGACAATTCATTTTGTCTTTTTTTTTCCAACAAAATGCTCTCTTAATTTGTTTATATTAATGAAAAGATTTCATAAATGCCTCCAATATGATAAAATATATCTTAGAAAAGGAGGTAAGTGTCTTGGATTTAAATCTTGAATTAGCAATAAAGAGATTGAAATCTGGTGATAGCGAAGCTTTTAATCAAATATATGAACTTAGTTACCGTAAGATATATTTCTTAGTTTTACCAATACTAAAAGATAAAGCCCTAGCAGAAGATATCATGCAGGATACTTATCTGAAATTCTTGGAAAAGCTATATGATTACAAGTCAACGAACTCTTTAGCTTATATACTTACTATTGCTAGAAACCTAGCAATCAACATGTATAATAAAAGAAAACGTGAATATAAGGTTGAGGATACCGATATTGATACCTTTTCCTATGAAGAGTTTATTGAATATAAAGTGAGTAACCAGGAAGAAATCAAAGAAGCAATGTCTGTTTTAAATGAAACAGAGAAGAATATCTTTTTGCTGCATAACGTAGAAGATCTGCCGCATAGAGAAATAGCAGTAATATTGGATAAACCCTTAGGGACTGTTACATGGACTTACCAACAAGCCTTAAGGAAGATGAGAAAAAAACTAAAAGGGTGAATTAAATGAAATTGAATGAATTCAAAAAAGAATTAAAGGATTCAGTACAATTTAATATTAATAATCGAATGAATGAGATTAAAGTAGCTTCATTCATTCAAGATGATTATGTTCAACTAAGAAAACCATTTCCAAGAAAAATGGCTTTTTCAGCACTGTCTTTAGTTTTTATCCTTATAATTGGATTATTTATAAATCTATCTGTCAAACCAGTAACTTCTTTAAGTATTGATATTAATCCTTCTATCGTCGTTGATTTAAATGTCTTTAATAGAGTAGTATCTATCTCAGGTACGAATCAAGATGGATTAGAGTTTATTGAAGATATACAATATAAAAATAAAAGGGTAGAAGATGTAATACATAATATATATAATACAGGGCTTGAGAAGGAGTATTTCACTGAATCAGAGGCTTATATGCTTATTGGCGTATACAGTGAAGACTATAAGACCGAAGTTAAATTAGGCGATATTTTTAATGAAATAACAGAGGTTCAAATACTGTCTATATTTTTACATAGTGAAACTGTTTCAGAATCGATACTTAATTCAGTAGTTTCAGGTGCTCAAGACTCAGTTGATTATATGACTGATATTCCTACAGTTGATTCAAGTATCCCTGAGGGATTAGATCCTGGTATTACCTATAAAGCCTTTGATAGTTCTGATGATGTAACTGCGTTAGCAAATAGTTATCAAATATCACAAACGAAGATGGTGTTAGTTATTGACGTATTTAATGAATCTGATACATTTGTAACAGAAAATGATTTTCAATATCTAGTGGATTTAGATATCGCTAGCTTAATTGAACTATATAATACTTTAGAGTAAAAAAAAATAAAAGCAGACAATGTCTGCTTTTTTTTTATGTTTTCTTTCCTTTTTTGAATTTATTAATAAAGTTTTTAAGTCCGTCTTCTTCAAATAGTCTGCTTCCGTAGTAGATTAGAATAAAACCTAAAATGACTAGTACTACAGAGAAAATATTATGCCATCCATCTGGGAAAGAATTTAATAAAGGAATTGGTCCACCAAAGAATGGGTTCTCCATTAAGTAAAGGTTATTGTCTCCAATATCGATTACTAGGTTTCCAAACATTGCCCAAGCAACGATGATGATAGCTCCAATAAGAAGTTGGTACCATCGCTTACCTGATAAGTGATGATCTCCACGATTAATTAAAAATAAGGGGATAAACAATAAGAAGAAGTGAATAAATGAACTTCTTATGATTGGCAAGGTAATAACATAAGGATCACCGTAAAGTACGGTTACAGGGAATAAAATCACTGCGATTCCCCCTAAGATAGAGGAAGCATACACAAACTCTTTTAAGCCTTTTAGTTTAAACCAAATAGTAATAGGTAATAAGATATTTGTGATACCACACAATTGGAAAGAAATGAATGTGTCTACATCCCAAAATGGATGTGGATAGATACTTGTGATTGGTGCTACATTGTAATATTCATAGATAAATAGAATATCACCAGCATATTTTAAAATCAATATTAAGATTAAAGCAACATTAATTATTTTGTCCTGAGTCGCGATGTTTTTCTTTTTTAAGAAGTACCATAATCCAATAAAAGCTACTATATTGAGGAAAAGGTAAAGAAAATGCGGCCAAGAGTAGAAATAATCTGTTGTGTTTTCTCCCATACCAGTTGTCGAAAAAAAAGTAGATAAGAACATAGTGCCCTCCAAGTTTGTTTAAGAATATTATACTACATATTTTTTGATTTTTGAAAGATTTAGGCTGATATATTTTAAAGAAATTTTGTAAACGCTTGCAATTCTAAGAAAATATAGTAAAATAGTACTACATTCATTTTTTTTAGGAGTAGGTGAGATTATCAAAATAACAGTAGGAAAAGATGTATACGAATTCGATTCATATGTAAGACTAGAAGATCTCTCGAAAAACTACGAGGGCGTCTTTTACGCTGCCTTAGTTAATAATCGTTTGAGAGAGTTAACATATAGAGTTAGTAAAGACGCTGATGTAGAGTTTTTAGATTATTCATTTTATGATTCAACTAGAATTTACGCAACAAGTATGAGATATTTAATTACGATGGCTTTCAGAAGAATTTACCCGGATATACAGTTAAAGTTCTCTAATAGTATATCTATGGGAATTTATGGTAGAGGGTTAGAAACAAAAATAACAAAAGAAATGTTGGATAAAGTAGTGGAAGAGATAGAAAGAATCATCTCTATGGATTATCCAATTACGAGAAGACAACTTTCTATAGAGTCTGCACAAAGATTCTATAAAAAAATGGGACAAATGGATAAATATAACACATTAAAATACCGTACGGAACGTGTAAACGTATATGAATGTTACGGTTACCGTAACTATATGTATGGTTATATGGTTCCATCTACTAGCTACCTTGGTGAATATGAAATCCATTTCTTAGAAGATGGTTTTTTAGTACAGTATCCAAGAAGAGAAGAAAAAGGAGAAATTCCTGAGTTTGTGGATTCACCAAAGTTCTTTGATATTTTACAAGAATCAGAAGCATTTGCTAGTGAACTTCACTGTGATATGATTTATAAGATTAATGAGTTGATTGAAAAAGGTGGAGCTAAAGATTTAGTTAATAAGTGTGAAGAGAGACATAATTCTCAATTAAAAGAGATAACTACAGATATTAAAGAAAAAGAAAAAATCAGACTTATCGCTATTGCTGGGCCATCTAGTTCAGGGAAAACTACATTCTCAAACCGTTTAAAATTAACCCTAAACGAGATAGGGATTCATCCTTTAACGATATCAATTGATAATTATTATCTTCATCCAGCGGAAGCTCCAAGGGATGAACATGATAAACCAGACTTAGAACATATTGAATCACTAGATATCGAACTATTTAATAACAATTTATTGGATTTGGTTAATGGAGTAGCTGTAAGATTACCAATGTTTGACTTTAAAACAAAGGCAAGAACTTGGATAGAACCAGTAAAATTAGATTCTAAGACACCAATTATCATTGAGGGCATTCATGCCTTGAATGATCAATTAACAAGAGTGATTTATCGTGATTATATCTATAAGATCTATATTTCTCCATTTGCACAAATAAATATCGATAATATTAGTCCAATTAACTTAACAGATATTAGATTATTAAGAAGAATCGTGAGGGACTTGAATTTTCGTGGTACTTCACCAGAAAAAACATTGGAAATGTGGGCTTCTGTAAGAAGAGGAGAATACAAATGGATTTATCCTCATATTGAAAACGCTGATTATATTTTCAATTCAGAATTAACTTATGAATTTTCAGTATTGAAAAAATTCGCTGTAGATGCATTGAATGATATCTCGCCTGAGTCAGAATTTTTTGTACAATCAAACAGATTAATTAAATTCTTGAAGTACTTTGATGTAATAGAAGCTGAATATGTTCCTCATAATTCTCTGCTAAGAGAGTTTATTGGGGGCAGTATCTTTGAACACTAAAATTTTAGTGTTCTTTTTTTTGGGAAAGGGCCCATTGTAAAGCAATACTATATTTGATATAATAGTAGCGGTGATAAAATGGCGAGAATAACTTACGTACCAATGGGCTTAAATATTGAAGAAGTGAATCAAAGGTTTACATTGGGTAAATGCAATATTAAAAAACAAGATAATTTAAAGACAAATTGGGAGATTATTAGTAGTAATCTATTCACTTTTTTCAATATGATTTTAACATTACTAGCAGGGCTTCTTTTTATTGTGAACTCATATCTGAATATGTGGTTTATCATTATTGCGGCTATTAATACAGGAATTGGAATCTTTCAAGAGTTTAAAGCAAGGGCTACTGTTAAAAATCTTTCTTTAATAAAGGAAAGTAAAATTACAGTTATTCGACAAGGAATGCATGTTGAAATTTTAATAGAAGATATCGTTTTGGATGATCTTGTCTTATATAAAGCAGGTAAACAAGTTGTAGCGGACTCTTTTGTTGAAAACGGAGAGTTATCCGTTAGTGAAGCAAACATCACTGGAGAGTCTAAGATGGTGAGAAAGATTGTCGGAGACAAACTCTTCTCAGGAAGTTATGTTATTAGTGGACAAGCTTATTGTAAAGTAATGGCTGTTGGAGAAGATAACTATATTGACACCCTAAGAATGGAAGCTTCTACGCTTGATAAACCAAATTCAGTGATATTAGATACCTTAAAGTGGATTCTAAAATTTGTTGGGATTATCATTATTCCATTTGGGTTAATGACTTTCTATAATATCTATAATAATTCAGTTGTAGCTTATGATTATATACCTGATTTTATAGCCAATTCGGTGGAATTTAAAAATGCTGTAACCAAAATGGCTGGTTCTATGGTAGCGATGGTGCCGAGTGGTCTTGTATTACTGACAACGATGACGTTCGCAGCTTCCGTTATTAAACTAGGAAAATCTAATACCTTAGTTCAAGAATTATATTCAATTGAAACAATCGCGAGAGTGGATGTATTGTGTTTAGATAAAACAGGTACGATAACCGATGGAACGATGAAAGTAGATGATTTTGTTTTATTGCATCAGTTTTCAGAGCATAAATACAGAAGATCAGATATTAAGAATATCGTAGCTTCGATGAATTTTGCTTTAGATGATAATAATCAAACTGCCAAAGCGTTAAATGATTATTTTGAAAAAGAAGAGAGAATTAAAGCAACGAAAGTGATTCACTTTAACTCAGCGAACAAGTATTCCTTAGTGAACTTAAGAATAGGAGGCTTTGTTTTAGGCGCTCCTGAGATTATTTATCGTGGACAATACAAGTTGATAAAAGAATTAGTAGAAGCATATGCAAAACAAGGGAAACGTGTGTTATTACTTGCTGAAATAGATAAAATTGTAAAAGAAAAATTTAGCGGAAAAGCAAGAGGAATTGCTTTAATTGTTATTAATGATACGATAAGAGAAAATGCACCAGCTACGATTCAAAAGTTTATTGAATCAAATGTTACTGTAAAGGTGATCAGTGGGGATAATGCTTTAACTGTTTCAGAAGTCTCTAGAAGAGCAGGAGTAATGGGTGCTGATAAGTACATATCAATGGATACCGTTCATGATGATGATATAGAGAGAATTGCAAATGAATATAATGTATTTGGCCGTGTTACACCAGAGCAAAAGAAAACCCTAGTTATCGCTCTTCAAGATAACAATCATAAGGTTTGTATGATTGGTGATGGTGTGAATGATATCTTAGCGTTAAAACAAGCAGATGTTTCTGTTTCGCTTCGTTCAGCGACGGAAGCAACAAGAAACATCAGCCATATCGTTTTATTAGATGATGATTTTTCTAACTTACCGAAAGTCGTAAAAGAAGGAAGACAAATTGTATGTAACTTAGAAAAAACATCTATTTTATTCCTAACAAAGACTTTGTTTACTATCTTATTAACCATATCAGTTCTATTATTAGCGAAGAGTTATCCATTTGAACCAATCCATATGTTTGTGATTGAAACCTTTATTGTTGGTATACCAACATTCTTCTTGGCTTTAGAATCACATACGAAGATGTTTAAAGGTAAATTCTTTAAGAATATTATGAAAAAAATTGTTCCTAATTCAATTCTGTTGCTGCTAAACGTGTTAGCGGTAATGTTATTCTCAGATTATTTCTTTAATTTTACCAGCATTCAAATTACAACGATAAGCATTTTATCTGTTAGTTTTGCTTACTGGTTGATATTAGCTTTATCTAGTTTGCCAATGAATTTATTAAGAAAAGGTTTAATCGCTTTTGCTTTTGTTAGTTCGATATTATTCTTAATTATTTCTAAAGAATTATTCCCAGCACATGAATTACCATTAACAGGGCTTTTAGTCTTATTGGTCTTGATGGAAACAGATTATATAATCTTGTCAATATCGCAGGGTAATTTTTTAAAGTTTAATACTAAAGATAGCATATGATTGGATATTTTGATATAATAAATTATAGGAGGTATTTCTATGTACAATTATATACATGTTAGTGCAGAATGTAGTCCATTTATTAAAATAGGTGGCTTAGCAGATGTAGTTGGAACCTTACCTGGAGAATTAAAAAGACTTCGTGGGTGTGATGTTTCGGTATTTTTACCCTTTTACAAATCAATCCCGAATAAATTTAAGAAAAGCGCAGAAGATGTAATCAATTTCACAATGCCTTTTGGTGATGATTTAAATTGTTATGTGGGCGTGAAACAATTAAAAAGATCAAATATGCTATATTATTTTATTGATAATGAATTCTATTTCGGCTCAAGAGACAATGTTTATGATTACTCAGATGAATCTAAAAGGTTTGCCTTTTATCAATTAGCTGTTTTAGAAGCAATTAAACAACTTAAATTAGAAGTGGATATCATTCATGTTCATGACTGGCATACAGCAATGATTCCTTTACTATTAAAAGTGAAATATCAAAGTATCAAAGCGAAGACTGTATTAACCATACACAATTTAGCTTATCAAGGTATATTCCCATTAGAAGATTTTGGTATCTTTAATATCAGCTATGATTCTAAATTAGAGTTTGAAGGCTCGATGAACTTCTTAAAGGCTGGAATCGTAAATGCAGATATGATTACCACTGTTTCTAAAACTTATGCAAAAGAAATCTTAACAGATTATTTTGGCTATGGTATGCAAAATTTACTGAAACAAAAAGGAGACGATTTAGTTGGTATATTAAATGGTCTTGATTATAAAGAATTCAATCCTGAATCGGATAAACATATTTTCAAGAAATACAATAAAGAAACAGTAAAGGAAGGAAAATTAGCGAATAAGAAGACACTTTTCAAAGAGTTGAATGCTTCCTTAGACCCTGAAAAACCTACTGTGGGAATCGTCTCAAGACTTGTTAGTCAAAAAGGAATTGATTTAATCAAAAGAGTTTTTGATGAAATGTTAGAAATTGATGATTTTAATTTTATTGTACTCGGTTCTGGTAATAAAGAGTATGAAGATTATTTTATCGGCTTAGAAGCTAGATTTCCAGACAAGGTAAGTGTTTATATTGGTTATTCTAATCGAATTGCCCATATGATCTATGCTGGCTGTGATATCTTCTTAATGCCATCTAAATTCGAACCATGTGGATTAGGTCAAATTATCGCATTAAAATATGGAACCATTCCAATTGTTAGAGAAACTGGTGGTTTAGTTGATACCATCAAACCATATAATGAATACGATAAAGTAGGGAACGGCTTTAGTTTTCAAAACTTTAACGCCCATGATATGATGCATGTATTACGTTATGCATTACATCTTTACTATCACAACCCAGATTCATGGGATCTTTTAGTTCAAAACGCGATGGATTCTGATTTTTCATGGACTCAGTCAGCGAAAGCATATAGAGCACTTTATAAAAACTTACTAAAAAAATAGGAGGAAATATGAAAGTATTAGCGCTAATATTAGCAGGTGGTAGGGGATCTAGATTAGATATTCTATCTGAAAACAGAGTAAAACCAGCTGTACCCTTTGCTGGAAAATATCGAATCATTGATTTTACTTTATCGAATTGTACCAACTCACATATTTATGACATCGCTATTTTAACTCAGTATTTACCGTTTTCTTTAAACGATCACATTGGTTCTGGTAAACCATGGGACTTAGATAGAAGAGATTCTAAAGTAACCTTACTACAACCACATAACGAATGGTATAAAGGTACTGCGGACGCTGTTAGAAAGAACTTGCATTATATCAATCAAGTGAATCCAGATTTAGTCTTAGTTTTATCAGGGGATCATATTTACAAAATGGATTACCGTAAGATGATTAGACAACATTTAGAAACACAAGCAGAGTTAACAGTTGGTTGTAATGTTATTGAACCAAAAGAAGCGTATCGTTTTGGTATGTTAGCTACTGATGCAGAGTTAAGAGTAACTGAATTCGTTGAAAAGCCAAAGAAAACCGATCTTACCTTAGCATCAATGGGTATTTATGTGTTTAATAAAGATAAATTAATGTCTATGATTGAAAACAATTCAATTGATGATCTAGACTTTGGGAAACATATCATTCCTAGCATGATTGGAAAAGATCCAGTTTTTGCTTATAAATTCTATGGTTATTGGAAAGATGTCGGAACTTATGATTCTTATTTAGAAACTTCTTTACAACTAATTGAAACAGTAGATAAAATACAATTAGACATGTACGATAAAGACTGGAAGATATATACTCGTTCAGAAGAAAAACCAGCGGTTAAAGTTGGCTCTAAAGCTTCGATTAAACAATCTTTATTATCAAACGGTTCAATAGTAGCTGGTAAGGTTGAAAGATGTGTATTAAGTCCTGGAGTTATTATCCATCCATTAGCTACCGTTACCAATTCAATTATCTTAAATGATGTTGTGATTAAAGCGGGAGCGATAGTAGATCATTGTATTATTGATAAACACTCAACAATAGAAGAAAACGCAATGGTAGGATTTGGTGAAGATTATACACCGAATGTAGAAAGACCAGAACTACTTAGTGAAGGTATTACCGTTATTGGTAAAGGTTTAACTGTTCCTAAAAACATGGTTATCGGTAGAAATTGCCGTATTTTTAGAAGCTCAAACTTAAAAGCAGTAAAAGATAATATCATTTATTCAGGTACTACTTTAAAATAGTTAAAAAGCGGAGATAATCCGCTTTTTTTATATAAATTAGTTTTTTATTATTTTAAATTATTTTAGATTATTGACTACTACCGTAGCTTATGATATAATGAATTTAAAGGGGTATATTATGCTTAAAATTACAAATGTATCAAAGACTTACAATAACAAAACTAAAGCTTGCAATAATATTTCACTGGATATTTTACCTGGTGATATTTATGGCTTTATTGGACATAATGGAGCTGGTAAGACAACTTTGTTAAAATCAATAGCTGGTATCATTAATTTTGATGAGGGAGAAATCAAAGTATTTGGACATTCAATTAAAGAAAATCCATTGGCTGCTAAAAGATTAATCGCTTATATACCTGATAATCCAGATATCTATGAAACCTTATCTGGTATTCAATATTTAGATTTCATTGGAGACGTTTTTGATGTTAGGAAAGATAAACGTCAAGAATTAATCGATAAATACGCAGAAATGTTTGAAATTAAGGATGTATTAAATAATCCTATTTCTTCTTATTCACATGGGATGAAACAAAAGATAGTAATTATGTCTGCGCTTATTCATGAACCTAAGGTGATGTTATTGGATGAACCATTTGTTGGTTTAGATCCTAAGGCTAGTTATTTGCTAAAAGAAGTATTTAAAGAACTTTGTGCAAACGGCTCGCTTATTTTCTTCTCTACTCATGTTTTAGAAGTAGCAGAAAAGTTATGTACTAAAGTTGCGATTATTCAGCAAGGAAAAATAGTTGCGAACGGCTTAACTCATGAAGTAATTAAAGATGAATCATTAGAAGAGATTTTCTTGGAGTTGCTTAAAGAATGACAATGTATAAAAAACTTTTAAAAGTTTTCTTTAAAGAAAATTTTGATCTAAAAAAAATGTTAGGTAAAAATAAAAAGATGAGTGTTGGTAAAGCAATACTGATAGCTTTCTTACTAATCTATATGATTGGAGCTTTTGTTGGAACATTTGGTTATATATTCTTTAATTTAGGAGATATCTTTAATCAAATGGGAGCGATTGACTTATTGCTTGTTTATGCTTTCATGTATAGCACAATTTTGACGATGATGTTTGTTATATTTAGAGCAAATGGTTATATCTTCAACTATAAAGATTATGAGTTATTAGAACCATTGCCGATTAAACCAAGAACTGTGTTAGCGGCTAAGCTTACTGTCATGCTTATTTTTATCTATTTAAGTACCTTTGTATTCCTTGCGCCTATTATGTTCTCTTATTTTTACCATGGAGGATTTAATGTATTTAGTTTTATTATCTTTTTAATCGGATTTATCACAATCCCTTTAATTCCAACGATAGTATTTTCTTTCTTTTCTTTATTGATCTCACAAATTTCTTCAAGGTTTAGAAAGAATAACCTGATTAATATTGTTTTACTATTTGTTTTATTCTTAGGAATTATGTATTTATCATTTAGTTTTAATTCTTTAAGTAGTGTCAATCCGTTCTTAAACCAACAAGACTTTATGGATTCTATTAGTAAATACTATCCACCAGTCAAATGGTTTACAGAAGCAGTAGCGACTAAAAGTATTCTTGATTTATTCTTACTATTGGTATTTAATATCGGCTTGTTCGCTGGTTTTATATATTTTATACAGGGATTGGTTCGAAAAACAAATCAAAGAGGCTTAACAAAACTTACGAGAAAGAATAATAAAAAAGCTGTTTCTAAGCAACGTTCTATTGTAACAAGCATAGCGGTGAAAGAAGCAAAGAAATTCGTAAACATCCCAATTTACGCCTTAAATGTTGGTATGGGTGTTGTTATGTTGTTTGTTTTAGCAATAGCGAGTTTATTCTTTAAAGAAGATATTGGACTCTTTATCAGTGAAATCGGTGGCTTAGGTTTTGAGATAGAAGCTATGGTTCTTATTGTTATAGGATTCTGTATGTCTATGGTATATTCAACCGCTATCTCCTTATCATTAGAAGGAAAGAATTTTTGGATTTTAAAATCACTACCAATAAAACCACAAACTGTGATGCATGGAAAGATGTTATTTAATATATTACTTGCATTACCTGTTGCTTTAGTTGCGATAGTTCTATTATCTTATTCAATGGAAATAACTTTGTTAAAGACAGTTCTTATGATGCTATTCGCTATTAGTTTATCTTTATTAACAACATGCTTTGGTTCTTTAATTAACTTATTCGTTCCAAAGTTTGACTGGCGAAATCCAACTCAAATCGTGAAGCAAAGTGCTGGAGCACTACTAGGTATGTTTGGTTCTTGGTTCTTTTTAATTGCAAATGGTTTCTTATACTACTTTATAACAAAATCCATGAGCTTTGAGATAGCAGTATTATTAGTATCTACATTTAACTTATTGCTTGCAATCTCGGCCTTTATGCTCGTAAATAAAATGGCAGAAAGCCTTTTCATAAAATTTGAGGTGTATTAGCCTCTTTTTTATGTGTAATTTTCTTTATATTTTCTTTAGAGTATGATATAATTTTATTGGATTTTTATAATATATATATGAATTTAAGAAAGGAAACAAAATATGACAAAGTATGTTTATTTATTTAAAGAAGCAGACCAATCAATGAAGAACCTTCTCGGAGGTAAGGGAGCTAACCTTGGAGAAATGACTAATCTTGGTATGCCTGTACCTCAAGGATTTACAGTTTCGACAGAAGCTTGTACAAAATACTACGAAGATGGAAAACAAATTAACGAAACAATTGTACAACAAATCTTAGAAGCACTTCATGAAACAGAAAAAGTAACTGGAAAGACTTTCGGAGACAACGAAAATCCGTTTTTAGTATCAGTAAGATCTGGTGCTAGAACTTCAATGCCTGGGATGATGGATACAATTCTTAACCTTGGTTTAAACGACGTAGCTGTTGAGGGCTTAGCAAAAATCACTGACAACCCTCGTTTTGCTTATGATTCATACCGTAGATTCATTACAATGTTTGCGGATGTTGTTATGGAATTACCAAAATCAAACTTCGATGAAATCTATGATGCTAAAAAAGAAGAAAGAGGAATCGAACAAGATACTGATTTAACTGCCAATGACCTAAAAGAAATCGTTGCTAGCTTTAAAGCTAAATACGCTGAATTACTTGGTGAAGATTTCCCACAAGATCCAAAAGAACAATTAATCGCTTCAGTAGAAGCTGTATTTAGATCATGGGATAACCCAAGAGCTAACTACTACAGAAGAATGAACAACATTCCTTACGAATGGGGAACTGCTGTTAATATTCAATCTATGGTTTTCGGAAACATGGGTGAAACTTCAGGTACTGGTGTTGCATTTACAAGAAACCCAGCTACAGGAGAAAACAAATTCTTTGGAGAGTACTTATTCAATGCACAAGGTGAAGACGTTGTTGCTGGTGTAAGAACGCCAAAACCTATTTCTGAATTAAAGAAAGATAACCCTGCTATTTACAAACAATTCAGAGCTATCTCAGACAAATTAGAAAAACATTATAAAGATATGCAAGATATGGAATTCACAATTGAAAGAGGAGAATTATATATCTTACAAACTAGAAATGGTAAAAGAACAGCTCAAGCAGCTTTAAAAATTGCTATTGACATGGTTGAAGAAGGTTTATTAACTGAAGAAGAAGCAATTCTAAAAGTGGAACCAAAAGCTTTAGACTCATTACTACATCCTCAATTTGATACAGATGCTTTAGAAGCTGCTGAAGTAATTACTCAAGGTTTAAATGCATCTCCTGGTGCTGCAACTGGTAGAGTAGTATTTACTGCTGCTAGAGCTGCTGAAATGTCAAAAGACGGTCTTCCTGTTATCTTAGTAAGAGAAGAAACTACTACTGAAGATATCGAAGGTATGGCTGTGTCTGCTGGTGTATTAACTAGCCGTGGTGGAATGACTTCACATGCTGCTGTTGTTGCACGTGGTATGGGTACTTGCTGTGTAGCTGGTGCTGGTGATGTTAAAGTTAATGAAAAAACAAAGACTTTCTCTGTTAATGGACATTCATTTGCAGAAGGTGAATATATTTCATTAGATGGATCTACTGGTAAAGTATACGGTGCCAAAATTAAAACTGTTGAAGCTTCCGTTTCTGGAGATTTCGCAAAATTAATGAAATGGGCTGACAAATACAGAGCATTAAAAGTAAGAACGAACGCTGACAATCCAAAAGACGCTGCTGTTGCTTATGACTTTGGTGCGGAAGGTATTGGTTTATGTAGAACAGAACATATGTTCTTCGAAGCTGAAAGAATCGGACCATTTAGACAAATGATCGTTTCTAAAACTCCTGAAGAGAGAGCTGCAGCATTAAATAAAATTCTTCCTATGCAAAAAGAAGATTTCGTAGGTTTATATAAAGCAATGAAAGGTTACCCAGTTACAATTAGATTCTTAGATCCACCATTACATGAATTCTTACCTCATGAAGATGCAGAAATCAAAGAATTAGCTAAGGAAATGGGATTAACATTCGAAGAACTTAAACATACAGTTGAAAGTTTAAAAGAATCTAACCCAATGTTAGGACATCGTGGTGTTCGTTTATCAATCACATATCCTGAAATTGCTATTATGCAAACAACTGCAGTAATTCAAGCTGCTTTAGAAGTAAATAAAGAAGGAATGAATGTAGTTCCTGAAATCATGATTCCTCTTGTTGGAGAAATCAAAGAATTAAAATATGTAAAAGAAATCGTTGTAGCAACTGCTGATGCTATTATCAAAGAAGCAGGAGTTAAATTAGACTACTCTGTAGGTACGATGATTGAAATTCCTCGTGCTGCTTTATTAGCTGACGAAATTGCAACGGAAGCTGAATTCTTTAGTTTTGGTACTAACGACTTAACTCAAATGACTTTCGGTTTCTCAAGAGATGATGCTGGAACATTCTTAGCTGACTACTACGACAAGAAAATCTTTGTAGTTGACCCATTTGCTCATGTTGACCAAAAAGGTGTTGGAAAATTAATGAAACTTGCTACTGAACAAGGTAGATTAGTTAGACCTGATATGAAAATAGGTATCTGTGGAGAACACGGTGGGGATCCTGAATCAGTTGAATTCTGCCATGAAATCGGATTATCTTACGTATCATGTTCACCATTTAGAGTTCCAATAGCTAGATTAGCTGCTGCACATGCAAATATTAAGAATCCAAGAAAATAAATAAATGATTAGAGCTTGAATTTTCAAGCTCTTTTTTTTATTTTTAAATTCATAATTATAACAAAACATTCCATATATTTCTTATTTAAAAAAATGGCTAGTTCGGTTGACATTTTATCTTTTGTCCTTTATAATAAAACTATACTTAGTTAGTTGGAAATCACTCACCCGCGACTCCATGAACATTTTGGGAATTGAGGCTATATCCGTGTTGAAAACCTGTCAGCTTATTTATTTAAGTTAAAATGGGAATCCTAAAGATATAGTATGAGATACCCACGTAGACTGTATAGAAGTCTGCCAGAGTGGTTTCCAAGTAATTAAGTATTTTTATATGGAAGGATTAGCATATGTTAAGAGTTGTGGGTGGAACACATCGTTCCCGTAAAATTAATCAAGTAGATACAAAAGATACAAGACCTACCACAGATAGAAATAAAGAAGCCTTATTCAATATCATAGGACAATATTTTGATGGTGAAACATTTCTGGATTTATTCGCCGGTAGCGGCGCTTTAGGGATTGAGGCTATCAGTAGAGGTTCAGGATATGTTGATTTCGTAGATAACAGTTTATTAGCTTGTAGAACCATAAAAGCTAACCTCTTACTACTCAATGAAAAGAAAAACTATAAGATATTAAATCTTGATGCTTTTCGGTTTTTATATACCACAGAAAATACCTATGATGTTATCTTAGTAGATCCTCCATATGCTTTACTAGAATATGAGGAAATATTAAAAATAATTGTGACTAGACATTTACTTAAAGATGGTGGTATAATTGTATTTGAAGCTAATAAGACTACTGTTTTACCTGAAAAACTAGAGAATATAGTTAAGTATAAAGAAAAATCATTTGGCAATACCTTATTTGGTTTTTATACAATGGAGGAATGATTATGAAAATAGGATATTATCCAGGAACATTTGATCCAATTACCTTTGGTCATTTAGATATTATAGTAAGAGGAGCGAAACTTTTTGATAAGTTATATGTGTCTATATCATCTAACCCGCAAAAAGATCCTTTATTTACCGTGAAAGAACGAGTTGATTTAGTTTCTGAAGTTGTAAAAGACTATGATAACATTGAAGTAGTTACTAGTAATATTTTAACTGTTGAACACTGTAAGCAATTAGGCGCTAGCCATATTCTTAGAGGATTGCGTGCAGTAACAGATTATGACTATGAATTCCAACAAACTAGTTTTAATAGATCGCTTAGCGCTGATATTGATACTGTATTCTTAATGACAGAAGGAAAGTATGTATTTTTGTCTTCTTCATCAGTTAGAGAATTAGCTCATTTTGGCGGAGATGTATCTGCTTTTGTACCTAAAATAGTGAAAGAAGCAATCGAGTTAAAATTCAAAAAATAGCACTGCATTTAAATAATTATAAAAAAAAGAAAAAAATAGTAATTTTTTCTTTACAAACTGGCTTTAACATATTATAATATTATGTGCTGACCCGGTAGCTCAGCAGGATAGAGCAACGCCCTTCTAAGGCGTCGGTCGGGGGTTCGAATCCCTTCCGGGTCGCCATTTGTTTATTAAGCCAGTGTAACTGGCTTTTTTATTTAGCGTGACCCGGTAGCTCAGCAGGATAGAGCAACGGCTTCCTAAGCCGTCGGTCGGGGGTTCGAATCCCTTCCGGGTCGCCATTAAAGGACTAAATGTAACCTTAATTGGTTGCTTTTTTTTTACTAAAATCTCATTTATTTTAATCTAGGCCGTTGTTCATTGCACGGCCGTTGTTCAGTTAATACTAGAAACTCTTAAATATTCTTTATGTAAAACGTCTTTATCAATTTGTAAATACTTTTGTGTAGTTCTTAAGCTAGTATGTCCCATTATTTGCCTTAAAACCTCCATGTTACCATTCTTTTTAACAAACCTAGTGGCAAATGTCTGTCTCCACTTATGAAGACTTATAGAGAGTTTTTTACGCAATTATAGTAGTATAATTTAATTTACAACAAATTAATAAAGTTGTAAATAAACAACCAGCAAATTATAGCGAACACATATAGTTGGCACTTTAAAAAAGAATAGAATTTAGTAGTTCATAATGCTAGCATCTTTTTATGTGTAGAGGAAGATAGGACATATTTTAGATAAGGTTTTTAATTCAACCCATTTACAAATACATATATTAGTTCTATAATGAATATTGGTATATGTTATTTTCAAAAGCTTAAACAGGTAAAAAAAAGCAATTAAATGAAGTTACTTAGTCAATGAAATATAACAACGTAAAAAATTTAACTAGAAACAATTTTAAAAAATATCCGAAAACAGTTAATTTTGAGCTGTTTAAGTATAGAGAGAAAAAGTAAATTAATCAAAACAAATTTTACAAAGAGTGAGGTTTACCAACTTTTGTTAGTAAAAAGAAGGAGAAGATACTATGGATTATGTACCAAGAAAAAGAGGAACATTTTCAGATAGAGAGAATATAGATAAAATTGATGATACTGTT
The DNA here is from genome assembly GCA_016342455.1 of Mycoplasmatota bacterium. Classification (GTDB taxonomy): domain Bacteria; phylum Bacillota_I; class Bacilli_A; order Izemoplasmatales; family Hujiaoplasmataceae; genus 4572-104. The sequence continues at coordinate 66,141 of JAEIOE010000003.1, read as the reverse complement.
CAATTAGAAAGTTTTAATGAAAGAGTCAGATCTAGATTGATTAATTTTAATGAAATAATATTTGCTAAATCAGTATACTCAAATTATGAAATTGCTGAATACATTTATACAGAAATATTTGTTCTACCAATTAATCAATATAAAGGTAGAGATTTTGTAAGAATGAACGTTAATCGTTGTATTAGTGAATCATGGAATTACTCAGAAATTCTTTCTTATTTCGAACCATTGATTGGTTATATTATTTCAGATAATTACTATTATTCGGATTTCCATGACATTAATCTAGTTTCTTCAATTAATGGTATTTTTGAACATGAGTTTGTAGGTTATAGAATGATAAATGGAAAATTCACTAATATCGTCTCTAAAATTGAACTAGAGGAAGTTAACAAAGCATTACAATCACCTTTTAACAAAGCACACGTGTTTATATCTAATGCTATTAACTTAATCTTCAATAGAGATAAACCCGATTTTGCAAATGGGATGAAAGATTGTATTTTAGCAGTAGAATCAGCATGTAATGAAATTGCTGAATCGAAAGTTACACTAGGAAAGGCTTTATCGCTATTAGAAAATAAGATCACTATTCATCCAGCTCTTAAGAATGCTTTCACTTCTTTATATGGATATACTAGTGATCAAGATGGAATTAGACATAGTTATGGTCTGGATTCTATTCACACTTTAGCGGAAGCCCAGTACATGCTTGTATCATGTTCAGCTTTCATAAATTATCTAGCTAGTAATCAGATATAACTTAGGGGCTGCATAGATATTTATTAAAAATATGAAGAATAAATAAAAGGAGAGTAATATGTTTCTAAATTGGTTCACAGACTACGGAGTATCATATTTACTAACAACTTTAGTATTAGTTTGGACAGTAATTAGCTTTTTTTTACTACAAAAAAACACGTCAAAAAATAATAAAGATATAGAAGAAATTAAGTTAAAATCTGAAATAGTAAAATATAATCACGAAAAGCAATACGAAGCATATCAAAATATTATTAAGACAGCACAAACTCAAACAGAATATAATGAGAAACTATCTAATATTCATCATTATAATTTTGAAAAGCTCATAAAAAGAGAAGATGGTATAATTAAACAATTAGACAAAACTCTTAAAGAAGCTTTTGACTTTCATAATGAGTTTGTTAAAGTAGTTGAGTTGTCTCAATCCATTTTTCCCCCACAATATTATTCAAAACTTATCAAATATGCTACTGAACATATGAAAGTTATTGCATCCTCTTTATTACTATACTCGTTATACGGATCAGATAAAATTAAATCAAAAGAAGACAACGAATATATAGAAAATCTAGAACTTTTTAATAAAAAAATTGAGAATTGCAATGAACAACGTATTGAACTTAATATACTTTTCTTAACTATAAAAGGTAGAACTATTTTTGACTAAAGGAGAAACAATTAATGAAACTATTATATAATAATGAATCCAACATACTGAATTTAATGAAGAATTGATTGTTGATTTTATTTCAGAAGAGCAATATCATATTTTCATAAAGTAGAAAACATCAATATTTACATAATATATCAAATGTTATAGCCCATGAACACAATGTTCATGGGCTATTACTTTACAAACAGAATAGTATTAGCGCTCAGGCTAAATATTATTGTTGATTCCAGACAATAACTATCGATGCAGACTTATTACGATACTAGGATATCAACTTTGACTGATTTAACTTTAGAATTTAATTAAAATACTTTCAAACCTATATAAATATATATCCATTTGTAGTAAAATGAATAATGGAGGTATTTTATGAGTTATTATGAAGAACAATTAAAGATTTCTGGTCAAATATTAAAAGAGGTATCTGAAAAATTACCAAACATGTATATTGCCTTAAATGAGTTACTAAAAAATGCCTATGATGCTTGTGCAAAAAAGGTTGAAATAATCTATTCTAGCGAAAGTAACTCGTTAATAATTAGAGATGATGGAGAAGGCATGGATAAAAAAGGTATCACTACTCTTCTTTCTGTATCCAAGAGCTCAAAAAAATATGGACATAAAAACAAATGTGGTAGAATTACTCAAGGGTCAAAAGGCTTAGGTTTTTTATCAGTATTTAAGTTTGGAGAAGAAGCTTATTGGGAAAGTGTTAATAATAATGTTAAAAGACTCTTTTCAATGAATATACGTGAAATAGAACTACAAGATAATGCATCTGACAAACGATTTAAAATTGAAGAAGAAAATGTTAATAATGTTAAAAATTACACATTTATAAGAATTGCTATGACAGAAAAAACTGAAAAAGAATTTTTAAGGACTTTTGAAAATCAAGAAAATTCTGAAAAAATCCTAAATTCGTTTTCAGACAAAAGTATGTCTATCAATCTAAATATAAACAATGAAATTATATCCAGCACTAATGAAGTGAATACATATAACGAAGAATTCTCAGACAAAATAATTTACACTGTAAAATATGATTCAAAGATTGGAAAAATTATATTCAGTCAAAATAGTATTGAGTTATTCGAATCGGAATTTATAAAAGAATCAAATAAGTTTGAAATAGACTTGTGCTTAACAATTTATGACTTAAAAGGTACCTCCGTAGAAGAGGCAGATCCTTTATTTATCTTTAGAACATCAAACGATAGGTTTATTGCTCCACTAGTATATATTAATAACAATCTTTTTCAATCTCATGAACTTTTTAATCCAAGCATTACAAGATCTATAAGGAGTGCTATTGTTTTACCTCAAATTGCAGGATACATTAATATATATAGTACAAATTCTGAATTAGAATTTAATGCTGAAAGAACAAAATTAGTAGATAACTCTTTTTCAAACGAATTAATTCATTTCTTACAGAGAATTAATATTGAAATACAGACAAAGGGTTCTGAGAATAAATTTGGATTAGTTAAAAAAGACAAAATCATAAAGAATTATCCTGAAGGTATGCCATCTTTACCAGGTGATTCATATGAAGACAACATTACTGCAATAAAATCATTTTGTATAAATCCCTCGTTTAAGCATTCAAGTTTAATAAGTACCTCAATTAACAACAAAAAAATCACTTTCAAATTCATGAAACATAATTTAGGAACGTATACTCTTCCTAAATTGAAAAAGGATGAAACTTTTCCCGTTAGAATAAAACTAATAAAGAGTTTTGATATAATGGCTATACCTAGTCAACAAATTGATTTAATGACTTATGTTGAAGATGCAAGGAATAGTAAACTTGAAAATATTAAAGATGAAATAAAAGTTTTAATAAATGGAGTAAACTCAAGCAATAAAATTTTACGCGGTATAGACAGTAAACAAGAAGTAGAAATTGTATTTTCGTATAACGATCCTATTACCGGTCCACATAATGAACCACTAAAAATAAGATTTGATAAATCCGAAGAACCCTTGGTAGCTGAAACAGGTGAAAACTACTTATTACCATTGTACACTAGACCGGATTATAAAATAACATATGATTATTTTGTATCAAAACTCATTAATCAAATTAATATGTTATATCAAAATGATTCAATTAAAAAAGATGATAAAAGAGAAGTTCTAGCTTGCTCTTTAAGAACTATTTTTGACTTATCAATACAAGTATTAATTAGAAATTCAATACTCCCTAATGAAGATAAATACTCAAAAAACTTAGAGGTTGCAGTGAATAAAGTTATAAACCTTATCAACGATAAAGATATAAGGGAAAGCATAGCCAATAATACAAGTATATCTATTGAAGCTTTAAAAAATAAACTACTTATTAGTAGTGGGACAAAACCAACAGCTGCATTTGGTGATGCTGTTAGAAAATCTAATTTAGCGACTCATAGCTCAACTATGCACATAAGTGAAAGCGATATTGAAGACTTAGGAAAACATATAGCTTTTTTTGTAGTAATCGTAAATGAAATATTAATTAATGATTTTGTTAATGAAAAACTGTCTAATTAAATAATATTTATACAATCAACAGATTATCCTGTTAATTTATGCCAGAATATTGTAATATATATATTAACCCTCTTTGAAAGGAAAAATAAATGATGGATATTTCTTATCAAGAATATAACAAAAAAAGTGACATTCATGGGACTGTACTATATCCAGCTACAATGATTGCACCGGCACAAAAGGATATTTTGCTTCAGTATGTTGACACCCAAATGGGAACAAAAATAATAGATCCATTTTATGGTTCTGGAACATCCCTTTATGAAGTCGCTAATATATCAAGAAAAGTTCAAATTTATGGATGTGACATTAATCCCTTTGCAAAGTTGATAACCCAAACAAAATTAGATGGGACATCTAAAAACATTAATAATAGTATTAATCAATTAATTAAGCGATTAAATAGTGATATGAACTTTGAGATTCATCATTTCGAAAATATAGAAAAATGGTATAGGCAAGATGTTATAAAGACGTTATCAAAAATAAGAGCAGCTATTAATCTTGAAAAAGACAATTTAGATAGAAAGTTCTTTTGGGTTATATTTTCAAATCTAGTAAGGAAATTCTCGAACACAAGATCTTCAACATATAAATTACACATGAAACCCTCCGATAAAATCGATAACATTAATAGTGAGAAAATAGAGGAACATTATATTAAATCTCTTCAGGAAGGCAAAAAATTCTATTGTAACAACTACAATTACAAAGAACTTGCAAAAAATGATTCTATCCAATATCTTGATGTTTTCAATGATGATTTCTTTGATATTCTTATTACTAGTCCACCTTATGGGGATAATCACACCACAGTTCCATATGGACAGTTTTCATCATTAGTATTATTCTGGATTAATGCAGACGATTTAGATTTAGAAGGATGGGAACTAGAAAATTATTCAATAATAGATTCGAAAAGTCTAGGTGGACATTTAAGAAATAAAGCTTTAACTGAAGAGGAATATAAAATTGTTGAACCCTATATTTCTAATATCAACGAAGACAAGGTAAAGAAAGTGAAATCGTTTATGAGAGATTACTTTGACTTTCTTTATCAAGCAATAAGGATAACTAGTGGTCATCTGATTTTAACTCTCGGTAATAGAACTGTTGATAAAATATTGATTGACTTAACTAGAATCACTAAAGATGTTTTTAACATTAAGGGTCTAGAATTCATAAACGAATATAGTAGAGAAATACAAAGGAAAAGAACACCTAGAGTAATAAAAGTTGATAATACTGAAATATCATCAATGAATAATGAATATGTAATTGTATATAAAAAAACTAAAGACAGATTAAAAGTATATTAATTTGAAGTATTAACAGCTGGAGACAAATTTATATTAAAATATACAAAGAAGCAGTTCAAAACTGCTTCCTTTTATTTGTCTATTTATATATTTTTAACAAAAGTTTTTTTTGTCGTTTTATATTATTTAAGAGTATCTCTTGACAGTAATTTAACGGTAGGCTTACACAGAAAATAATATATATATAATATTTGCTAGAAATGGACGAATAAACCCCCGCACATTCGTCATTTTGTGATGAACTACGTATGTAGGATTCTTAGTAGATTATGGAGATAATTTTAGTAGGTTTATCTTTTATGATGGACAAGTTATTGAAGAACAAGGAAGACTTGCATGGTAACTTAGTAGAAACTAATTAAAAATGTGACTATTCGGCTTCCTAAGCCGTCGGTCGGGGGTTCGAATCCCTTCCGGGTCGCCATTAAAGGACTAAATGTAACCTTAATTGGTTGCATTTTTTTTGTGATATGCATTTAGTAAATTTTATTAGCAAAACCACTAAAAAAATGAGATTTATTTTGTTTTGTTTATATTGTCAATATTCATAGGTGCAACTAGAGGTTGCTTTTATTTTTTAAAATATATTGTATAATTAAGGTGAACTTAAATTGAAAGTAGGTGTTAGTTTGCTTGATTTATTACGTATTGGTAAAAAACTAGCTGAACTTAGGCAAAAGAAAGAACATACTCAAGATGATATAGCAGAAATGCTTTTTGTCTCCCATCAAGCTGTATCTAAATGGGAACGCGGAATCTCTCTTCCATCAATTGATAATATGTGCTTTCTAATGAAACTGTATTCAGTCAGTTTAGAAGAGCTATTATGTCTTGACGCAATAGCAAATGACTTTGATCTTGATAGATTATTTCAAGAACACAACAGGCAATATATTATTCATGAGGTAATACTAAATAAAATCAAAGATATATATTTACAAGATATCATTCATCTGTTATCAAAAGAAGAAAGGCTTTATGCTATCTTTTTACTATTCGATCAGAATCAATCAATTAGTGGTGAACTATGGCCAAGATTGTCACTAGAAGAAAGACATATGATTATTCATAAGTATAAAGAAGGGCACATACAATTAGATTTATGTGTTTTGAATCAAATGATGACAATGAGTGAAATTAAAAAAATAAAGGAGATTAAAAAATGAAACTAAGTAGAATGTTACCATTTTTAGAAAATGAAGAAATAAAGGAATTAGTTGATTCAATTATAAATAATGAGATATCGGATGAGAAAATATCAATTATGCAAATTGTTCCGTTTCTAGAAAAAGAAGATGTAACTAGATTATTTGAAGCGTCTTTAGAGGGAAAAATTGAAGTATGTTCATCTGGATTCCTACCATTTTTAAGTTCAGAAGAACTTTCAAATTTAGTTGAAAGAATCCAATCTGGTAGTATTGAAAAATTACAAATCGAAACAATTATGCCTTTTCTAGATCAAAAACAAGTAAAATTATTATTTAAAGAAGCTCTCGAATCCGCAAAAAAAATAAAACAGGAATAGTATAAATATCGAAATTAAAATAGACATACTAGATTATCATTAATCTAGTATGTCTATTTTTTCTTTTTAGATATAAGACAGACACTTTCAAAGGGTATATTGTTTTATAATTGTAGTCTTCTAGTATGTACTTATCATATGCAACTTTTAGTTGATTGTAAATTCTACAATAACATACTACAATTAAGGTGATTTAAGGAGATAGATTATGAAAACAAAATATACTACATGGGAAGTATTTAAGTATCACATAAATGCCATTAAAGAATCAAAGAAAAGGTTTATATTTATTATTTATATACTCTATGCAATTTCAGCAGGAATATTGAACATTGTTACTGTATTATTACCAAGATATATTATTGATGCAATTGTTGTTCAAAACATTAATGATTTATTTTTGTGGATTACTATTTATGGGTTTTCAATACTTATATTAATGCTATTGTCCTCAATATCATTAAATATTTTTAGTGGAAATGCTATGGCACTAAAGTTTTTGCAAGGGGAAGTTTTTTTCAAGAAATATAGACATGTTTCATATCGGTATTTAGAGGACCCAACATTTCAGGCAAAAAGATCAACAGCATTGTGGGCAGCACTTGGTAATAACGACATGGGTTACGAAGGAACATTGAGAAGTCTATTTCGATTGTTTCCTCAAATTCTGACAGTGATAGGTCTAACAATAGTCTTAGGTTTGTTTCAACCTGTTATTGTTATAGTTGCATTCATTTTATCATTGCTTCAGTACCAGTTTGATTTAAGAGGAAAAAAATACAAATTTAACCATCGAGATGAACTTAACGAAAGTGAAAGAAAAGCGCTCTACTTTTTTCGTACTGGACATGACTTTTCTTATGGAAAAGACATAAGGATTAATCAAATTCAAAAAGAGTTCTTGAATAATCATAAAGAAAAATCAAATATATTTACATCTTTATACAAGAAACTTAATGTCATTGGATTTAGATTTACTATCCCAGGTTTGTTTTTTATTACAATAACAAATGGGTTAACATATTTTCTAGTCGCAAATTCCTACATGAATGGTGTAGTTTCAATTGGACAAGTATCATCGATTATATGGGCAACATTAGCTATTACATTAGGACTGCAACGAATGTTCACTGAAATAGCTAAAATTAAAGAGGATACAAGTTATACGAGTGAATATATATCATTTCTTGAAAATGATGAGTTTTTCCCTAAACAAGAAGGAATCGAGATTGACTTGGAAACTATAAATATTGAGTTTGTAAATGTTAGTTTTAAATACCCAAATTCAGATAAATATGCTTTAAAAAATATTAACTTAAAAATAAATTCAGGAGAACGATTAGCATTAGTCGGTATAAATGGTTCTGGGAAAACAACATTAGTAAAATTACTTAGTGGATTCTATGAACCAACAGATGGGGTTATTTTAATTAATGGTTTCGATTTAAAAACTATCAATTTAGGGCATTACCGAGATAAGTTGGCTGTAATATTTCAAGAAGTTTTGGTATATGCAGCATCAGTTCTAGAGAACATTGTTGGATTAAGTCAAGACCCTAAAGAACACGAAAAAGCAATGACTGCTCTCAAACTAGCAGGACTTGATAAAAAAATAAAATCTTTTCCAAAAGAAGAGCATCAAGAGTTACTAAAAGTAATTGATCCTAGTGGTACAGACTTTAGTGGGGGAGAGAAGCAAAAATTATCAATAGCAAGAGCTTCATATAAAGAAAATACTTCACTTATAATTCTTGATGAACCAACAGCATCATTAGATGCTATTGCAGAAAAAGAAATATATGAAAACTTTAAAACATTGATAAACAAAAGAACTGCTTTGATTATATCTCATAGATTAGCTTCAACTAAATTCTGCGATAATATTGTTTTGTTTGAAGATGGAGTTATTCTTGAATATGGTACACATGAATCATTAATGAAAAATAAAGAAGGAACCTATCAATCTATGTTTCTAACCCAAGGTAAATATTATCAAGAAGGAGCAGAGCAATATGAAGCAATTTAAAATAGCATTTAATATTATTAAATTTACTAACAAATTATCAAAAACGTTCTATCTTGCTATATTTACACAAGCGATTATTAGAACTGCAAAAATACTGATTGGTGTTTATGGTCTTAAATTGATTATTGATGGTTTAGTTAGTAATGATTATAATAAGTCAATACAAATGATATTGATTGTCTTAGTTTCAGAGTTTTTGATTAACTATTTTGAAAAAAAATTAGTTAGTATGATTGATATTAAACGGGAAGAAATAAAGCAAAAAGTATATCAAACAATCAATTTTAAACTGATGAATATAGATTATCAACATTTAGAAGATCCATACTATTTAGATTTGTCAGAACGATCAAAATATTCAATAGAACAGTTTGATGCACTTGATAATCTCTTTAAAAGCTTAGCAGATATAACATATTATATTCTAGTTATTGCTTCAATGTTTGCGGTATTGATCACATTTAATCCATTGATATTATTAATAATTTTTGGGACATTGCTTTTGTATACAATAAACTCAAGGTTTTCATCAAAACAGCAAGTAAAAATCTCTCAAAAATTAGGACCAATTAATCGAAAATTCAATTATTACCAAGTTATTGTGTCAGATGTAACAAGTGCTAAAGATTTTAGTATGTATCCTTTGTCAGATTTAATGTTTGACAAATATAGTACTTTCCTAAAGAAAACAACTAAAGTAATGATAAACTACTATCTCAAGAATGCATTTTATGGAAGTATGTTTGTAATTATTAGTGTGATTCAAATAATTGCTATATATAGCTTAATTGGATTACAATCCATAACTCTAAGTTTAGGAGTAAGTATATTTGTTTTTCTAATCGCGTCAGCAACGAAAACATCTGAAACCTTAAGTAGTTTTATAACAAGTATATTTAGCTTTCAATCATCATCTAATATGTTAGCTCCGCTAGTAGATCTAATGAATGTAAAAGAATCTAAAGACCTTTATCGATATGGACAAATTTGTAACGAAATGGATTCCTTGCGTTTTGACAATGTATCATTTCATTATCCGAATCATGAAAACATTGTTCTAAAGAATATATCATTCACAATAAAAAAAGGTGAGAAGATTAGTATTGTTGGTTTAAATGGAGCAGGTAAAACAACATTAGTTAAATTAATTTGTCGTTTATATAAACCAACATCTGGAACAATATATTGGAATGAGGTTGATATCAATGAATATCAATATGAATCATTCTTAAATCAAATTGCAGCAGTATTCCAAGATTTTAAATTATTTGCTCTTACACTACATGAAAATATTGATATGGAATCAAAAAACCGTGAAGCTGTTTTACATTGTATCAAACAAGCTGGATTAGAAGATAAGATTACAAGCTTAGAAGACGGTATTGATACATATCTTTCCAAAGAGTATCATGAGAAGGGGATAGAGATGTCTGGAGGCGAATTGCAAAAACTAGCAATTGCAAGGGCATTTTACAAAAACTCATCATTGATTATTCTAGATGAGCCTACAAGTGCACTAGATCCAATTGCTGAAGCTGATATATATGAACACTTTAGTGAGTTAGTGGCGAATAGAACTTCTATATATATTTCACATAGAATGTCATCTTGTGTGTTTAGTGACAGAATTATAGTTCTTGATGAAAACAAAGTACAAATGATAGATACTCATAAGAAATTGATGGAACATAAGAATTCGAAATATTATGAATTATTTAATTCGCAAGCTATATATTATCAAGTAAGCACAGGTGCATAATTTAAAAAACAAGTTTTTACAAATCCTACGGGAATTGGAGTTAAATATTTTCATAAAAGACTTTTAAAAGAGATAGTAAAAGTCAGATAAATATTTCTTTATGGAACATAGTAAGGAAGAGTGCGAATAGATAATTAGCTGTATTTCATTTTTGGTTAAAATTCAATAGTCTTACGGTTAATTATATTTTAACATCATTGTAATATATATTTTTAATTGATTTATCATCTTCCTAAGGTTTCAGCCAGCGTTTCGAATGAAATCCAGATTGGATTGGTATTTAGTTATAACAAAAGATACTAATATTTTAGCTCACTTCTTCCTAGATTATCTTTACTTTACCATTATCATGGTAATAGCTGTTGTTTCTACTGTGGCTTATATTACTCATTTAACGATTAAAAAATATCAAAATAAAATATACTCATTAGCCAAAACCGATTATCTAACTCTCTTATTAAATCGAAGAGGATTCACTCAAGAAGTGGAAGAATTTGATTCGAATATCAAAGAAGCATTAATTTTTATTATAGATATCGATAATTTTAAACTAGTTAATGATAAATATGGACACTCAGAGGGGGATTTTGTTTTACAACATCTTGCGAAATTAATTAATAAAGAAGCAAGTAAATATGGAAAACTATCACGCTGGGGTGGAGATGAGTTTACTGGATTTATGATCGGACAAAAATCAGTCTTAGAAAGCGTTATTGAGAACATTTTGAGTAATGTAAAGGATGATTCATACTTACAAGAAAAACGTGTTACGATTTCTCTAGGCTATACTTATACAGATTTTTCTAATACACTAGACGAAATATTAGTTGAATCGGATAAATCTCTATATGAGGCAAAAAAACAAGAAGGCAATTCCGCAATCAAATATAACAAAGACAACAAATAATAATGAGAAAGCAAAAATGATATTTGTAATAAAAAGTGATAGCAATAATCTAAATAAAAAACATTTCGAATGAAAGGTATAAAACATGAAGAATAAAGCAAATTACATTGCAAGTTACCTAGCAATCTTTATATTGATAGAATTACTTAGTTTATATGCTATACAGTCTATTGAATTTGGAAGTTATTGGGTTTCTTTTTCTATTGGTATATTTTTTATAATCGTTGCGTTGTTTTATTCCATACCGAGAAAGAATCACGGCTTAAAACCAATAGTTCCAATTTTAGTGAATGCAATAAGTATCGCATTTTTAGCTAATGCATATTTAATGAAGGCTGAAGTTTCTTTAGTGATTAATCACCTATTTATTATATTCTTGGCATGTATTGTAGTATATTTTTTGTATGTTGTATCCTTATATATTCCTTTCTTACTAAGACATGCTGGATGGTACTTAGTTATACTATCACTACTCATTTTAATCGCAGTTACTGTATTGTGGATTTATAATGAAGATTTTGAGTATAGCATTCTAATGTTTTCTTTGATAGCTACAATATCTTTAATGGTTTGTACCATATCAAATGATGAAGAAATAGAGCAAATCAATCTAAATATAGCTATTATGTCATTTAGTTCTATCATAATATTGATTATTGTATTATCCTTATTACTTGAATCAGGAGATATACTAGAGGGATTAGGTTATTCCTCTACTAATGTAGATGTAAATAGGAAATCACCGCAAAATATTAGATTTTAACTAAACGAGGATTTTATTAGTATAGGTATATATTAAAAAGCAAGAATACAGTATAGCATTTTATTTCCATCTTTTTTAAGGTCCAAATAATGTGAAATTATAAATATATTATGATATAATCTTCATAGGAACTGGAGTGATTACATGAACTATAAAATGATAATATTCGATGCGGATGATACCTTATTTGATTTTTCAAAAACTGAAGAATTTGCTTTTCATAAAGCTATGAAAGAGAGTGAAATACCATTTAAGGATGAGTACTTAAAAATATATAAAGAGATTAATATAGCTATTTGGCAAGAATTCGAAAAAGGATTGATCACACAAAAAGAATTAAAAATAGATAGAGTCCAACGCTTTTTCAAAGCAATCAATGTTCAAAGAGATGCCTATTCTTTCTCTGAAAGCTTTTTAACTCATTTAGCTCAAGGATCATTTCTATTTGATGGTGTAAAAGAATTGATTCAAGATTTAGCTAAAACTCATCGATTAGTATTAGTAACCAATGGTTTAAAAAGGGTTCAAAACATAAGAATTGTAAAATCAGTTATCGCTTCTTATTTTGAGAAGATTATAATATCTGATGAAATCGGTTATGCAAAACCCAATCCTATGATTTTCATAAAAGGACTTGAGGATATTGAATTACCGGCTAAAGATAAGATTTTAATGATAGGAGATGGTCTTGGCTCAGATATTTTAGGAGGAATTAACTTTGGTATTGATACGCTTTGGTATAATCCATTAGAACTTCCAAACACAAAAGATATCAATCCAACATACGAAATTAGTAGTTTAAAAGAAATCCACAACTATAAGTGATAGCATTTAGAATAGATTCTCACATAAATTACAAAAAGCCAATTAATTGGCTTTTTTTTCTTTAAATAGATAGATATCGTTATGTCTTTGGATTATAATATTAAATAGAGGTGATGATTGTGAATATTGATCAATTAGTTAAAGATTTAACAGTGGAAGAAAAATGTAGTTTACTGACGGGAAAAGATGCTTGGAATACAATGAATATCGACAGATTAGATATTCCTTCTGTATTTATGGCTGATGGACCTCATGGTTTAAGAAAAGTAACTGATTCATCATCGGTTAGCCAAGCAGCTGAAACAGCTGTGTGCTATCCTTCTTTAGTTACGCTTGCCTCTAGTTTCGATCCTTCACTAGCTAAAATGATGGGTCAAGCAATAGCCTCTGAGTATAGAGCCAATGGAGTGAATCTTATTTTAGGACCTGGAGTCAATTTAAAAAGACACCCCTATTGTGGTAGAAACTTTGAATACTTTTCAGAAGATCCATTAGTAACGATAAAAATGGCAACTGCCTTTATCGAAGGAGCTAAAAAAGAAAAGGTTGGAGTTTGTTTAAAGCATTTCGCTTTGAATTCACAAGAAGATTATCGTATGACGAATAGTTCTATAGCGGATGATCGTGCTAAATATGAGTTATATTATAGAAGTTTTCAAGAACTAGTAAAACTAGAGCCTGATATGGTAATGTGTGCCTATAATAAAGTAGATGGTGTTTATGCTTCTGAAAATATAAACTTACTAAAAGAAGTATTAAGAGACGAATTCGGATTCAAAGGAGTCATAGTAAGTGATTGGTCAGCTGTTAATGATAGAACGAATGCATTAATTGCTAGTTTAGATTTAGAAATGCCTGGTTGTATGTATGGTGTGAATACATTGATTAAAGGATATAAAGCAGGGAAAGTTTCTATTGATGAAATAAATGCTTCTGTAAAAAGGATATTAGAACTAGTAAATAAGTTTAAAGACCAAGAAATAAAGAAAGTAGATTTAGATAAGAATCATCAAAAAGCTGCGTTGATAGCGGAAGGCTCAATGGTTCTCTTAAAGAATAAAGATAATATGTTGCCATTATCTGAAAAAGATAAAGTTTTAGTAATTGGAGATATGGCAGATATTGTAAGATATCAAGGTGGAGGCTCAAGTCACATCAGCGCTTATAAAGTGGATTCTATTAAAGATATCCTAACAAAACATAAGTTAGTATATTATACAAAAGGATATGATTCAGGAAGTGATGAAGTAAATAGTGAGTATTTAGATGACATTAAGAATCTAGCTCCAAACTATGACAAAATCGTCATTGTTTGTGGTCTTACTGATGACTATGAATCAGAAGGCTATGATAGGAATCATTTATCTATTCCCGCGAATCAAGAATACATTATTAATCAAGTATATAATTTGAATCAAAATATAATATTAGTCTTACAAATAGGTTCTCCTATTGTTATTCCAAGTTATCATAACGTAAAGGCAATCTTGAATTGCTATTTAGGCGGGGAAGCGCTAGGAATTGCCTTAGACCGCGTTTTGTTCGGAGCAGTTAATCCAAGTGGTAGACTAGCTGAAACCTTCCCGTTAAAGCATAATGATATATCCAGTGACAAGTTTTTTAACACTGGCAATAACAATACGTTTTATCAAGAGAGTATCTATTTAGGATACAGGTATTATGCTTCTGCGAATGTTGAAGTAAGATACCCATTTGGCTACGGTTTATCCTATACTCATTTCGAGTATTCGAATATGTTAATTAGTAAATCAAAGCTTTTAAAAGAGACTGATAAATTAACTGTAAGTGTTGATGTTACAAACAATGGACCAATGGATGGCTTGGAAGTTGTACTACTATTCTTTGAAGCAAAGAATCCTGCTATGCCAAGGCCAAAAAGAGAATTAATTGATTTCTCAAAAGTCATGATTAAAAATGGAGAAACTAAAACTATCAGTTTTAAAGTAAATATAGAAACATTTAAATATTATCATCCTGAACTAAAACAATTCACTACGGATGATGGTGTTTATAATCTTCAAATTTGTAAGAATGCAAGAGATATACTTACGGAGAAAGTGATAGATATTAATAGAGGACTTGAACACGTTGATAGTGTTTGGAATCATCTTGAAAGCTATCATCCTATTAAAGGTTTAAGTTTTAGTAATGATGATTACAAACTACTTGTCAATCAAGAATTAAGTCATCAACATGTAAAACATACGAGACCCTTTACTATAAATAACAATTTAGAGGATATCTCTGATACAAGGATTGGCAAGTTCATGTCCAAAAAATTATATGACATGGCTATGGCTGAAAATTCTGAGCAGAGTCCTCAAGAATTAAAGATGTTCATGGCAGGCTTAAAACAGATGCCGCTAAGAGCATTAGCCCTTATTAGTGATGGAAAATTAAGAGTGAATCTAACAAAAGCAATAATAGCCGCTGCGAACAGAAAGTATTTCAAAGCGATTAAGTATTATTTTAGAAAGGACTAACTATGGAAAAAGCTTGGTATAAAGAAGGCATTGTATATCAAATATACCCTAGAAGTTTTAAGGATTCTAATAACGACGGTATCGGTGATATAAAAGGAATTATAGAAAAAATCCCTTATTTAAAAGACTTAGGGGTAGCGATAGTTTGGTTATCTCCTGTATATAAATCTCCTATGGAAGACAATGGCTATGACATATCAGATTATCAAGATATAGCGCCTGTATTTGGCGATTTATCAGATATGAAAAAACTGATAAAAGAATTACATAAAGTGAAGATTAAATTAGTAATGGATCTTGTAATTAACCACAGTTCTTCTGAACATGATTGGTTTAAAAAATCTGTGAAAAGAGTTGGCAAATACAGTGATTACTATCATTGGGAAGATAAACCTAGAAATTGGACTGGCTTCTTCGGTGGAAAAGCTTGGTCTTATAATGAAGAAAGAAAACAATATTATCTACATTTGTTTTCAAAAGGTCAACCAGATCTAAATTGGGACAATCCAGAGCTTCGCAGTGATATCAAGAAAATGATTACTTACTGGCTAGAGTTGGGAGTGGACGGCTTTAGATGTGATGTTATCAATCTTATTGCTAAAAACAATTTACACCCAAGAGGTCGTAAAAGACTTATTCTTACAGGTAGAGAACATTACTTATCATATCCCAACCTACATAAATACCTTCATGAATTGAATCGAGATGTCTTTTCTAAATATGATTGTTTTACTGTCGGTGAAACGGTCTTTGTAAGCCCAAAGGATGGCGTATTATTGACTAGTCCAAAGCGCAAGGAATTAGACATGGTATTTCAATTTGAACATATGGATGCAGATAATTACTTTGTGAAATGGTTTATTAAGAAATTCAAGCCAATGAACCTTAAAAAACCTTTATCGAATTGGCAAAACAATGTGAATGAAAAAGGCTGGAATACCTTATTCTTAGAAAGTCATGATCAACCACGCTCTATCAATAGGTTTGGATCTTTAGCGTTTCATGATGAATCAGCTAAGATGCTAGCTACGATGTTATATTTCCAACAAGGAACTCCTTTTATCTATCAAGGTCAAGAGATAGGTATGACGAATATTAGTTTCGATAACTTAGAAGATTATCAAGATGTCGAAACACATAATATCTATAAGCTTATGAGAAAAATGTTATTCTCTAAGAAACGTATTATGAAGAAAATCAAATATGTTTCAAGAGATAATGGGAGAACTCCAATGCAATGGGATGATTCAAAGAACGCTGGTTTCTCTGATCAGAAACCATGGCTTAAGGTAAATCCTAATTATAAAGATATCAATGTTGCAAAAGAGCATTTGGATAAAGACTCGATATATAATTACTATAAAAAGATTATTAAACTTAGAAAAGTATATCCTGTAATAGTATATGGTAAGTATCGTGACATAGATTTCAATAATAAATCATTGTTCATTTATAGAAGATACGACAAAACTAATGAATTGATTGTATTATGTAACTTTACTGATAAAGATTATACTATGGATAAATTTGAGTATAAAAACCATAAACTTATTCTTTCTAACTATAAAGAAAACGATGACTTTGTGTTAAAGCCATATGAAGCAAGGGTTTACTATAAATAAATATATATTTCAGAATACTAAAAGAGCTAAGTCCCTGGACTTAGCTCTTTGTTTCATATATCTTCTTAATATCAAATATTGGTTTAATCATTTTATATAAGGTATCATAACATAACTGGTAATCATCTTTAAAACCTAGTGCGTGTTTTGAATCTTTAATAATAAGTAATTCTTTTGTTATGGTTGGTGATGAATCATAAATATCTTTTGCCATAGATACTGTTACTGCAGTATCTTTATCCCCTTGAACAATTAAGAAAGGAATGGTATTTCTTTTCATTTGTTTAATCGGGTTTACTCGATCTAGTACAAAACGATGTTTGCTATAAGTGACTACATTTAACCCAGGATAGAAAACTTTTAACAATCTGGATTTATTAGGATTTAATAAAGCGTGTCTAAGTTTATTAAAACCTGAATCTAATAGAAGGAACTTAATCTTTTCTTTAGGGATATCAAGTCCTGTGACCATCATAGCCGTAGCGGCACCCATAGACACTCCGTGGATTAAGATATTCGAATCAGCGCCATAAGTTCTGATAGCGAAGTTGATCCATTTCTTTAAATCATATTTTTCATAATAACCAAAAGTAGTAAAAGTTCCCTCTGATTGTCCATGACCTCTTAAATCAGTTAAGATTACTTGAAAGCCCATTTCAGCATACATCTTCGCAATGATTATCATATCAGTTGCTTTTGATTGATAACCATGGACAATAATAGCGATGTCTTTTGAGTTCTTATTATAAGAAGGTATATAGTAACCATATAACTTCAGTTCATCATAAGATGTTACTTCAATATCTTCTTTAGGTATTTCTTGGAACCAATCGAAGGATGGTTTAAAGAATTTATCAGTCTGGTCTACTAAGTTAACCTCAGGTACATTATAGTCTACTAAGACCTTTTTATAGATGATATAAGATATTGCAAAATAAATAACTAGCAATATAGCTACAATTAATAGTATAATAATAGGTGTAGAGATTCCTAAAGTTATTAGTGGCAAAATAATCACATCCTTTAGGATTATTGTATCATAATTTTCGCTATTTGAGAATATTTTGTTAAAGATAGTTAAATAACCAATCTTAGCAACGTTTCGAAATGTTTTTATTGACTTTAAGGCGAATTTTATGTATAATACTTTCGTATGTAATGCATACCGCTCATCATTGGTCTTAAATACTTAAAAGGTTACCAATCCATGGCGAGTCTTAAAATTAGAGGAGGTGCTGAAATGTACGCAGTTATTGAAACAGGTGGAAAACAATTACGAGTTGAAGTTGGACAAGAAATTTTTGTAGAAAAACTTGAAGTTGAAGCAGGTCAAGAAATTACTTTTGATAAAGTATTATTGATTGGTGGAGAAAAAACTAAAGTTGGAAAACCTTATGTTAAAAATGCTAGCGTCAAAGCAACTGTAGTGAAAAATGGTAGAAGTCCTAAGATTATAATTTACAAATACTTAGCGAAGAAACATTACCATAAAAAGCAAGGTCATAGACAAGCTTACACGAAACTAACAGTTAATGACATAGTAGTTGAATAATCATTGTAATATATTATAAAAAATTAAAAATAACATTTTGGAGGTGTTTTAAGTGATACTAAATATTAATATTCTTGAACTAATGGCTTCCAAAAAAGGTGTAGGATCTACAAAGAATGGTCGTGATTCTGTAGGACGCCGTTTAGGAGCCAAATTATCAGATGGTCAATTCTGTACAGCCGGGTCAATTATCTTCCGTCAAAGAGGAACAAAGATTCATCCAGGAGAAAACGTAGGAATTGGTAAAGACGATACTCTATTCGCTAAAATCGATGGAATCGTTAAATACGAAAGAGTTGGAAGAGATAGAAAACAAGCTAGCGTTTACGCAGCACAAGAATAATATTTAAAAACAGGTCATAACCTGTTTTTTTTATGTTTTCCGGTATTATTGTTTATAAAAACTTATTATTTATGCTAAAAGAGCCAGTAAGTGCTAAGAATGATTGAAAAATAGCATAAATTACGATATAATTTAGTTAAACAAATGGAGGATTATATGAAAGAGCAAATTATTGAGATATTCAAATCAGTTTTTCACTACGACCCAGATAAAACTTATTTTTCTCCTGGTCGTGTAAATATTATTGGTGGACATACGGATTACAATGGTGGATCTGTTTTACCTTTCTGTATCAATGCAGGTATTTACGCAGCTGTTTCTTTAAGAGAGGATAACCAGGTTAATGTTTATTCAGATAATTTATCTAGAAAAGGCATCATGACTTTTTCTCTTGAAAATCTTAGTTACGATAAAGATAGAGACTTCGCTAACTATGTAAGTGGAGTATTAATGGAATTAACTGTAAGAAAATTTGATATCAATAGAGGATTCGATATCTGTATGGTAGGAAACCTACCTAGAGGTGGAGGATTATCTAGTAGTGCTGCTTTATTAATTCTTATTACAAAGATAGTAAATGACTACTTCAATCTTAATATAGATGGAGTAAGAATGGCTTTAATCACTAAAACAGTTGAGAATATGTATATTGGAGTAAGCTGTGGTATTATGGACCAATTTATCATAGCAAATGGTAAAAAAGATCATGCGATTTTCTTAAATGCAAATACTTTAGATTACAGGTATGTTCCTGTTGATACGACAAATCATAAATTGTTATTAGTAAATTCTAATCAAACAAGAAAACTAACTGAGTCTAAATATAATGTAAGGCAACAAGAAACACAAGATGCCTTGAAGATAATGAGAAAACACACTGACATTAAAGATCTATGTGATTTATCTCCTGAAGAGTATGAAGCAAACAAAATCTATTTAACTGATTCAATGCTTAGAAGACGCGTGTTGCATCTTGTAACTGAAAATGTAAGAGTAAGAGCGGCTAAGCTTGCTTTGGAGAATAGTGATTTTATTGCATTAGGCAAGTTGTTGGTAGAAGCTCATAATTCTGCTAGAGACCTTTATGAGATATCTTCTGAAGTATTAGATGACTTAGTTGAAATGGCGCTAGCGTCTGGTAGTTTAGGTTCTAAAATGATTGGTGGAGGATTTGGCGGTTCTACTTTGAACATCGTAAAAGCTGATGAATTAGACCAATTCATTAAAAATTTCAGTGAGAGCTATAGAGAAAAGTATCAATTAGAACCAGTAATTAATATCTTTGAACCTACTGATGGAGTAAGTGAAATTTAATGATTGAGTTAGCTAAAAAAGAGGATATAGAAGAAATATCTTTATTAGCAAAGAAAACAAGAACACATATGTTAGAAATGGGCTTATTTCAATGGATAGGTGATTATCCTAATCAGGCTCATTTTTTGACTGATTACAATAATTTAGGCTTATATATATATAAGGAAGACAGTAAGATTATCGCTTCTATTACTGTTTTGGAAGAAAATGAGGAAGCATACAAAGAAATCGTTTGGAAAAAGAATCATTCATTGGTTATTCATAGAATGATTGTAGATCCAGAGTTTCAAAAACAAGGTATAGCTAAACAGATGTTTGGTTATGCGATTGAACTTGGGAAGCGTTTAAATTATGAATCTATTAAAATAGACACTCACCCAGATAATTACCGAATGCAAGCACTCATTAAAAAAATGGGCTTCGAAGATATTGGGTATTTATCAGGAATCAATCGCTTAGCATATGAACGCTGTATATAGTATACTATTAAGTAGAGGTGTATTATGTTTATAGATGAAGTCGATATATTAATAAAATCAGGAAAAGGTGGCGATGGAATCGTTTCTTTTCGTCGTGAAAAACATGTTCCACTTGGTGGACCAAATGGTGGAGATGGAGGCAAAGGTGGTTCTATAGTCTTTGTTGGAGATGAAGGAATGTCTACTTTACTAGATCTAAAATTCCAAAAACACGTTTATGCCAAAGCTGGTGAAAACGGAATGAGAAAGAAAATGAAAGGTGCCGATGCAAAAGACGTATTGGTTAAGGTTCCATTAGGAACTACTATATATAGAGAAGGTACTCGAGAAGTGCTCGCTGATATCACAGAACATGGCCAAGCAGAAATTATTGCAAAAGGTGGTCATGGTGGTAGAGGAAATACAACTTTTTCTTCATCAAGAAATAAAGCTCCTAACTTCCAAGAAAATGGTGGTCAAGGAATTGAGATGAACCTTCATATCGAATTAAAACTTTTAGCTGATGTTGGATTAATCGGTTTCCCATCAGTTGGTAAATCTACTTTGATTACTGTCTTATCTAATTCAAGACCAAAAATAGCTGACTATCCTTTTACAACTTTAATTCCTAACTTAGGAGTTGTTCAAGTGCCAGGAAGACAAAGTTTTGTTTTAGCTGATATGCCAGGACTTATCAAAGGCGCTTCAGAAGGATTAGGATTAGGTATTCAATTCTTAAAACATATTGAAAGAACGAGAGTGTTAATTCATGTGGTAGAAATGAGTCCGGAATCTTTAAGAGAACCTTATGAAGACTATGTAACCATTAATGAAGAATTAAAGAACTATGATTATAATCTTTTAGAGAGACCTCAAATCATTGTAGCTTCTAAAATGGATGTAGAAGGTGCTGAAGAAAGATTAATAGCGTTTAAGAAACATTTTGATGAAGATACATTGATCATTCCAGTGTCTGCTATAGTAAATGACAATTTAAAAGAATTAGTCTACGAAGCGTCTATTCTTTTAGAAACAACACCATTCTTCTATAAGAAAGATGAAGTTGTGGATGATTATGTGGAATATACTTACAATGAAGAAGACATGGACTTTGTTATCAATCGTATCAGTGATGTTACCTTTGATGTAAAAGGTGCACTAGTAGAGAAACTATACAATAGAGCGAATCTTGATACGGATGAATCTTTAACGATATTCATCACCAAACTAAGAAAAGCAGGGCTTGATGATCGATTAAGAGATGCTGGAGCTAAATCAGGAGATACTATTATCATAATGGATTTAGAATTAGAATTCGTTGAGTAAGGAGATATAACAATGTATGATTATATTAAAGGTGCGATTACTGAAATCAATCCTACCTATATTACTGTAGAAAACAATGGAGTTGGTTATAAAGTAATAGCTGCTAATCCATATGCTTTCTTGTTGCATTCAGAAATGACTGTATTTATTTATCAAAAAGTTTCGGATGATGCTATTAGCTTGTATGGCTTTAAAACACAAAAAGAAAGAGAACTATTCATAAAACTAATATCAGTGAATGGTATTGGTCCTAAAAGCGCAAATGCTATTTTAGCCTCAGGTTCAGTAGAATCTATTACGGTAGCTATTGATGACGGTAATGCAAAGTACTTACAAAAGTTCCCAGGGATCGGACCTAAAGCTTCCCAACAAATCATTCTTGATTTAAAAGGAAAGATAGAGTTCGAAAATAAAGCTGTTAAAACATTGAATTTAATTGATGTGGATGAAGCCTTAAAAGCCTTAGGATATAAGGATAAAGAAATAAGAAAAGTCTTACCTAAATTGGACCCATCTAAGAATACAAACGAATTAATTAAAGATGCTTTAGCGATGATGTTGAGGTAAATAACACAACTTACTATACAATATTTGCAACTTACAAGACATTTCCTTGAATATCTTTCTTATGTGTTTTACAATCGAGACAGATTAAGAAAGGAAGTGTCTTTTTATGAAAAAAGGAAAAATGATTTTAAGTTTATTTGTAACAGTAATGGCTTTATTTATGTTTGTGAGTTGTACTGAAAATTCATCGTTAATGGATAGTCTAATTCGAGCATCGAATGACTTTAAAGCGATAAGTTATTCTTATGATTCAAGCGATAGTGAGTCTATAAACAATATAGAATTAACTAGCTTGTCTAATACAGAATACTATGTAGTGGAGCTTTCTGATGAGGGAGTAAGTGACATTATTCAGTTCAATCAAAAGCGCCTAGAATTGATTGCAATCCATCAAGAAATTTTAATTGAAGTTGAAAATATCCAAGTATTAGTAGCTTCAATTAAAGACAAGGCTCAGCTTATCAAAGATAGCGAATTTGTTCTCTTAGAGGATGATTTAGCAAGCGTTCAAACAAAGATAGAAACAATAGTTCTTTATCGTGAAGGATTATTGGAAACAAGGGGTCTAGCTTACCAAAGAATTAATGACTTTAGAGGAAGCTATACGAGAGAAAATTTGCCAGAAGTTTTAGTGATGTTTGATGAGGTATACGAAGTCTTAGAATACCGATTAGCTACACTAAGATTAGGAGTTACAGAGTTCCAAAACATAGAAGAAATTTTATCAGATTATATGGAGAGTTAATATGAAAATTAGAGTGGAAGAAAGGCCTACAATTGAAGAAACTGAAGTTCTGATTAGCTGTAAAGTTAAAAATGAACAAACAGAAGAGATTGTTAGAATTCTAACTTACTTAAACAAAACAATTACAGGAAAAATTGATGACCGTTTATACACTCTAGCTCCTAGAAAAATCTATTTCTTCGATAGTGCCGATAATAAAGTTTTTGCTTATACAAAAAATGAAGTCTATGAAATTAGTTTGAAACTATATCAATTAGAGGAGATATTATCTGACACACCATTTATTAGGATCAATAAGAATACAATTCTGAATACGAGAAAGATCCAAACATTCTCAAGCTCATTAAATGGTAGAATGGAAGCTACTTTATTAAATAAAGAAAAGCTGATTATATCGAGGAAATACGTTTCAGTTCTAAAACGCAAATTAGGAGGTAAATTGTAATGAGAAAATATATGAAAACATTCTATAAAACATTCTTCATTACTAGCTTACTAACTATTGTATTAAATCTAATAATTATTAGAAGATTTAGTATTGCTTTAGCTTATGTAAAGATAAGTGTATCTGTATTGTTAATCTCTATATTCGTTGCTTTAGCAATTAGAGTATTTAAATCGGAAAAGGGTAGAGGATATATAAATGCAATACTAGGCTTCCTCTTAATAATACCAGCTTTATTAATCATCAGATCTACCTACGGCACTTACCTATTTAGGTTCACCTACACTATATACATCATAATAGCAGTGATTGGTCTTATTTACGGAGTTGCCTTATTAGTAGCTTCTAAAAAGTATAAGACGGAAGTGAATGAACTGAATCGTTTATTATTGGAAAAAGATGAAGATAACGAAGAAGAAGATGAATAATAGAAAAAACACTCAGCCAAATTAATGGTTGAGTGTTTTATTTTTATATCGTAAATAAGTCTTGAATATAGTTGAAATCATTCGATTTCTCTAAGGCTAACATCAATTGGATTCTCGCCTTTTGACCGTTCAGTGAAGGAGCTAAAATACATCCCATTTCAGTTAGGTATTTACCGCCACCAACATAGCCATAGGAGTCTAAAACTCTACCAGAAGGACAACGGGAGCAAATAACCACTGGGATACCCTTATCAAGGCAAGCCTGAATACCAGAAATCATAGTAGGTGGGAGGTTTCCTCTCCCAAGTGCTTCAATAACTAAACCTTTAAGGCCATTCTGAATCATCATCATAATGACATCAGATTGAGCGGAAGCATATGATTTAATTAAATAGACATTGCTACATACGCTATCAACTAAAACTTTTTTGCGCTTATAACTGATGTTTCGATAAAACATTACTTGCCTGCTATCAACGATTCCTAATGCACCATAGTCAAAAGATTTAAAAGTATCTAATGTTAAGGTATTGGTTTTCGTAACTTCAGCAGCTGCGTTAATTTGATCATTCATTACAACAAGCACTCCACGCCCTCTTGATTTAGTTGCTCTCGCAACTAATATGGAAGAGGTCAAATTGTTTATGCCATCGAATCCAAGTTCAGAACTTGACTTCATAGAACCAGTAACTACAATTGGAATTTCCGTATCAATGATCGTATCTAAAAAGAAAGCAGTCTCTTCTAAAGTATCTGTACCATGTATGATAACAAATCCGGTTGGATCATTCTCACGAATGATTTTTTTAATTAGCTTGGCAATGTCCAACATCATTTCATTTGTAATTGCTGGAGAAGGAACTTCAGAATATTCTATCACCTCAAGCTCGTTGTATAATTCCGACTCTAATAGACTCTGCATAATTTGTTTTGCAGAGAGAGCAGGTTTTACTGTGTGACTAACGTCGTCAATTTTCATTGAGATAGTTCCACCTGTGAATATCATGTATATCTTACCCAAAGTATAATCACCTCTTATCTAAGATTATTATATCATATAAAGGGCTAAAACCGATTACCTTAATATCAAATATAACCTATTGACTAAGGTAATTTTCAGAGGGGTATTTGAAAGGGTGAAAATAGAGAGCCATTTTTAGCAGAAAAAGTAACATGCTGTTTTCCACCTTGTAAACACTGCTTTGCTAAAGCGCGCGGTTTAGGTATTTGTATTAAGTTAACATAATATACATTATATGTACTTATTTAGGTTACGGGAAAACTAAGAATTTGTCCCCAAATAATTATCAAATGAATGTGATTGTATGATTATGAGTGGTTTTACCCACTCCTACTCTTGGTTAAACATATTCAAATAAAGTCGATGACTATAATAGTTTATGCTGTTACTGCTGTTTGACAAAATAAAAAAACTCGACTGAAAAATCGGCCGAATTTTTAATTTTTATTACTTACTACGGTAAATATACCCTACCATTTGGTAAAAATCGTTACATAAGGAAATCAATTTTTGCCATCAACGCGAATATTTTATGAGTCGAGTGATAGTTCTTCTACTACTCTTAGCTTCAGGCGCCTTGAAAATTTTACTGCAATTTCTACAGCTTCATCATAAAGTAATTCTGGTTTGTGTGCATCACTTGAAATTAAACAAGTTGCATCATGCTTCCTAACTAGTTCAAAAAATTCTTCTCTTGGATAGCGATATCTTAATTCACCATCAATAGTGAAACTACCTTTTCGAATTCCGTTCGCATTAATTTCTAATGGAATATTTTTTTCTTTAGCAGCTATAATTATCTCTTCACATAAATCTAATACTTCTTTTGAAAGTTCTTTTTGTTGAAATAAGAATATATCAGGATGAGCAATAAATTTAAAATAACCTGTATTGATTGCTTCAATGATTGTGTCTTTATATACTGTAAGTTCTTCTAAAGTTTTGATTTTATAAATACTTCTAAGCTTCCCATTCATTTCAATATAGTGTTGACCTAATACTAAATAGTCGACGTCTTTAAGAAAATCTTGGTAATACTTGTCTTTAAATTTGAAATACTCAATCTCAAGCCCGGTATCTATTTTTATCTGATCACTGTATTTTTTCTTAACTTCTGCTAATCCTTGAAGATATTTTTGATAATCCTTTAAATACATTCTTTCAGAACGTAATGCTAATTCTTTCCAAGGAGCATGGTCAGACATGCCGATTTGCTTAAAACCATAGTTTATAGCTTGAAGAACATAATCCTCTGTTGTTCCTTTTGCGTGTCGGCAAAGATACATATGTGTATGATAGTTTGTATTAACTAGTTTATTCTCAGATGACATCCTTTGCTTTCCTTTCTTTCTAAAGCTGCTTTTGCGATTAATCTGGCAGTTGATGCCATGTTTAAAGTTTCATAATAGTATTTAGTAAGATTAGGATACTTCGTTAGATTATTTTCTATATCAGTTAAAACATTTAGTGTCAATGCCAATCCTTGTTCATTTCTGACAATAGATACATGTTCATCCATATAGTCGCCTATTTTCTTGCGAATAGGTTTATAGTTGTAATTATAGTTTGGTATTCCTTTAATAGCTGTTTGAGAGACTTGATCAATAGATTCTATTGAATTATTGATGTCTTTCGCAGCTGCTTTAGAAAATACAAGGCATTCTAATAAAGAGTTGGAAGCCAGTCTATTTGCTCCATGGATTCCTGTATAAGAAGACTCACCAACAGCGTATAAATTAGAGATAGTTGTTTTAGCAGAAAGGTCTGTTTTTATACCACCACAAAGAAAGTGTTCTGCTGGTGCTACTGGGATTAAATCTAAGCCTAAAATATAACCTTCTTTTTTACATCTATTGAATATAGTTGGGAACCTTTTTTCTAGGTACTTTGGATCTAAATGTTTTGTATCTAAATAGACATGGTCAGTCCAGGTATCATACATCTCACGATAGATTGCTTGAGATACAATATCCCTAGGTGCTAACTCCATTCTTTCTTTATCATATTTAATCATAAATCTTTCTTTTTCTACGTTTCTTAAGTAAGCTCCTTCACCTCTAACTGCTTCTGAGATTAAGAAACGTTGTCTAGAAGTAACAAACTCTGAATAGAGTGCTGTTGGGTGAAACTGAACGAACTCCATATTTTGGAAAACACAACCAGCTCGATAAGCCATACCGATACCATCACCTGTAGCGTTTAAATCGTTTGTTGTTGAACCGTAAACAGACCCGACGCCACCAGTCGCGATTATTGTTTTTTTAGCGTAGATATGATAATAACTTGCTTGATTTCTCAGGACAATACAACCTGTAATTCTATTGTCTTGTTTGATTAAATCAAGTGCCATTGTATTATCAATTATTTCTATATTTTCTCGCTTTCTAACAATGCTTAAAAGGTCTTTAATCACATTGTGTCCAGTAGCATCTCCACCACTGTGAAGGATTCTATTTGTTGAATGTCCACCCTCTTTAGTAAAGAGAAAATCTCCGGCTTTTGAAACGTCAAAATCAACACCTAAATTGACTAGATATTTCACTGCATCAAAGGCATTATCCACTAAATATTTCACGGCAACTTCATCATTGAAATAAGCTCCAGCTCTCATTGTATCTTGGATATGAGATTCATGTAATTCTTTGTTTTCATTGTATTCACAAGCAATACCACCTTGAGCAAGATTCGAGTTAGAATTACTAACTTTAGTCTTAGCTAAAAGTGTAACATGGTATTTAGGATCTATGTTTATTGCAGCAAAAAGACCGGATAAACCAGTCCCAATGATTAGTACATCTGTATGTTTATTTTCCATTAGCTTAACCTCAACATTTCATCTAAAGCTCTCTTCGCTCTAGCTGCGATATCTGGATCAACTTCTATTTGATGTTGGTCATATTTTAAGGCATCTAATACGTCTTCTAATTTAATTCTTTTCATGTTAAAACATGATAATCCATGAGATAGAATATGGAAGTTTTTTTCAGGATTCTGTTTTCTTAATGCATGAAGAATCCCTTTATCAGTTCCGATGACAAAGTCTTTCGCTTCTGAATTAGTTGCATAGTCAAGTATCCCTTTTGTTGAACCAACATAGTCTGCTTGTTTTAAAACTTCAAGCGGAGCTTCTGGATGGATTAACACTTCTGCATTAGGATACTTCTTTCTAAGTTCCTTTACATCATTGATTGTTAATCTGTCATGGATGTAACAATGTCCTGGCCATACTTCTATATCATAGCCTAGTTTATCTCTTAGATATAAACCTAAATTTTTATCTGGTGTATACATTATTTTTTCGCCTTCAAAGTTTTTCATAATCTTTTCAGCGTTTGAACTAGTTACTATAATATCTGATAAAGCTTTTATTTCAGCTCTGGTATTTACATAGGTAACTATTTTACGTTCTGGGTGTTCTTCTTTATATTTTTTAAGTGCATCATATGAAATCATAGCTGCCATATTACATAAAGCATTTTGCTTCGGTAATAACACCATTTTATCAGGAGATAATATTTTAGCAGTTTCCGCCATAAAGTATACTCCACAGAACACTATTACATCAGCATCTGTAGAAGCTGCTTTTCTAGAAAGCGCTAAAGAATCTCCAACAAAATCAGCGATATCTTGAACTTCATCATGTTGATAGAAATGCGCAAGAATAATAGCGTTCTTTTCTTTTTTTAGTTTCAGTATTTCATCTTTAAGCATATAATCACATTCTTTCTTTTGTACTATTAAATTATACCTCATTTTTTTTATTTTGCAAAGGTTAAAGCTATATATATTATATCTAATTGAGGCATTATATGGTAAAATAATGATAGGTGATATAGATGAAATTACAGAGTCCACTAGCAGATTTTGTTAGGCCAAAAAAATTTGGTGATGTTTTAGGAAATAAAAGAGTCATAAATATCTTAGAAAAACTAGTAGATAATAACAATATGATTTCTATCATTTTATATGGTCCAACTGGTGTCGGTAAAACAACATTAGCTACGATCATATCAGAATACTATCCATTGAATCACTTTAAGTTTAATGCTTCAACTGATTCAAAAGCGACGCTTAGAACTATCGTTGATTCTGCTAAAATGTATGGTAATGTATTATTGATTGTAGATGAGATTCATAGAATGAATCGCGATATACAAGATTACTTATTACCTTACGTAGAAAAAGGCACGATTATCATGTTAGGTCTTACTACTGAAAACCCATATATCGCAGTTAATCCAGCTGTAAGAAGCCGTGTTTCTATCTTTAAGATAACAAGGCCGGATGAATTGGATATTGAAAGTTTCTTAAAAAATATTGATTTATCTGTATACGAAAAGAATGTCACAGTTGATGATGACGTTTATAAAAAGATAAGTGTTTACTGTAATGGTGAAGTAAGAACTGCAATTAACTTATTAGAACTATTAGTACTTACTGCAGATGTTGGTCAAGTTATTGATTATGCTCATATGGAAAAGCATATCTCTGAAGCCGCAAAGAGTACTTTTAAAACCGGTGATGATTATTATGATATTCTCTCTGCTTTTCATAAATCAGTAAGAGGATCAGATGCGAATGCTGCAATTCATTATCTAGCAAGACTTCTAGCTGCAGGTGATTTAGAGTCATTAACTAGAAGACTAAGGGCTATCGTATATGAAGATATCGGTTTAGCAAACCCTTTAATGGGTGTTAAAGTTGATGCAGCTTGTAATACAGCGCTTAAAGTTGGTATGCCTGAAGCTAGGAACGCTTTAGCAGCTATTACTATCGAGCTATGTATTTCTCCTAAATCAAATTCAGCTCATATAGCAATTGAAAAGGCTTTGGCTGATGTTAATGATGGAAAGACTTACCAAGTACCAAGTCATATAATTAATAATCCAACCTATGATTCAAAACAACCATATAAATACGCACATGATTATGAAGGTCATATTGTGAAGCAACAATACTTACCAGATCAATTAAAAAACACAGTTTACTATAGTCCTCAGAAACACACAAAACTTGAGAAAATTTTCGCAGACGAATATGAAAAAAACGAAAAGATTTTAAAAGATAAATAAAGAGGTGAATGAAATGAAATGTAGTTATTGTGGTGCTCAGATTAACAAAAGAGATAGTGTTTGCATAGAATGTGGTAGAAAGATTAACAATGTTCACAATGATTTAATCGAGAAAAGAACGATGATTTTAACTAAAATAACCTGTCTCATCCTACCTTTATTAGGATTTATACTAAGTATTATATTTAGTAGTTCAGACAGTTTAAAGTCTAAAGTGTGCTTAAGGTGGTCGTTTATAGGAATATTATTCTATATTGCACTTTTTATCTTATTTTTACTATTTTGGGTTTTTATTATTGTTAATGTATTAGGATAATTAAACAAAAGACATTTCATTTTGAAATGTCTTTTCTTATATATGAATAGATTATTCTGGAATCATGTCATTCCAATGCTCTAAATCAGTAATAGGAATTGTTACTTGATTTGAACCTAGTTTTCTTAAATCCATATTGTTGTTTATATAGTAAATGCTATTGCCTACTTCTGTGTAATAT
Organism: Mycoplasmatota bacterium; assembly: GCA_016342455.1. Lineage (GTDB taxonomy): Bacteria > Bacillota_I > Bacilli_A > Izemoplasmatales > Hujiaoplasmataceae > 4572-104. Next base: position 35,144 of record JAEIOE010000003.1, on the reverse strand, counting down.
CCTTGGTGCAAATAGATTTGATTATCTAGATAAGTTAATTCCTCACTACCATAACTATATCCTGAAATAAGTCCATCCTCCCTATAGGATACTTCGATGTTTATTTCAAGACAGATGACTCCATCATCTGTTGTAAATAGCATTATATCATCTTCCCCAAATACTACCTTAGTGACATTATCATGTATCGCTCCTTCAACATTTTGCACATCAGTCATCGGGTAAAAGAAAGCTCCTACATCAAGAGTTGGAATAAAAGAAAGTTGACTAGATGCATTTTCAGTGTAAAAGAATGAAATGAAGCCATATGCAAATGTTTTTTCACTGTAGTGGTGATATAACTTGTAAACTAGGGAAGTATCATTTGCCATAAAAGAATATAAATCAATTGATCTACTAAACAATTCTACCTCTCTTAACGAATGAATATATCCATTTTCTGTATCAATAAATGCTAAAAAATCGATTTGTCTAAATCTTTCGTAGTCTCCTTGATAAAAACGACCGTCTTCATATGCTTTACTTGTATCCTGACTAAAGACTATAACATAGAATTTTTCTACTTTGGATAGAAATACAGGCTGAAATTGATCAAATGTAAAGCTTTTATATGTCAATTCTTCATCCGTAGTATTATTATATATAACTTTAATTCCATCTATAGATTCTATGGCGATATCATCATCCAATGCAATATTTTGAATTTCTAAGTCACGAAACCAATCTGAATATTCTGATTGAGACATTACATTTATTAATAATATCAGTCCAACTCCAAGTGATATACAAAGGACCGTAATACTCACTGAAAGAAAAGTAAATTTTTTTCTAAATATTAGAATTCCGGATATTGCTATGAATATTAAAAGTAACAATACTATCTCTTGTATAATCATATATACACCTCTAAATTGTTAATTGGTTTTCTTCATAAATCTTAATTGAGTTTTCAAATAATGAAGATACAATTAAAAGAATAAAGCCAATGATTAAATACATAAACATCTTAGGACTTGTCGTTAATTCAAAGGTTCCACCAACTGAAGCAAAATGCGCGATGTTTATGAGCAAGCCTGTCGTAACCTCAGCTACAAATAGAATTAAAAAAGCCATCCCTATCTTTTTTGTGTATTTGGTGTTATCGATATGGAAAATCTTGTTGATTTTTAAATTTCCAAGCAACTTATCTGCCCATAACATAATTGCGATATAGAAAGAAACTTCAAACACTAACCGTAAGCTTAATAAAACAGGATAAACTGCTCTCGAACTTTGCATTAGTGCAGAATAACCATCAGAGAAATACGCAATTATCGCTAAAAATTGTCCTAGAAAGTATCCAAATATAGTTAATACCAAAATAATCTTAACAAACTTTTGTAAGAAAGTTGAAAATTCTTCAATTCTGTTGTGATGCATTAATATTAATACTTTTATTACTAATCCTAATAGAACTATAACTAAAGCTATTAATAATGCTAATATAATTACCATTTTATGAAATTTCCTTTCTATATTTTATCCAAGTTGCAGCTACACTGTAATACTCTTCTCTTTCTGCAAATACAATTTTATTAAAGCCAAGTATTATTCCAGGATCTTCTTTATGATTTGTACCATCAAATATATCAACACTACATTCAAAGAATGTTGCATCATTACCAACTGGAATTTCTAAGAAAACATATCCAACTACGGAGACAATATCAATACTTGTATCTACTATGCTAGTCGGCATAGTAAATAATTTATTGTCATAATCATAAGAATTAGCTGTTTGATATAAGGTGTATTCATCATTTAAAAGAAAATAGACATTTGAATATACATTGGAAACCTGATATTCATCAGAAAATCCAAAATGAATAAAGTTACCTGTAATTGCTTGATTTAATTCAAACAAAGGCATATCATACTGAGCCAAGATATAGTAAACTCCATTATTATCTTTAAATAAGCTAGATTGTAAATCAATATCCGGTATCTGAGAATACTCAACGTATAATGACCAATTTCTTTCATATAGATATGGATTAGTGGACATTGCTGTATATAAAACTTCATAACCTTCTTCTAATAAAGTAAGTTCTTTAGTCGATATAAACTCAAGTACTGGATCAATATAATCTTCGTTAAGTTGATTGTCTTGAGCATAAGTTAAAGCTTCAGGGCTTAATGTAAATGTTATACTGGAATAGTTATCTAGTTCTATTTTAGAAAACAGCAATATTGCACAAAGAGTACTTACTGCTAAAAGATATACTATTAAAACTTTAGTCATCCATTTCATTATTATCACCTTCTTCATATTTTAGTATGTCTCCAGGACTACATCCTAAAGCTTGACATATTTTTTCCAAAGTTTCAAATCTTATTGCTTTTGCTTTTCCACTCCGTAATATGGACAAATTAGCCTCAGTTATACTTATAATACTGCATAATTCTTTGGAAGTTATTTTTTGTTTTTTAAGAATTTCATCCAAATGTATTGAGATTGGCATCAGTATAACCTCCTTCTATTTCAATTATATTATAATTATAAAATTATCGTTTGTCAATAATTTTATTAAAAAAATATTAATTAGTATATTTTATTAAAAAAGAAAGCCAAGCAAATTATGCTTGGCTTATATTATTAGATTATCTCACAAGTATTTTCAATTGAAGTATCAATAATTACTGGTATACATATAGGTTTTCTTTTCGATTTATTATATAAATACCTTTGAATTTGATATCGGATGTTATCACGATATTCTTTCCAATCGATGTTTTGTTTTGAAAATTGTTTTTTAGATTCTAATTGATAAATAATTTCGATTTCTTTAATCATTTCTTCATTATCTTTCATATACATGAACCCACGGCTTACAATCTCTGGTTTATTAAGCATTTCTTTTGTTTTGGCATTAATATTAGCGATAATCATTAAGAAGCCGTCTTGACTTAATAATTCTCTTTCTTTAATTACTTCGTCATTTATATCTGTTTCATAAGTACCATCAATCATAATAGAACCATTGTCTACCATATCATGAGCAGTATCTTTTTTACCCTTTGTAAATGAAATTACTTCTCCATTATCTAATAAGAATATCTCATTATCCGTATAACCATATTCTAGCGCTATTTCATATTGTGCTAATTGATTTCTATATTCTCCAGATACTGGAATAATATACTTCGGATTGATAATAGAATACATTAGTTTAATATCTTCTGAAGATGCATGGAATTTTGATAGTAGTTGTTTATCTACTTTGATCATATGAACATTGGCTTTACTTAAAGCATCAAATGTTTTAGCAGCTATCTTTTCTGTTCCAATTAATGGAGGACACATAAAGATAACTGTATCTGATTCAATTAAATGAATTAATCTATCAAATTTCTTTGCCATTCTTTGTAACATAAAGAATGGTTCATGTCTTTCACCAGTTACTAAGAATACTACATCATCAAACTCATTTTTGTTTTCCCCATCCACATACCTTAGGTTTACAAGTCTTTCTTGAGGTATTTGAATGTAACCCATTCTTTCCCCAATATTAACCATTCTTTGTGCTTTTCTACCGATAATAGATATTTTCTTACCAGCAGCTAAAGATTCATCAATGATTAATTGAATGTTTGATAACTCTGTTGAATATAATCCAACAATAATCCTACCTTCTGCTTCCGTTATTGTATTTCTAATAATCTTCTTTAAGTTCATATTCGTATTAGAATGTCCTGTATTCGTAGCTCCTGAAGACTCGCATAACAAAGCTAATACTCCGTAATCAGAGATTTTAGCTAGTTTTTTAAAGTCTGTTTTAAAGTAGGTTGTTACATTTTGATCAAAGGTGAAGTCTGTTACGTAAACAATAGCTCCATCTTCGGTATAAATAACAATTCCCGCTGATAATGGTACTGAGTGAGTCGTTGGAAAAAACTCCACAGCGAAATCATCGAATTTCATGATGGAATTGTATTTCACTACTTCAAATTCATAATCGTAGTGATTCATTTTGTTGTCAGCTAAAAAGTCTCTCGCAACTTCTATTGTAAAAGCTGTTCCGTATACTTTTGTTTTAATGTGTGATAAAAGCATTGGTAAAGCACCAATGTGTTTATCATGAGCATGAGATAAAAATATCCCAACTATATCTTCTTTCCTTGATAATAAGTAAGTAATATCTGGTACAATTGCATCGACACCGAGTAGGTCTCCCGAAGGGTGTTGAAGACCTGCGTCTAAGATTATTATTTTATTATTTATTTCAAGTACATAAAGGTTTTTGCCGTTATCACCCATGCCACCTAGTGCATAAAATTTTATTTGGCCCATAATTCCTCCTATAGTACAAATTTACTACTATAATTATACACTATTTATAGTGGTTTTGATAATCAATATGAATATATTTATTCAAAAAGATAAAAATTTAAATACTTTTTTCAAGTAAAAAACGAATTGTTTTATGGTAAAATAGGGATGGTGAGAATATGATAAATTATCCAATAAAGAGAAGCACTTCAAAGGTGAAGGCAAAAACTACGGCGAATCGTGGTATGAATTTCGAGTTAATGATCAATAAATCAAATGAGTTTTTTCGTGATAATAATATAGCGATTATTTATAAAAAGCCAATTCCTATTCAAATTGTAGGAGTTGATTATTTAAAACGATCCGCCGCTAGAATTACTGAGGCTTATTATAAACTACCTTCTACTACGGATTATAATGGAGTTTATAAAGGTAGATACATTGACTTTGAAGCAAAGGAAACGAAGTCTAAGACTTCATTTCCAATAAAAAATATCCATGAACATCAAATTATCCATCTGAATAGATGTAGAGAACATGGAGGTATTAGTTTCGTCATTATCTATTTTTCAAGTCTAGAAAAGATATTTTTCCTAGATTCAGAAAAAATGGATTTTTTCTATCAACGTTCTCTAACGGATAAAAAGTCAATTTCACTGGAAGAATTCGAAGAATTTGCTTATCCTATTAAAGAAGGTTATAGTAAGCCTGTGGATTATATATCTGTTATAGATGAATATTACTTAAAATAAAAACCCTGATTATTCAGGGTTTTCTTTGTTATTGTTTTGGTTTTTTACAAATTCACATAAGGATTTGTAGTTTTTCTTAAACGCAGTGACCAGTACATCAGCCTGTGTTTCTAGGTCTGTTGTATTTTTAATTATGTTTCCTACTACTTCAAACTTATATAATTCTTTGATCTTTGAGACATCTTCTTCGGTAAAGCAAGGATACTTCTCTGTGTCAGTAGACATAAATGAGTATTCTTGTATGACATCACAGTTTTTCTTATCGCAAATATACTTATATGTAAAACTTAGGGCATTTTCTTGTTTTTGTAGAATGAATCTACATACAAGATTATGCTTTTTAAAGTTTAGACCATAGAAATGAGTGTATTCAAGAATTTCTTGGTGCTTATTATTTATATGCTTTAATCTTAAAACATATTCTTTTCTAATATCTTTTAATTCCGTTTTAATCTTCTTTAGTATCTGTTCCATTAGTATCTCCGATATTCGCAGCTTTAATCAATATTTTAACCATTTTGTTTGAGAATTCAACAGGGTCTTTGATCGCTAAGCCTTCTATTAACAACGCTTGATTATATAATAAATTCGCGTAATCTTCAATACTTTCAGGGCTATTTGTATATATTCTCTCAATTGCCTTGAATAAATCATGTTGCGGATTGATTTCTAAGATTTTCTTAGCTTTCATATCCTTATCACCAGGCATTTGATTAATAACTTTTTCCATTTCGAAAGATAAACCTTCTCCACTTACTAAACAAACTGGAGATTCAGTAAGTCTCGTTGATAGTTTTACTTCATCAACTTCAGAACCTAGAGCTGTTTTAATAGCTGCTAATAAGTCTTTGTTTTCAGTTTCAAGTGTTTTAATTTCTTCTTTTACAGAATCATCTTGAATGTCTAAGTCACCTTGATTAATTGATTTGAATTTTTTTGAGTCGTATTCCGCTAGAATAGAAATCATGAATTCATCCACATCATCCGCTAACACTAATACATCATAATCTTTCTTTTTCAATACATCCATTTGAGGTGATGCTTTTAAAGAAGCTTTTGATGGTGCTGAACCAAAATAAATTTCTTTTTGGTCTTTAGGCATTTTTTCTACATATTCTTTTAAGGTAACTAAAGAATCTTCTTTTACTGTTTGGAAAAGTATAATGTCTTTCAATAAATCCTTATTCATGCCAAAGTTTTCATAAATACCGTATTTGATATTTACGCCAAACTCTTTCCAAAAGGCTACGTAAGTTTCTCTTTCGTTTTTAAGCGTTTTTTCTAATTCATTAACTATTTTCTTTTCTAGATTCTTTTGGATTTTTTCTAATTGACGGTTTTTTTGTAAGATTTCTCTTGAGATATTTAAGTTTAAGTCAGGAGATACCACTAAGCCTTTGATAAAGCGTAGGTAATCCGGTACTAACTCTTTACATTTATCCATTACGAAAACATCTTTTGCATAAAGTTGTAGGCCTTTTTCGTATTTGTCTGAATAAAGGTTTTGTGGAGCTTTTGAAGGAATAAAGATGATTGATTTATAGGTAATCATTCCTTCTACATTCGTCCATATTCTAAAAGATGGATCATTGTAATCATAGTATTGCGCTTTATAGAAGTCATTTAGTTCATTATCTGTCACTTCTGTTTTATTTCTTTTCCAAATAGGAACCATTTGATTCAATGTTTCGTTTTCTATTTCTGTATCATATTCGTTTTCAATTTTGTTACCTTCATCATCTAGTCTTTGAGTAGTTTTTTCTCTATCCATAGTGATTGGGTATTTTACATAATCAGAATACTTTTTAACAAGAGATTGAATTTTGTAGTCTTCTAAGAAATCAGAGTAGTTTTCATCTTCTTCATCTTTTCTAAAGAATAAAGTGATTTCTGTACCTCTTTCTGTTCTTTTGCTTTCTTCGATAGTGAATTCGTCTTCTCCAGCAGATACCCAACGGTAAGCTGTGTCACTGAATGGAGATTTTGTGATTACTTGAACTTTTTTAGCTACCATAAAAGCGGAATAGAATCCAACTCCGAATTGACCTATTAAATCAGCGTCTTTCATATCTCTATCTTTTTGATTCTTCAAAAACTCTAAAGTTCCTGATTTAGCAATAGTACCAATGTTAGAGATTAACTCATCATGAGTCATACCAATACCATTATCAGAAATGATTAATTTTCTTTTCTTCTTATCTAATTCTAAATGGATTTCATAATCATTCGTTTTTTCTAATGAATCATCCGTTAGACTTAGTAAATGATACTTATCAATTGCATCTGATGCATTAGAGATAAGTTCTCTTAGAAAAATCTCTTTATTTGTATAAATAGAGTTAATCATTAAGTTTAATAGTTTCTTTGATTCTGTTTGAAATTGTTTTATTTCTTTTGCCATAATATCCTCCTAAATTGTATTTACAGTAGTTATTATAACATAAAAATTAGCAGTGTCAAGTAACGACTGCTAATTATTTATAAATATATGATTTATGTGTATTTTTAGTGATATTTATCTTGTTGTTGGTAAACCAAAGTCCCAAACTTTTCTTCTGTATAAAGCCAAACCAATTAACAGACAGAGTCCAAATGAAGCTGCCATGTATGGTAGGTTATAAAATACGTATGAATAGAACCAAATATTTTCAATTCCCCAGTCAGCTGCGAAATTACCCCATACAATAACACCTGATAACCCGTGGCATAAATATCTTAGAAAAGATCCTAATGCAATACCTAAGACAAAGGATTTAGGTTTATTAAATGGATCTTTAAATAATCCAGCTAAGCCAAGTAAAGAAAATGGAATAATATAGTCAAATGCAATTACCATAAAGATTTTGAAAGGTGTTGGATCATAGATCCAACCAAAAATTTCACTACCAACTAAGATTAGTTGTAATACCCCAAATATTAATCCAGCAAATATCCCGTTTTTCCAACCGTGTCTAAAGGCTATGATAAAGATTGGTAACATAGCAGGGGAAATAGATCCGCCTTGCTTAAATGGTGAGAATAGACCGGCTAGTAAGTCAAGTACAATAGCTAAGCCTACGAATGTCGCTATTTCAGCGATAACTCTAATTTGATTTCTTTTCATGATTCTCCTTCGATTATTTGGGACAAATTAAAAGTCCCTTAAATAATAAGGGACCTAAATAGTAGAATATTTCTCCTACGCCAGCATTATCTGGATCAGGTGTGGTCTACAACAGATTAGTTGTACTCTCAGCCAAGTCTTCTCAGCTCCCCTTATTTCTTCTTTATTATAACATAAGTCTTCGTTATTTACTAAGAATATTATTTAGTAATTATTTCTAAGATAGTATCTGGTTTCTTAACTACTTCAGTTACTAATTCATAAGCATCATCTAGCATTGGAACGATGTCCGAACCAATTGCTTTGTTGCAATACAATTCACATAGTAAGTCACCTTTTTTAACATAGTCACTAACTTTCTTATGCAGTACAACACCAACGTTTGGATCAATGTCTTGTTCTTTTGTTTCTCTACCGCCACCAAGTTTCATAGAAACAAGGCCAATATTTAAGGCTTTGATTCTTTTAATGTATCCTGTTTTTTTAGCATAATAAGGGATAATCTCTTTGACGGTGATAAACTTGTCTAAATCACCAATTTTACCGCCTTGTGCTTCAATGAATTCATAGAATTTAGCCAATGCTTTTCCGTTCGTGATTTGTTCTTTCGCTAAAATTCTAGCGCTTTCTACTGAATCAGCTTTTTTAGCATAGAAAATCATATAAGAAGCGATATCTAAGCATAGTGTTTCTAAATCATTTGGCCCATTACCAGATAACGTTTCTATTACTTCTTTTATTTCTAAACGATTACCAATAGTCATTCCTAATGGTTGATCCATGTTTGTGATAAAAGCAGTTACTTTCTTACCTGATTGAGACCCTATTGAAACCATTAGTTTTGATAGGTCTACTGCTTCTTCAATTGTCTTCATAAAAGCACCATCGCCTATTTTTACATCTAAACAGATAACATCCGCACCACTTGCTAGTTTTTTAGACATAATAGAAGATGCGATTAATGGTTTTGAAGGTACTGTACCTGTTACATCTCTCAAGGCATATAACAATTTATCAGCTGGAACTATTTTTTTAGTTTGACCAGCAACTGCCATATTAATATCATTTACTTGTTTGATGAATTTATCTTCTGGTAAAGCAAAGCTTAAACCATCAATAGATTCCATTTTATCAAGCGTACCACCAGTATGTCCTAATCCTCTACCTGAAAGCTTCGCAAGTTTCGCGCCTACTGAAGCTACGATTGGTCCCAAAACAAGTGTCGTTTTATCTCCAACGCCACCAGTGGAATGTTTATCTACCTTCACTCCAGCTATTTGACTTAAATCAATAATGTCTCCACTGTGAAGCATTGCTATTGTTAAATGATATGCCTCTTCTTCAGTCATCCCTTGAAAGAATACAGCCATTAGCCATGAACTTATTTGATAATCAGGAATATCTCCTGCAACGTATCCGTTTATTAAAAAATCGATTTCTGCTTGGGTATTTACTTCCCCCATACGTTTTTTCTCGATAATATCTACCATTCTCATAATTATTACCTCTTTTCTAGTAATAGTATTATACAACGATATTTGGCTCTTGTAAACCATAAATACTTCTAAATGAAACCACTTACAATTTTTTTTTATATTTAAAAAACTCAAAAATTTGTTATAATAGCATACGGTGATGATATGAATGATATAATATTAATGAGACATGGTTTAACAAACGCAAATAAAAATTACATAGTACAAGGAAGAATGGATAACCCTTTGAATAAAGAAGGTATGGACCAAGCTTTCGCTACCGGTCAATACCTACTAAATGAAAAGGTAGAATTTGATATGGTAATTGCTTCTCCTTTAAAACGAGCTTTTAAAACTGCAGAGCTTGTAAATAAGGGAATGCGTCATAGAAGAAGACCTATTGTATTGGATAAGGGATTAATCGAAAGAAACTTTGGCGATTATGATGGTAAAGAGATCAACGATGATTACTACTATCTAGTTAAAAGAGGATTAGTTCCTAATATGGAAACTTCTGAAGTATTAGAAGAGAGAGTTTTAGAAGCATTAAAGGATATCTGTAAGAAGTATCCTGATAAGAAACTACTTATCGTTACACATTCTCATGTGATTAAATCATTACTAACTAAATTAGTTCCAGATTTTACCTGGGAGAGTTACTTACATAATTGTTCTTTAAATCATATTGTTATTAACGATGGTTTAATTGAAGTAATAGATTATAATATAAACCCATTAGCATAAACCTTTAAAGCATATCTACGGATATGCTTTTTTTATATAGCGATTTCTCTTTGGCTTTCCTAAAACATTTCATATATATGATATAATAATATCGAAGATTAAGACTATTAGGAGGCATATATGAAATACGAGTAAAAGAGTTTAGCTAATATAAGACATAAAGTATTTACAGCAGTTAGTAAGATGGCTTTCGATGAGTGTTTAGATTGTATTGGTGATATTCCTTATGAAATCATTGAAGGAGATATCGCAACCTATAGAGAGAGTGCATTTTTAGAAAGAGCAATTGTTGGAGAAAGAATTCGTTTAGCAATGGGTCTAAACTTAAGACCTAACGATAAAAGAAGACCAATTACTGAAGGAATTGAATTAGCAAATATTCCGGAAAAGTATTATGAACCTCAATTGATTAATATTATTAAATTTGCTTGTAATGCCTGTCCAACTAATAGTTATGAAGTTACGAATATGTGTAGAGGTTGCTTAGCACACCCTTGTGTTGAAGTCTGTCCTACTAAAGCTGTTAGCATGGTTAATGGTCGTTCGGTTATTGATCAGGACAAGTGTATCAAGTGCGGCTTATGCGCTAAAGCATGTCCTTATACAGCGATTATCCATCATGAGAGGCCTTGTGCAAAAGCCTGTGGTGTAGATGCAATTGGTTCGGATGAGTTCGGTAGAGCTGAAATTGACTACGACAAATGTGTCTCTTGTGGCATGTGCCTTGTCAACTGTCCTTTTGGAGCCATATCTGATAAGTCTCAAATCTATCAATTGATCATGGCAATGAATAATTCAGAAGATATTATTGCCTGTGTCGCTCCTTCTTTTCTGGGACAGTTTGGAAAGAATGTCGGATTCAATGATTTCAAGAGAGCCTTAATAGAACTTGGCTTTAAAGATTGTATTGAAGTTGCGATAGGCGCAGATATCTGTACTATTGAAGAAGCGAATGATTTCTTAGAGAAAGTTCCAAATGACTTAGACTTTTTAGCTACTTCTTGTTGCCCATCATGGTCTATTATGGCGAAGACAAATTATCCTGACTATAAAGATAATATCTCAATGGCTTTAACCCCTATGGTATTTACTGCCAGATTGGTAAGAGAAACAAATAAATTTGCCAAGATTGTATTTATTGGTCCCTGTTCCGCTAAAAAGTTAGAAGCTTCAAGAAGAACTGTGAAAAGTGAAGTAGATTTTGTAATTACCTTTGAAGAACTTTCTGGTATGTTAGATGCAAGAGAAGTTAAAGTAGTTGGTACGGACAAAAGCCAAAATGAAGAAGCTACCGGTTCAGGTAGAGGCTTTGCAGTTACTGGTGGCGTTGCTAAGGCTGTCGTTGATTTGATTGAAAAGATAGAACCAGGTATTGAAGTGAAAACCTTTAAAGCTGATGGACTTAGAGAATGTGTTCAGATGATGGAGGGAGCTAAGAAAGGCAAGTTTAATGGTTACCTATTAGAAGGTATGGCCTGCCCTGGTGGTTGTATCGCTGGAGCTGGTTGCTTAGCAAAACCTACAGTTTCTAGTGCATTAGTAACGGTAGCGGCCAAAACTTCTAAATTAAAGTTATCCGATGAATCAATATACGCAGATAAACTACATCTACTACAAGATTTAGATTAGATTTTATGATATATAATTTAATATCCACATAAAAAAAAGGACTAATTTTAGTCCTTTTTGTGTTTTATTCAATCCTTTGAATCAATAATTTTTTTTACTCTACCAACAATTCCATCCTCAGTCATAACCTTAATTCCATGTGGATGAAATTTTGAGTTTGTTAGTATTCTAGCAACAAAGCCTTCAGTTAATTCACCACTTCGTTGATTATGTTTCTCAACAATAGCTACCTCTTGACCTATCTTGATATCGTCTCTATTTCTACCATCCATGTGTTACTCCTTTTTTGAATTGACTTTGTTTTACTTATCTTAATGAAAGTTCTAATTCTCTATAATAATTCGGGTCATATACTGTGAATAATTCTTGATAGCTCGTTCCATTATCTGGATTAAAGTTACCAACTGTGTTTCTTAAGTCTTCTATTAATAAGTCTCTCATTAAATAGGTAGTAAGTGTAACGTTATTGCCATCTAAGAAATCATAATAAGTTTTATCAAAGACATAATCAACTGCGCCAATTACATATATTTGTTCATTTACTACTGCTGCACCATTAATGTATAAAGTACCATTCGTTTTATAAACGCCTTGATCCCAGTAAACATCTTCTCCGGATAAATTGTCATATAAGTTTGAAAACTCATATCCAGTCATTTCACAGGTTTTAATGTAATTATCAAATGGATATATTTCAATCATGTCTCCCATTGTTAGAATGCCTGATTCAATACCATTTCTAAATCCGCCGCTATTTAGCGCTCCTGCATCAATTCCTACATAGTCTCTTAAAACAGTAGCTCCCCATTCAACTAGATCGTATCTACTATAATAATCGGAAGCAACTGTTAACTCTTCTGTCACAAAATTGGTATAAATAGTATCTGTCATATAGCTATTTAAAATATTGAAGATTTCAGAATCAGATAGATAATCTATATCATCAAATTCATAGTTAGTAACAGAACCATTCGTGACCATATCTTGGTCATGGTCATATACCAAACTAATACCTACAAATAATGAGGATTCTCTATTACCTGCTTGTGCGTAATATAATGGTAGGCCTCCATTACTTCTAGAAACAGAAGCTGTTTCTGATTGATGGGTATGTCCATTAAAGATAGCATCTACATAATGATTCCCGGAAAAATTAGCGACTTCACTATTAATACTTGAACCATTGTGAATATATACTACTACAATATCACAAGCTTCATCTACTCTTAATTCTTCTGCGTATTGATAAATGGTATCTGCAGGATCTAAGAATTCAATATTATCTACTCTTGAAGCAGAAATGGAGTTAATAACATCTCCAATTAAACCGATAATTCCTACTTTGACCCCGCTCATTTCTTTTATAATATATGGAACTGTATTTTCTACTTGTTCTTGAGTATCTTGATAAACAATATTGGCTGCGAGAATTGGATAGTCCATTTCTCCATTTTCAGTTAAGCCATCATTATATTCCGTTATTTTGTCAATACCCCAATCAAACTCATGATTTCCAATAACAAAACCATCAAAACCTATGTTATTAAATACATCAACAATTGGTCTACCATAATAGTAATTAGATAAAGCAGCTCCTTGGAAAATATCTCCATTTGAAAGAATAACTGTGTTTTCACTGTTTGCTTTTTCAGCTTTTAAGAAAGCTCCTATTTCCTCTAAGTTGGCGATATCCGAGTAAGTTCCACCATGAAAATCATTTAGAGAATAGAAATTTATTGTTTGATATCTATCATAGACAACTTCTGTGGTAGTAACTTGTGTTGTGCTTTGAGAAGTCGTTGCTTGAGTTGTCGTTTGTGTTGTAGTTTGAGTCGTAGTAGCATTAGTTGTTTGACTCGTAGTTGTATTCGTTATTTGATTCGTTGTAGTTGTGTTTGTTGTAGCTTCACTATTCGTTTCTAAAGTAGTTCCTTGAGCAGTTGTTAAATAAGTTGTCGTACTTAAGAAATCACAACTAACAAATACAATTGCGAATAAAATTATTGTTATAAATAAAAGTGTTTTTTTCATATACTGTCCTCCATTTTTCTCTAGCATTTTATTATATCATAAAAAAAAGAGGACGAAAATAAATTCGTCCTCTAAATCTAAATTATTTTAATGGAAGTAATCTAATGCTGCTTTTGCTGCTGCATAAGTTAAGATTACTGGATCCACTAGATCCGTAACTTCATAAGATGTTAATGGATCAATTGTATAACCTGGATCTAATGCATCTTCTGCTTCAAGACCTGGTGTAATATATTGTCTAATTGTTAATGAGTAAATTACTTCATCTCTATCTCCTACTGGAAGATTCAAGATATCATTTACGTTAATATTGGAAGTCATGAAGTTTCCGCCGCCTAAGATTATATTCAGCGCGAAGATTAAGTCAGCTGCTTCTTCTTTTGTAGTGATATCTGTTAATAGACTGTAATAAGTTGCTTTCGCAATATTAGGTATTTGAGAGCCTAATGTTGGGTTATCTCTTAGCATGTTGTCAATTGTAACATGGAAAGAACCACTTACTAATACATCATTAATCATTACAGGTCTAGTTAATCCTTGAACACTTGAAACATCCATTCCATCACTGAAATTATTCATTCCTAATGTTTCTAAAGCTTTAAATATACTAATTAACTCTGTTTTTTCTATTTGTTCTGAAGCAACTGTAGCTACCGTAATATCTTCTCTTAAAGTTGTTGGAACCAATATTACTGAAGTTCCTGATCCAGCAGATTCATCACCTGCTACATCAAGGATGTATTTTGAAGCTGTTGCTTGCATAATATTTGAATTGAATAAAGCATTTTTGTCCCCAACAGCGAAGATAGCTGAAGCTTCAAAGCTAAAGGTATCAAAATCGTCCAATCCAAGTGTATTTATCGAATTAATAAAAGCGGTTAATTCTAGTTTTGAAATATAAGTAACATCTGCCAACACTATTCTAATATCTACAGCTAGTTGATCTTCATCTGGTATAATCAATGAAGGTGTAAGTCCAGTTACAGCGTCACTTGTAAGTATAATATTTGAAATAGTAGCTTGCAAAGAACTAGATTCTAGCATTAAAGCTGCATTATCTAAGAAGTCTGCTGTATCGATACCAGCGCCAAATGAAGTTAGATCATTAAAGCCCATAGCAACGAAAGCGTTAATTAGGGCTTTTATCTCAAACCCATAAATATATGTTACTTCATTTCCCAAACTACCTCTTTCAACTTGAATATCTACAAGTCCAGTTTCTGAAGTTTCAGGTATGATTAATACTCCTGCACCAAGACTTGTCAATGTATCTGAAATAGTCGCATGCATAATCGCTGAAGCTAATAATGTGTTTTGTTCTACTTCTGTATCAAAGTTACTCAAATTAAACGTATCACTTAAAGCTGTAGGATCTGTAATATTTAACATATCGAGTACAGCAACTAAATTACTTAACTCAGTTTCGTCTATATAGGTTTGTGACCCTTGAGCGATAAGAATTGGTGAATTATCTACATCGAATTCAGGTATCGTCATGATTCCATCTAATCCTAATATTTGTTCAGAAATCGTTGCTTGAAGTATTGATGACACTGTCAAATTACTTAAGTTGTTTAATAGTAAGCTTGTATCATCAAAATCCATATCATCAAAATCAGTTATATCTATTGAGTAAAGTGCTTTTAACATATTTGTTATCTCAGTTACAGAAATAAATTCATATGTAGCTACAGTAGATAGTAATGTAGCTCCAGTTACATCCATGTCTGGAATAGTAAGTATTCCTCCATTGTCTGTGCCTAGGCTTAAGATCATATCTGAAATAGTTGCGTGAATAATAGTTGAACCTAATAAAGTAGCAACTTTTGTATCATCAATATCATCTTCTGCAGTATTTTCTAATTGATTAATAATCGTCGCATCAAAGGACATGGTATCTAAGTCTGATATATCTAATACTTGTAAAGACAATAAAATATTCTTAATCTCAGCAGGGATTACAATTGTTGGGGTTGTTGACCCTACAACTATAGTATCTGTAACATAGTTAGGAATAACGAGACTTGTACTTCCTAAGTCAAATAAGTACTGCCCTACTGTAGCTGAGATTATAGCTGAGCCTAACAAAGTATCAATCTCTGCACTTGTTAAATTTAAGACTTCCATGATATCAAAGTCTTCACCAGCAGCTCCTAAAATAAGTTTAACTGCTTTTACTACATTGCCTAGTTCAGATTCAATAAAATATCCTTGCGAATCATATATTTCGTCAGGAAAAACTAAAGGAATATCCCCAAGTTCAGTAGTTAAAATTATATTTGATATCGTAGCTCTTATTACATAAGAACTAAAGAAATCATTTATTACTGTGTCAGACATATCTGTTAATAGGGTTACATCAAGATTATCAAAATCAACGTCGCTAGCAACTTCTGTTAAAGCGTTTAACGCAACCAAGATTTTTCTTAGTTCACCATCAACACCGCCATTATCTTTCCAAACGATACCTGTTGGAACTTCTAAAACATCAAGACCTTCTATTTCTGCTGTACCACTTAAGATATTGATTAATGCTTCAGTAACTAATTCTGAATCTAGAAGAACTGTTAAGTCAATTTGGCTAACAGCATTTAGTAAAACAGATACATCAGCATCTTCAAAATCAGCAAAGTCAATATCAGCGTCTAATATCTCAGCGAATATTTCACCTAAAGCTAAAAATTCAGCTTCCAAATCTAATCCATCTGGAACAGTAATAATCGATGCTAAATCACCTTCTTGATCTTCAAGCATTGGAAGTAATAGATTATCTGTTAAAAGAAGAATTACTTCAGAACCTGATATATCTAAGAATACATCTCTTACTGCGTCTGCATCAATTGCAGTTCCAGTTCCATCTCCACCTATAAATCCAGCGCCATTGATAATATCAAATAAAGCACCAGCAATAGATCCAAGACTTGCTAGCTCTGCTTCAAAGTTTATATCATATAACTCATCTAAGTCAATAGGTAAGTCTTGTTCAAACATATCAGCTGCGACTTCTATTGCAACTGGTAATAAACTAGTAATTAATACAGAATCAGATAAGTTAGTGAATACATCTCTAATGTCATCTCCTGTAATATCTGTTATTTCTTGACTAATATAGTAATCAGAATCTAGTAAAACTTTTCCTGCAGCTGCAAATACTGCAAGTTCGTATCGAATACCAATCGTATTTTCATTAAAGTCAAAAGATAAAACCGTATCAAATAAATTAATGTGTAATGGAACTTCGATGTTCTCATTAATTGTTGATGTTGTGGTAATCTTATTTGCGAGTTTTACAAAGATATTGTTGTTATATGCATCAACAACATCATTCAAGCCATCTGCATATTCACTTAGCGGGTTATCTTCTACTGCTAAAAACGTTACAGGAATTGAAGCATCAAATGGATTATCCATACTTGAATGGTTAAACTCTTGTAAATAATTCAATGGTGCTGGTTCATTTTCTTCTAGTAAAGAGGCCGCTGATTCCATAACAGACATGATTCCACCTAACATGATAAGTGTTACAAAGACTGCCATTAAACCATTTAAAACACCAATTACAGCTCCTAAACCACGGTTTTTGCTTTCACCTTTTCGTTTTTTAAAGAAAATAGCCGCAATAATCCAACATAGTATTTTATAAATAACTAGGATTACTGTAAAGTATACAAGTGTCCATACTATTTTAAGCGCGAACTTTATAAGTCCGGTAGCTAAGGCTACCACTTGAGCTGAACTAGTAGATAGGTCCACTGTATCTCCTAGGAATACTTGCATAAGCTGATTTAAGCTTGACTCAAAAGTTGTGAATGAGTCTAAGCTAGGATCCACTTGAGATAATATCCCTCCTAACCAAGGCATATTGAATGTCCATAAGAATTCAACTGCTTGATTGATCGTTACAAAAAAGACAACATAGAATATTGCCATAGTTATTAAAGTGAAAAGCGTTTTCTTAAAGCCACGGGCTAAACCAGCTAAAATAGCTAGTACAAGAACGACATAAAAAATATTATTAATCGCGGCCAAAGATGATAAATCTAATGCTAAAAACATAATCTTCCTCCTTATTTAATTTTGTTTATTATATACAATTATACTATATATGTTTATTCTTTAATAGTAATTCGATTAAAAAAGCGATGATTTGTTAAATCACCGCTATTTTTAGGTTTAATTTTAGTATAATGCTAATGCATCTTCTGCAGCAGCTTCCGTTAAGCAAGTTGCTGGTGGCGTTGTATCTAATGTTTCATAATCTGTAGGTCCATAAGGAGTAAAGTTAAGTGCCATAGCAGTTACTAATTCAGGAGTCATCTTACATCTTGCAATTGCTGATGCAATTACTGTAAGTTGTTCTGCGTTTGTAAGACCACTCAATACTGATGAATCAAAGTCGCCTTCAAGGCTTCCTCCGAATGCATCAATAGCTAAGATAAACTTGATCACCTCAACAGAGCTTACAATATCTGTTTCCCCATATAGTGAGTCGATTATTACTGCTTGTCCTGTAATATCAGGTACATAACTATTAATGTTTGCATTTTGTTTAATCATATTTTCAGCTGTTAAATGCATAGAAGCTGAAGCTAAGATTGTTGTTAATTCTGCTTCGGTCTTACCGTTTAAAGTAGAACCATCAATAGATACATCAAATGAAGATATACCTAATTCACTTAAAGCAGCGATTAAGGCTTTTAGTTCAGTAACTTCAATCCATTCTTTAGCAACTGTTTCAACTGCGATAGCCTCGCGTTTGCCTTCAGGGACAATAAATTCTCCACTGCTAGCTAAGTCATAAGTTTTCGCTGTTGATAAGAAGTTGAATGAAATGGTTGTTTGCATAATTGCTGAATCTAATATCACGTTCATATCTTTTGTGAAAATAACACCAAGTGATGGAGTCATTGCTCCAAAATCAGTCATATCCATTTCATCTAATGCAATTAGTAATTTCTTAAGTTCAATTTTTTCAATGAACTCAGTTGAAGAAGGTGTTACTCTAAGTGCTACTGCTCCACCTAATCTATTAATATCTATATCAGGTATATTTAAAGCAGAATCAATTAACTTATCAGATAAAGTAGCGTGCATGATAGCTGATAACAATAATGTATTTTGTGAAGCATCATCAGCGATTGCAGATAAATCTATCGTTCCGTCAAATGAACTTAAATCTCCGCCTACTCCTAAGATATCCATTGCATCGAATAAATGTTGAATCTCTGCTTTGGTAATAAAGAAGTTAGTTGATATAGTTGCGTCTATTGCGAATGAATCAATATCTGTATCAGGAACGACAAGTGCTGTTACTCCTAAATCTGCGATTTGGTTCGTAATCGTACGATGCATAATTGCAGAACTTAATACTAATACTTGGTTTGTTTGGTAATCAGGATTTAACCCTCCGTTACTCATCAAACTAGTTAAACCAATCGTTCCGCTAAAGCCATCTAAATCACCACCAGGTGATAATACGTTCATAGCGTCAATTAAGGCTTTAATCTCTATTTTTTCAATAAAATAGTTTCCTGAAACTGTTTCATGAATTGCTAAATCATCAAAGTCAGTTGTTGGAATGAGTATTGCAGGTGTTGCTCCAACTGATAAATCAAATATCTTATCAGATAATGTTGAGTGCATAATGATAGATAGTAACATCGTATCTTGGTTGTTAGAATCTGTAAGACTTGCAAAACTAACAGTACCACCAAAGTCACCTAAACTACCAGCACTACCGAAGCCCATCGCATCCATAGCGTTTAACAAATGTTTAATTTCAGTACCTTCGATATAGTAAACTGTTTCTACTACTTTTGTGAAGGTATTTCCTGCTTTATCTGTTGTTGGAATTAAAATTGCTCCTCCACTAGATAAGGAAAGTATTTGATCAGACATTGTTGCGTGCATAATGGCACTAGCCAACATTGTAGTTTGATTATCTGCATATTCTAAAGGTTTAGAAGACTCAAACAAGTTCGTTAAGCCTAAATCACCTGAGAAGTTGTTAATATCTAATTCTAAGACATCTAAAGCGTTAAATAGGCTCTTTATCTCAGAAACTAATAAATAGTCTGTAAGGCCAACTAAGACTCTTACATCGTTATCATTATAATCCTTGGTTGGAATAATTAATGTATCGCCAACGGCTAAATCAATGATTTGTTTTGAGACTGTAGCTTGAATACAAGCTGAGGCAAGTAATGTGTTTTGATTATCCTCATATCCTAAACCATGTGATGGTAAGAATATATCAAAGCTTAAGTTATTTCCGTCGAAGTCTCCAATGTCATCCATTCCTAATAATTCTAATGCTTCAAATAAAGCATGAATTTCATCGTCAACTAAGTATTCGTTTTGTTCAGCTAGAATTGTACCAGCAGTTAATCTTACCACTGATAAATCATCTCTTTGCAATGGAACCTCAATTGCAGCTCCTAAATCTACGATTTGTTTTGAAATAGTAGCTTGTAAGATACTTGAACTAATTAAAATAGTTCTTGGTCCTACTTCATAGAATAATGAAATATCTACTGCTCCATCAAAGTTTTCAACACCTTCTCCTTCTGGTATCAATACATCAAGTGCTGCCATTAAAGCAATTAATTCATCTTTAGCGATAAATTCAGTTTCTTCTAAGGCTGGACCTGATATGTTTCTTAATCTAGTTGGTGTTAATACATTATCATCATAATAAGGGATGACTACTGTAGCTGATTCTAAATCAAGTACTTGTTTAGAAACAGTTGCTTGAAGTGTATATGATTCAAAGATTGTTGCTGCATTGTCTGTTAGGGTACTGATTGAGATAGCTAATTCTAAATTATCTACATCTGTAAAACCTAAGGCAACGAATGCATCAATAAGATGTTCAAGTTCTAATTGTTCGATCATTTCAACTGGTGATGTGACACCTATTGTTCTTCTAAGTTGAACTAATCCATCAGGTGATTGATAAGGGATTATTACTAATGTTTCCCCTGTACCGCCTGCTAAATCTAATACTTGAGCAGAAATAGTAGCTTGTAAAATAGCTGATTGAACTAAAGTATGGACAGCACCTGGCTCATTTAATACCGATAAGTCAACGCCACCATCAAAACTATCTAAGTTACCTATATCTAATATTTCTAAGGCATCGAATAAGGCATCTAATTCAAGTCTTGCGATGAAAGTCATCTCTTGTCCTACATCACCTTTTGTTACTAAAACTTCAGTTACGTTATCATCCTCAAATTCAGGAATAATTACGGTGCCGCCGCCTAAATCAATTAATTGTTGAGATACAGTAGCTTGTAAAATAGCTGAATCTAATATCGCTGTTTTGTTAGCGATGATTACATCAAGTGAAAGGGTACTTACATTATCAAAATCACTTAGTCCTAATGCAAGAATAGCACTAAGAACAGAAGTTAACTCATCTTGATTAATAAATACTGTTGTATCAAATGAGTTTTGTGTTTTAATATATACATTTGATTCATTAATTTGTGGAACCTGTAAAATAGGTGTTGCTCCTTCTGAGAAATCTAGGATGTATTTAGCAATGGTTGCCTTTAAGATAGTTGAACTAAATAAGGTATTTGCTTTTGAATTATCTAAAACAGTTGGATCTAAGTCTTCACCTAAGTTATCTAATATCTTTGTAATATCTACTGACATATTTGAAATGTCACTCATTCCTAATACTTCTAAGGCCTCAAAGGTATGTTCTAGTTCTAAACGGTTGATAAAATCAACTGTACCTTGAGTGATTATTAAAGCGTCATCGTTTTCGTGATGCGTTGGAATCGTTACAATACCATCTCCTAAATCAAGGAATTGTTTTGATATCGATGCATGCATGATACTTGAATCTAAGATAGCAGAAACATTTCCTAAAATAGTATTAAGGTCTAAGCTTTCTACTGAATCGAATGATTGTAAATCTAGTAACAGTACTGCTTTTAATACATTTGTTAACTCTAATTCTGCAATTACAGTAATGGAATCAACAGGATCTGTAACTGTAATAACAGTTCCATCTTGAGCATTATCCGGTACTACTAAGAAAGGATCATCTCCTGCTGAGAAGTCCATAATATATTTTGATAAGGTAGCGTTGATAACAGCTGATGAGAATAAGATATCTGCTTTTAGCATATCTAAGGCAGTATCGTCACCATCTTCAGCTAAATTACCAATAATAGTCATATCCATAGTTACGTTGTTTATATCATCGATACCTAATACTGTTAAAGCATCGAATACAGCTTCTAATTCTGCTTTTTCAATAAAGGTGGTTTCATTTGCTAGAGGTCCAGTTACTAATTTAACAGGATCGCCTAATTCGTTATTAGTTGGAACAACGATAACCGTATCTAAGTCCATTAATTGTTTAGAAATAGTTGCGTGTAATATTGCTGAATCCAGTAAAACAGAAACATTTGATAAGATTACATCTATATTTATATTATCGATATTTTCAAAATCAGTAATATCTAAAGCAAGTACTGCTTTTAGGATGTTTGTTAACTCTGCTTGCGATATCATTTCAACACCATCTACAGGGTCAACAACTCTTATAACTACAGTATTTTGATCTTCATAAGGTACAGATAATATTGCCGAGTCACCTTCTGAGAAATCAATTAAGAATTTTGATAAGGTTGCGTTAATTACAGCCGAGGCAAATAACGTATCTGATTTATTTGTGTCTAAAACAGTAGGTTGACCTTCAACTGCTAATTCTTCAAGGATGGTTAAGTCAATAGCTACATCGGCAATATCAGTAATTTGTAGCACAGATAAAGCATCGAAAACAGCCTCTAATTCAGCTTTTTCGATAAATGTAGTTTCATTACCAACTGGACCTGTTATAACTTTAACTGGGTCTCCTAATTCATTACTAGTAGGAACTACTATTACTGTATCTAAATCAAGTAATTGTTTTGAAACAGTTGCGTGTAATATCGCTGAATCAAGAAGAGTAGATACATTAGAAAGTATTTCTCCAATATCAATATTTTCGATATTTTCAAAGTCTGTTATATCTAAAACAAGGACAGCTTTTAAAATATTTGTTAATTCAGACTCCACAATATATTCAGTGCCATCTGCAGCATCTGTAAATCTAATTGTAGTTCCATCTTGATCTTCATATGGAACAACAACTAAAGCTTCTGCTCCACCAGTAAAATCAAGTAAGTATTTCGCTAAAGTAGCGTTAATAATTGATGAAGAGAATAATCTAGTTGATTTAGCTGTATCTAATACAGTAGGTTCTCCTTCAACTGCTAAATTTTCTAATATAGTTAAATCAATTGCTACATCTTCAATATCTGTAATATTTAATACTGATAATGCATCAAATACATTTTCCAATTCAATTTTAGCGATGTATGTTGATTCCGTAACGCCAGTACCCACTGTAATTTTAAGCGGATCTCCAGCTTGGTCATTTAAAGGAACAGCAACAATATCATCCATATCAATTAACATTTTTGAAATAGTTGCGTGAAGAATAGATGAATCTAATAATACATCTACATCAGCAAGTATACTTGCGATATCTAATTGATCGATATTCTCAAAATCAGTAATATCTAGAACAAGTACAGCTTGAAGTATGTTTGTAAGTTCATCTTCAGAAATATATTCAGTTGAATCAATTGGGTCAATTACTCTTATTTCAGTTGAATTGTTTTCAGCGAAATAAGGAACAACAATAAATGATTCAGCACCTGTAGCAAAATCAAATAAATATGATGATAGTGTAGCATTTAATATCTTAGAACCAAACAACTTATCTGCTTTTGTAGAGTCTAATACAGTTGGTTGTCCATCTACAGCTAGGTTAGTCAGGATTGATGGGTCTATTGCTAAATTATCAATACTTGAAATACCAAGTGTTGATATAGCTAGGAAAGCAGCTTTAATCTCTGCTCTACTTACAACATCTCTAGCAACATCATCAACAAATATTTCTACTAGTGCAGAACCTGGTACAGTTAACATGTCTCCACCTAGTTCTAGCACTAAATTACCTGCTGAAGCAGCTAATACATCAGATGCTAGTAAAGTATCTAAGTCTTCACCATCCAGAGTAAATATTAAGTCAATATCAACACCTAGGTCTTGACAAGCTACTTTATCTACTGGACAAGCTAGTTCATTAACAAGCATAAATACAGCGTTAACGACATTTTGAAGCTCTGTTTTCTTAATATATCCATCTTCATCAAAGGCAGAGTCTGGCATTATAATTGTAAAACCATCCCCTAAATCTAAATCAGTTAAATAGGAAGTGATTGTCGCTACCAAGATTTTCGATTCAAACAAAGCGTTGATATCATCAGCTGTGAATTGAGCAATAGTATTTAATGATAAATTTTGAAAATCATTAAAATCAATATTGCCAGCTGATTTAGCTAAGGCGTTAATAGCCATTAAAATATTATATAGTTCACCATAAACAGTTTCACCATCAACCTCTAAATTTAGCCATTGAATTCCATCTGGAATGGTAATAAATTCAGAAATATCAATTGATGTTTGACCGCTTAGGATATTAATCATAGCGTTTGTGATAATTTTAGAATCTAGTAAAACAGTAAAGTCAATATTGGCAAGGATTGGTAATATAGCACCTATATCCCCAGAATTAACCGCACCAACTGTTAAACCAGAATTTAATACTTCTCCTGCCAAAGCTCCAATAGCTGCGAATTCTGCTGCCCAGTCTAAGTCAGTTGGAACAGTAATAAAAGCAGAAACTCCTTCTCCTGCAATTTCAAGTATAGGTTCGATAGCTACGAAAGCTGCTAAAGTAACTAATTCACTTTGACCAAGACTTACGAATAGTTGTTCTACCTCATCACCATCTAAGACAATCGTATCTAATTCAAAGCTTCCATTAAAAACTCCTGCTGCATTAACGATATCTAAAGCGCTAGCTGCCACTTCACCTAGTTGCATGATTTCAATGTCCCATTCGATTTCGTATAGCTCATCTAAAGGTAATTCTAAGTCAACCTCAAAAGCTTCTGAAGCAACTTCCACCGCTAAAGGTATAATGGATGTAATAAGATGCGATTTCCCTAAATCGGTAAAAACCGCTCTTACTTCTTCTCCTGTAAGGTCGCCAACGTCTCCTGATTCCATGAAATCGGAATTAATCACGTTAGCTGCAACTTGAGTTAACACATCTAATTCCGCTCTAAATGCTATTTGTTCCTCTTGATAATTCATCGATAACACAGAATCAAATAGATATAGATTTAAAGGCATCTCTCCTTCTGGATCATATGGATCTGTGATGGTGATTGTATTTTGATATGTTACTAAAATATTAGTTTCATAACCTTCAATCATTCCCTCTAATAAATCCATTGCATCATCTAAGTTACCACCATCTGGTAACGCAATCGCTGCCATTTGAATGATAGATGCAGTTGGTTGTCTAAATTCTTCTCGATATTCGATATGTCTTACTGGCGTTGGGTTGGCATTAGGTACGATACTAGCTACAGATGATGCAATACTAATAATCCCCCCAAATATAATCAAAGTAAGGTATACACTGATTCCACCTTGTAATAAACCAAATACAGAACCGAGTAGACGGTTCTTCGATTTATATTTATCTGTTTTCTTCTTTGATGGAACTATAATCATCCTAAGTATCCAAAGAATCAAACGATATAGTACTTGAATTACTGTAAAATAAAGAATCGTATAGACTATCTTAACGACAAACAAAGAAATAGAAGTGATAAACTCCAATAAGTTCGCATTCGTTGCGGTAGCCGCAAATTCTCCAGGTAAATACGCGCCTAACAAAATCGGCAGGGCTTCAAATAATGATGTTACACTTTCTAATTCAGTGTTAACATTAGCTAAAAGCCCTCCTAAGAACGGCATGTTAATAGTCCATAATACATTAACTACTCGATCTATTGTTAGGAAAAAAAAGGCAAAAAATATTAAGGTAACTAAAAAGCTCCATAAAGATTTTTTAAATCCCTTGATGAACCCGAATAGTATTCCGAGTCCAAGTATTGATAAAAATGCAATATTGAAATACATTCCAAAATCCATATCTGTCGTCATGTTTTCTCCCCCTTATAAATACTTATAATTCTATTTATTATAATATATTATATATCATAATAGGTGAAAACATGAAAAATGTGTGTTTTTTCAGTGAAATTTTAAGCTTTTAGCAATAAATATAGTATAATATCCGTATAAATAGTAGGTGATATGATGAAACTCAAAAAAACATTACTACTACTGCTAATCGTTTTATTAACACCAGTTTTGATAAGCTGTGATCAACTTTTCTATTTTGGTTTCAATACCACAACAGATTTACCTATCACAACAACCTTACCAACACTAGTTAATGGAACTATCACTTATGAAAGTGAAGATTACAGTAGTTATCCACAATATGTATCTGATACGTATAGTCTTGAAAGCATAGATGACTATAATGACGTGTTATTCAACACTCAAGATTATGTTCGTCATGCAAATATAGAACTAATAGTAACTCTCTATGAAGAATTAAAAATAGTTCCTTGGTCTACAGAGACAGAGAGAAGAGAAGTTGGCATTAGTACAGGCTCAGGATTTATTTTTATGGAAGATACAGAATACTATTATGCAATTACGAATTATCATGTAATAGACCCAGAAGAGTACTTAGTTGATTATGAACTAAAAGCCTATGGCGACCCTGAATTTAGTGAATGTGAAGTAGTTGTTAGTGATGCGGATATTGATTTAGCTGTAATTAGGTTTTTGAAAGCTGAAAGAACTGAAATCACAATCATTGATATCTATCAAAGACTTTACTATAAATTTACTCCAGGCGAATTAGTAATGGCCTGTGGAAATCCTTTAGAGGTAAATGATATCGTTACCTTTGGTGAATACTTTAGTATCGAGTCCATTCAAAACGTGGATTATGATGTTATTTATCATAATGCACAAATTGATGAAGGATCTAGTGGTGGTGCATTAGTTGATGTAGATGGAAATCTTTTAGGAGTGAATACTTGGGGCTTACAATCTGATGATATTTACTCATTTGCCATACCTAACTTTATCGTATATATGTTCTTAATAAATTATGGAATATTGGAGACTTAAGCCAATATTCCATTTCTTTTTTTGTTTTATAATTTAGGTATTTTTATTCGAGCATCTTTTAACATATTTAAATTGCTTATTACTCGGTTTCATGGTATATTGACTCTATAATACATTGTTTCAAAAATTACATAATATTTATTAAAGTAAACGGCCAGATATAAAAGCAAAATATATTTCTGGTTTTTTTTGTAAACAATGATTATTTTGCTTTAAAGATACTAAATTCAATTGATATTTCCTGAAAGGAGGTACATTATATGTATATTTTATATTGGATTATTTTTGGTGGCTTTGTAGGATGGATCACCAGTATTATCGCTGATACAAATAAAAACATGGGGCTAATTGCTAATGTTATCGTTGGTTTGATAGGTTCACTAATTGGTGGATATATCGCATCATTACTTGGTATTGCGTCGTTAAGCAGTTTCAGTATTTGGGGATTTGTTTTTGCAGTATTTGGAGCTGTTATCTTGTTATCGCTTATTAACTTTTTTAAAACGGGAAAACGTCGTTAGATTGAAACGTTTGTAATGTTATAAATGTATAATTTCCACTGTTTTAAAAAATTGCATTAAGAAGGAGTTTAATTATGAAAAAAAGCACGAATAATTTATTATCATTTATTCTAATCATATTTGGAATCGCTGTGGTTATCATGATTTTTTTACCAACTTTGTCTTTTCCAGATTCTGATTCATCATTTTTAGGATATGAAGTAGCATTTGGAACTGAATTTGTGAATCTAGGTTCTTTTGCTTCAGGGCAAATCAATTGGAGCATTTTAGCGATATTAGGATTTGTTTTTCCTTTAATTGCTAGTCTTATCACAATGTATTACAAGAAAATAAAAGCTGCTTCTATCGCATTGTTTGCTGCTGGAGCGGTATTACTAATTACGATGCCTATTTATACACAAGCATCCATTACAGTCTTAGGTACTGTTACAGATATTGATATAGAATGGGTAATTACATACGGATTAATCATGGCGATAGTTTTCGCGATGTTTGGATTATTGTTATCTATCTATATGTTTATCAATAAAAAATAGTTAAAAAATAATAAAAATAGATGCAAGTATTAATTTACTTGCATCTTTTCATTTGTCATTTGTTACTAAACCAAATAGTATAGGCGGATTAACAGTAACTGAAATTGGTGGCGATGCATTTAGATCTAAAGGTTTAACTGAGGTAACATTACCTGAAACTTTAGTAACAATTGGTAATTCTGCATTTTATGATAATAGTATTTTAGAAATACTTATACCTTCTTCTGTAATTAGTATTGGAAGTTTTGCTTTTGCAAGTAATTCATTAAACAATAATATTTCTCTTAAAAATGGATGTATGCATGTTGGTGAAAGTGCATTTAGAGACAACAACTTACTAAGTGTAGGAATTGGTGCTTACATAACTGATATTGGTAATGAAGCTTTTAGCGGCAATATTATTAACGATGTTTACATATTTGGTGATTTTTCAAGATTCGATTCAAGATGGGAAGAAATTGGTCTACCTATCGCGTTATTAGGAGTTCAAACACGTCCTTAATTTCTAGTACTTGCTTAATAAACAAAAAAGGTGTTTTTTATAAGCACCTTTTTTTTATATTCTATATACAATGATAATAAATGCAAATACTTAAAGAACTTTATTATAATCTGAATACCATTGCTTGTAACTCTTTATGATATGGCTCGTTTTAACAATAGTAGTTGCAACTAGTTATTGTATGGTTAAGATATCAAATCAGCTGTTCAATTTCTATACTATTTCAGTTTTACTTTGAGATTTATGTACTACTGTTTATGTTTTTATACTTTCGTTCTGACCGTTCTCGAATCATAAATGCAAAACTACCGAACAGTCTAAATATACATGTGATAATCAATGCATATATGATTCCTTTTTTATTATAAAAATAATGCCCTACTAAAGGTGATATTGCTAAAGTAATACTGGTTAAAACATTATAATATCCAACGTAAATAATTCTATTTTTCTCAGGAACCACTTCTAACATATCACTAAATAAAACAGTAATGGTACCTGAAGTAAATATTCCAGATAAAGAAGAGAACATTACAAGCACTAAAAGGCTTTTAGATAACACGTATAATATTGGAGTGATAGCCATCCCAAAAGTACATATATAGGCAATTTTCTCATTTCCAAATTTTTCAATTAACCTCGGCCATATACGAAGAGAAAAAAGCATTACAATCGCAGATCCTACTGTAATTAATGATAACCAAAACTCATCTGCACCTAAGGTTTTTATCGTGTAAATAGAGTACAAAGGCCAACCCATTTGCCAACCAAAATGAAAAATGGTAGAACTTAATACAAACTTAGTATAACGTTTGTTTTTAAATACTGTTTTAAAGCTACCTTTAAATTTTAAAGTTTCTTTTGTTTCACTAGGAATATAATGAATCTTTTTAAAAAAATAGAAAGCTAGCAATCCGAAAATAAATGCCATAACATAGAAGATACGATATATAAAAATATACTCACTGTTATCCTGTGCGAAATTTCGAAATATTAATCCAGAAGTTATCGTAACTATCGTTGTAAATAGAATGGTGTAAATACTTCTTTTAGATAATACTCTAGCTCTTCTCAATGGAAATATCTCAGCAGTAATATTTTGATAACTAATATTGAACATTGAGATTGGAACCATCAACAAGGTTAAAATAACAATAAATGCTATTACTTGATAATTAGCTGGCAACATAGGAATAAAAAACATTGAAAAGATAATAACCGCCATAGCTAGTACTAGATTGGCGGTTGTTTTTTGTTTATCTACTATTTTATTGATGATGAATGCTGCTGGTAAGGCAGTAAAAATCATTATGATTCCCTTTGTAGAATTAATTAATGAAAAATGGAACTCATTCCCACCGATTCGTTCTAAAAACTTCATCGCATATGGACTATAAAAAACATTCATTAATTCAAATAAAACTCCAAAGATTATAAAGATTCTTAGATTATATTTAAACTTATCACTCATAAAATATCACCATAGGTCTGTAAATGTTATAAAGTTTCAATATATCTTCCTTATTACTCATAATATTAAATACTTATACTAGATGATTATATCTCTATACTACCAAACAATCAATAGGCATTTGTCATTTGTGATTTGGGTCGTTGTAACAGAGTCTAGTTGCATCCTTCTATGAAATATTAAATCTGTTTCTTAGATAGCTGAATATATAAGTTTTCTATATGAATAACAGCAATCTCATAAATGATTTCAAGCTTAATGCCTTCATATTCATGAGATATCATATTTCTTAAACCTACAATACTAGGCCAATTAACTTTTTTATAATTATTCTTTGTATTAGAAGATACCTTCTTTGCTGTTTCACCAATTTGTTCTAAATTCAGAATTACCGCATCTACTTTTTCTGAGTTTGAAATGAAATCTTCCAATGTTTTCACAGGCTTCATATAGTTTTTTATTTTAGAACAGTATTTCATTAGTCTTTCAACATACTCTTTATCTTTCATAGATCAAAACTCCTGATTTAAAGATTTCTCTCTCTATATTTGAGTTTGATTCTACTGTTTTATTACTTAATAGTCCTATTTTTTTGTTTAACTTAACACGTAATGCTTCCGCAAAACCAAAAAAATCTAAACTAAATAAAGAAGATTCCATATACAAATCAATATCACTATCTTCTTTTGCTGTTCCTTTCACATAAGAACCAAATAGATATATCCTATCAATAGGATAATTCTTAGCTACTTCAGAAACATTTTCCTTAATAGTTAAAAATGATAAAGTATCTGTCAATTCATTTTCTATAGCATACTCTTCCATCTTAACTCTTAATAGTCTGTCCATTACTAAATCAATAGTCCATTTACTAGGTTTTCTTACTTCTTGTTCCCAATTTCTTAATGTTTTCA
Organism: Mycoplasmatota bacterium; assembly: GCA_016342455.1. Lineage (GTDB taxonomy): Bacteria > Bacillota_I > Bacilli_A > Izemoplasmatales > Hujiaoplasmataceae > 4572-104. The sequence continues at coordinate 4,020 of JAEIOE010000003.1, read as the reverse complement.
CCGGAACACCCGTTAATAAAGAAACTTGCTCCTGAGTTAATTTTAGATTATCTCTTAGTATCTTAATTTGACCTGACATATTATCACCTCAGATATATTATATACCCCAATGAAGTATACGTCAATCTTTTTATACCCCATTGAGTTATATGATGAAAGATAATAACTTATTTTTTATACATCTGTAATTTTTTGTAAGAAACTGAATATCATTGCATAAACCCGTTTTCAATATCGGTAATTGTAAATGGTTTAACTTATTCTTCTATTGGATAGGAATATAGTTCTTCTATTTCAAATTGGTTTACTAATTCTTCTAATGAAAACCATTCAGATTCTAAAGCTTCATTTAAGTGAATAATTTCATCACCTTTTACTACAAGGTAATATAGATAGTGCGTACCTGAACTAAAGTAATATGTTCTCTCATTATAATCCCCAAGCATAATTACATCGTCAGTGCCTATCTCTAATAGGCGAGTTGTTTTATAAACGCTATAATCACTACCTTCATAGAAAATCAAATATTGTTGTGAATCAACTACAATTGACGATGGATTCACAACACATTGTTCTCCATCCCAGATGTACCCAATAATACAATCAATTGTTCTGCTATCATTAAAAGTAGTTGTTTCAGAAGTTGTTTCTTCATCACATGCAACAAAAGCAAAACATAGTAAACTTAACAACAAGCTAAAAAATAAGTTTTTCATTTTCATCCCTCTTTCACCTTTTATAAGTTCTTCAGGTCTCATACAAGGAAGCAACAATATCTATTCTATTGTAAACTCACAGCCAAGATAATAGTTATCATTATCTCCAGCATCACGATGATTGGTGAATTGTTTAATTATTAGGTACTTACCAATTGATAATTCACCATATAGCCATTCCCAATCAGTTGATATTTCTTTAGCGCGATTCTTTTCTACACTATAAGCAATCATAGTCCAAGCTACATCGCCATCAACAATATTTGCCAATTCATTCCATTCACTGTCTTCATAAACAAATAATGTATACCAAGAACCAGTCAAGCCCTCATCTTTCCCATAGTAACGTAATTCAAGCGTTAATCCCTTGTTAGTGATTGACTCTTCTACTATTACCATGCTAGCATCAAGATAATTATTCACAACATATTCATCTAGTTCATAATTTATCATAGTTCTCGTGTTTTGACTATTGCAAGCTGATAATGCAAATAAAACCAACATAACAAACAATAGTAAAATTCTTTTCATAAAAGTCCTCCAATAATACCAATCACTATTATACGACAAATGTAATAGCAAACAAATAGACTTTTGAAATTATCTGTGAATTCTTGAATAAAAAGTTATATAATTAACTTTCTTATATGTCTGACTCATGTATTTTATAATACCATCAAAAAATAATACTATATCCTTCTGCTATAAAAATCTGCCTCTCTAATTGCCATCTAATTTAATTAAGCAAATGTAATATAGTTAATTATTTTTTGTTATTGAAATGCACTTAAAATGCTTTTAATTTCCTTGAATACAGAGATAAAAAAAAGAACCCAAACAAAAACTGATAAGCAGTTGATCTTTGGGATTCTTTTGTCAATATACGATATGTTTCTTTCTATAAACGTTCTAATTCATCTAAAAATGCTTCTAATGGTTGGTTCCCTGTTAATTCATGTGTCTCGTTAATCACAATCTTAGGAACTCCTGATACATTATATTTTTGAGATAATGCTGAAAATGTTTGTGCTTCAATCATTTCTGCGTTTACATGACTGTTTAGCATCGCTAAACGATGCGCTTTTGAGACAGCACCTGGACAATGAGGACAACTTAAAGTAACAAATACTTTTATATTAACATCCTTATCAATTTTACTAAGTCTTTCAATGATAGCAGGATCAAGTTGATAATCTAATCCAGACATATCTAATACTGCAGTTAAGAATGAATTGATTTCATGTCCTGCAGGTATTCCATTAAACTTAACACCTTGATAGACGCCATCTTTATCTAGGATAATAAAACTAGGTGCTAATGTAACATCAAATAATGACGCTTCATCGCTGTTAATTTCTAAATCTTTCTCAACAAGACTGATCAAATCGTTTAATGCTGATACTTCATTAAGTAATGCTCTTGTTTCTTCACAGGTAATACATTCTCCTGATTTTGTAAATAATACGAAAGTGATTGCTTCTTTCATTGGTTTTAAAAACTCTTTTACTTGATTGGTAACTTCTTCATTTAATAATTTATTCATTGTTATTTTCTCCTTCTTATTTATGGTTTAAATATGTCATAGCTGCTAAGGCTGCTTTCGCACCCTCTGCGGCTGATATGATAATTTGTTTATATGGTTGTAATGTGATATCTCCAGCTGCGAATACGCCTTCTACTGATGTCATTTGTTGATCATCAACCAAAATCTCGTTATTATCGTTCATCTTAACGAATCCTTCAACGAATTTACTATTTGGAACAGTTCCTATTTCTATGAATAGTCCATCTGCGCTTATCACTCGCTCTTCATTAGTAGTTTTATCTAACACTCTAAGTCCTGTCATTTTTTCGTCACCGATAATTTCAAGGATTTGTGTTTGAAGATGGATATCTAAATTATCTAGTTTATCTAGTTTATCTAATAATATTTTATCTGCTCGCCATTGACTTCTATGAACAACAGTTATTTTTTTTGCCCAAGGTACTAAGTCTAATACGCTCTCTGCAGCACTGTTTCCTCCTCCAGCAACTATTACATGTTTATCTTTGAAGAAAGGTGCATCACAGATTGTGCAATAGGATACTCCCTTATTTGCAAATTCTTTTTCTCCTGGTATTCGTAGTTTTCTTGGTTGCCCCCCAGTAGAAATCAATAATGTTTTTGTTCTAAAGTCTTGAAACTTATCTGTTTTTACTAAAAAACCGGCATCAAATTTACTTATAGCAGTCACTCGTGTTTGCTTTAAGATAGGTACATCTAAATCTGTAACATGTTTCAGAAAACTATCTGAGAGTTCTTTACCTTGAACCAAAGAGAAACCAAGGTAATTATCCACATCCGTTGTATTGTGTAATTGACCACCAATGTCTACTGCAATAATCCCAACTTTTAAGCCTTTTCTTTTTGCATATAATCCCGCATTTAATCCAGCAGGACCTCCACCAATAATTAAAAAGTCCCAAAGTTGAACTGTATCAAATTCAGTAGTTTCTTTTGTTGTTTCTATATCAAAATTAAACATAAGCGCTACTCCTTAATTAAGTCCTTTTACAATTAGCTTAATTGCATCATCTACATCATTAATTACAATTGAATTGTTTTCTTCAATTAATTGAATTAAATTGTTTGTGGTTAGAATACCTATTGCTGTATCCACACTTGATCTGACAGCTTTAAGCTGAGTTAATATATCTTTACAACTCTCATTAGAGTCCATCATATTTAATATGCCTTGCATCTGCCCTTTAGCTCTTTTAATTCTATTTTTTAGTGAAATATCGCAGTTCATCAAAATCACTTCCTTTATATAAGAATAATACCCCCTAGGGTATATAAAAGCAAATGATTTGCTCAAAAGTTGTTTATCACCTGATTTCTTCCTATAGCTAAAAAAAAAACCTCCTTTACAGTTACAGTATTAGAGGTTTATTATATATTTTATTTTACACAAACAAATTAGGAATAAGACTGTTATTAAGTATTACATACGTTTTCAAAGACTCTTATATACTCTGAAGCCGTAAACAAAAACATATTTTTGGAGCTTTCTTTCCTTTATGGTTGAGCCTGAAATACTATAATGTTATAATATATTTAAAAATTTGAAGGGGTTAATTATGAAAAAAACTATTATATTGATATTTACTTTATTTTTTGTAGCAACACTTACTAGCTGTAGCAATTATCGCAGAAATATAAGTGTAAATATTGTGGATTTAGATATTGGATTAAGTGCTTTTTAAACAGATAGTAATAATGAATCTATATACATAGGATTATATCATTTATTAGGCAGATATA
>JAEIOE010000060.1 GCA_016342455.1 Mycoplasmatota bacterium | reverse complement strand
ATTGTATCAAAAAATAGCTAATCAAAAAAGAGCCCCAGGCTCTTTCGTTGAAAAACTTGTTTTTCATTTTTTTATAACTTTTTGGCTTTATTTGGTATAATATAGATAAAGTCTTTTCAAGGAGGATTTATTTGAAAAAAGGTAGAATTATAAAACTAGTTGCTGGAATTTACACTGTCCAAGACGATGAAAAGAATTTATACAAGATTAGACCACTAGGAGTATTTAGGTATAGAAACATATCCCCTAAAGTTGGCGATATTGTAGACTTCGATAACGATAATATTCTGAGTGTATATGAACGAGTGAATGAACTTTATAGACCGATGATTGCTAATGTTGATCAAGTACTTTTAGTAAATTCTTCTAAGGAACCAAATTTTAGTTTTCTGTTATTGGATAAATTCTTAGCTATGATTGAAGCTTTTAGTATTGATCCTATCATCATTGTTACTAAAATAGATTTGTTAGATGAAGAAGAACTTCATGAACTTAAATCACAACTTTCGTACTATGAAAAGTATTTTAAAGTTCTCTATTATAGTTCAAAAACTTTAGAGGGTGTAGATGAAATTCTTAAAATAACTGAAAACAAAATGAATGTGTTAGCTGGACAAACAGGCGCCGGAAAATCTTCTCTTTTGAATGCAATAAATCCTGAATTAAACTTAAAAACAAATGAGATTTCTAAAGCTTTAGGTAGAGGAAAACATACTACTAGATATGTAGAAATTTACGAATTTGGAAGTGGTTTTATTGCAGATACACCGGGATTCTCAAAGCTTGAATTTGAGGATTTTGAGAGTGATCAGCTTAAATATTATTACCCTGATTTCTTTAAGTTTAGTGAAAAATGTAAGTTTAATGAATGTACTCATGTTCACGAACCAAAATGTGAAGTGAGAAGACTAGTGGAAACGGGAGAAATACCTAGATTTAGATATGATAACTATGTAACTATTTTTAATGAAATAAAAGCAATTAAACCGAAATACAGGAGGGAAGATAAATGATTTGTTCACCATCATTTTTAAGTTGTGATTTTAATAAACTAGAACTTGAAATTCAGTCTATTAGTGAAGCAAAGTGGATACACTTTGATGTTATGGATGGAAAATTTGTTCCGAATACAACTTATAACCACCATGTATTAAGTAGAATTAAGAAGATTTCAAATCAGTTTTTCGATTGTCACTTAATGATATCGAATCCAGAAAAATTCTATATGGATTATATCAACGCAGGAGCCGATTTAATTACTTTTCATTTTGAAGCAACGAAGGATCCTAAAACTTTAATTCAAGCAATCAAGGATAAAGGAGTTCTAGCTGGAATTTCTATTAAACCAGGAACAGATGTATTAGTCTTGGAACCACTACTTCCGTTGTTAGATTTAATACTTATTATGAGTGTTGAACCTGGAAAAGGTGGCCAAAAATTTATAATGAATTCATTAAATAAAATTAAATATTTAGATGATAAAAGAAATAAAAATAACTACAAATATCTTATTGAAGTTGATGGTGGAATTAACTTCGAAACTGCTAAACTAGTTAAAGATAGCGGTAATGATGTTGTTGTAGTTGGTTCATTTATTTTTAATAAAAATAATCGCAATGAACTAGTAAAGGAATTTGAAAATGTATGATAAAGTAAAAATATTTTGTGGTCCTAATGACTATGATTTTAATAGTTTATACTTTGAAGAATCTAATGAATATATCGTTGGCGTAGATTCAGGATTAGAGTATCTTGAAAAACTTAATAAGCCCATTGATTTAGCGGTTGGGGACTTTGACTCTATTAAAAAAGAGAAGTATGAAAAACTTAAAAACAATTGCTTAGAAATTGTTAAACTGAAACCTGAGAAAAACCTGACTGATTTAGCTTTTACTTTAGATTATGTTTATAATAATATTGATTATAATGAAATCGAAATATATGGTGGTATCAGTGGTAGAGTCGATCATTTGTTGGCTAATCTTAATCTAATAAAAAAATATGAGTTTTCTATGCGTGATAACAAACATTTTATATATATACTAAAAAAAGGAAATCATAAAGTAAATAATTATAAAAAATATATATCTTTTTTCGCAATTGAAGATGTTTATAATTTTTCTTTAAAAGGTTTTAAATTTGATTTAAATAACTATTACCTAAGCTCTAGTGATTCTTTATGCGTTTCTAATGAAGGGAATGGAGAAATTGAATTTACAAAGGGAAAAGTTTTAGTGATATCAAGCAACGATTAAACACAAAATATACATACTTAGTTCACATATATTATATATATGAATGTTAAAATTGCTAAGAAGGAGTGAAAAGCATGAAAAAATTTATAATATTTTTAGGTCTTATTTTAATAACGGGAACACTTGCTAGTTGTACAGGTTTATTTGAAACTGAAGCTACGGAAAGTTTAACTTTTTTAACTAGTAAAAGTTCTTCCACTACTACAAGTAACACTATTAACAAAGACTTAATTTTATCTGATATATATGAAATTATCTATTCAGACATTTACGAAGAAGTTAAGGCTGAAGTTATTAAAAATGTTTCTGAGGAACGTTTCGATCAAATCTATGCAGAAGTAATCACTGATTTGTTAGCAGAAGTAGCCGCAGGAAATATTGAAATAACTCCCGCTTCCATTATCGATATGATTTATGAAGTTGAAAATTCAACGGCGAATGCTGTTGTTGGAGTTTCATCTTTAAACATAAATGGAGTGGAAACATCAATAGGCTCAGGTGTGATTTATAAACATGTAGGAGACAAATACTATATTGTTACCAATAATCATGTTGTAGAAGACGGAACTTCTTTTGAAATTGTTTTTGAAGATGGAGAAAGAGTCAATGCGCTTTTAAGAGGAGTAGATGAGTTAGTGGATTTAGCAGTTCTTTATTTTATTACTGATGATGTTTATCCAGTTGCTGATTTTGGTGATTCAGACGCTGTATCAAAAGGCGATATTGTATTAGCTGTTGGTAATCCTATTGGTTATGATTACTTTGGTTCTATTACTTTCGGAATTGTATCTGGCTTAGATAGATACTTTGATATTGACAATAATGGTATCAATGATATGTTCGTAAACTATATTCAACATGATGCTGCCATTAACAGTGGAAACTCCGGTGGAGCACTATTTGATATCAATGGAAATGTGATTGGAATTAACGTAATTAAACTTTCTGCTACTGAGATTGAAGGAATGGGCTTTGCAATCCCTTCTAATCTAGTCTCTGCTATTTGTAGTGATATTGAGGAACTTGGATACTCATTACAAAAACCTGTCTTAGGAATCAATTTCATTGATATAAGAGGACATGCTGCTTATTTTGAAGCAAACGATATTACGATACCTGAAGGAATTAATGATGGCTTTGTAATTTTCGAAGTTTATGCAGGCTCTTCATTTGATGGACTCGTATTAGCAGGAGACATCATTATCACAATAGCAGACATAGAATTAAGCACAGCGGAAGATTTCGTCTACAATTTTTCTAAATATATTGTAGGGGATGTCATATCAATAACGCTTTACAGAAACGGTGAATATATTACTATTAACGACATCGAGTTAAAGGCACAGGTGAAATAATATGAAAAAAGCATTAATTTTTGTCGGTATCATACTGACAGTAGGAATATTTGCATTCATTTATCAAGTCCAAGGAGTAACGTCGGAGCCGGTAACAACGGAAACAACACTTACTTCTGGAACGATAACATTCCAAGAAAATATGTATTACTATACGGATTATCAAGATTTAATCAATCAAATATATGAAGATATCTATGATGATGTATACGCACAAATACAAGCGGAAGTTATCAATGAACTTACGGAAGCATTTTATGAAGAAATATATGAATCAGTTGAAGCACAATTAGTAGATCTTTTGTCAGCTGAAGAATTAGAGTTATATATTGATGATTTTCAACAACAACTTTATGCAGTTATTGAATTAGCCGAAAACAGTGTATTTGGGATTACTAATTATTCAGCTAATGATGAAATAGCAATCGGTTCAGGAGTTGTATATAGATATGACTCAAGCCAAGACTTATATTACATGATTACAAATCATCATGTGATAGAGGATGGGTTAACATATGAAATTCAGTTTGCAGATGAGACAACAGTAGAAGCGACAGTTATTGGTTTTGATACAGAAGTAGATATCGCTATTGTTACATTTAGCGGTGCTGGATTAGACTTTATAGAAGTATCACCTCTTGGCGATTCTGATTCAAACGAAGTTAGTGAATTCTTAATTGCAGTAGGTAATCCTATTGGTTATAATTTCTATAATTCAGCGACATTAGGTATTATCTCAGGCGTTGAACGAGAAGTAGATACGAATAACTATATTGAATACATTCAACATGACGCTGCCATTAATGGTGGAAATAGTGGTGGACCAGTATATAACCTTGAAGGGGAAGTAATTGGAATCAATGTTTCTAAATTCGCTAATGTAGAAGTGGAGGGTATGGGCTTTGCGATTCCAATTAACATGGTAAAAAGAATCATTGAAAGAATTGAAGCAGGAACCTTAACGGTAAATACTATTATGCCAAGAATTGGCTGTAGCTATTATGCAGTTGATGAAAGAATTGAAGAAGGAGAAGTATTCCTTGATAGATTAACAGTCAACGGCTCGGACAAATTAAACTTAACAATCCCATTACCTGAAGGTATTACGGACGGAATTATTATTAATGAGATTTCAACATTAGGTACTTTAGATGGTATTTTAAAAAGTGGTGATTTAATCATTGAGATTAATGGATATATGATAGAAGGTGAAAAAGGCTTCCAAGATTATTTATATGAAAACTTTGAAGCTGGTGATCACATAACTATTTACTACTATGAGTTTGATCAAGCTAACTATGACTACAGTGAGACAATTTCTCAAGTTTCAGTAAAATTAAAATAAAAAGAAAAAGCAGAGTTTTCTCTGCTTTTACTTTCTTTTTAAGTTATAAAAATCTAAGCTCTATTAACTTTCCCGCTTTTTAATGCTCTAGCAGAAACGTATACTTTTTTAACTGTCCCGTCTTCGTCTATAACTTTTACTTTTTGCAAGTTTGCTTTCCATTTTCTTCTTGTGGCTTGCAATGAATGTGAACGTGAATTCCCAGACATAAATTTCTTACCTGTAACACTGCATTCTCTTGGCATGATATCACTCCGTTTCTGTTATTATTTCAGCATTACATATTTTATCACATATTAAAAAAAAATCAAGCAAAAAAAGCTTATATCTTACTATTCTTCACTATACAGGCAAAGATATTGCATTTTTATAGTTCTTATGTTATAATCGTGTTGCTTTTTTACGAAAAAAAATTAATTGAAAAATCAAAAATAAAAACCAAAAAAATGAGGGAGAATTATTATGTCAACACATGAAATTGATGGGGCTTTATTTAAGAAACTTGTTACAAACGGAGCAGTCAAACTAAAAAATAATATGAACTATATTAATGACTTAAACGTATTTCCGGTTCCTGATGGGGATACTGGTTCTAATATGTCAGCTACAGTTTCTGCTGGAGCGAAGGCAATTGAAAATACAGAAGAAACAGAAATTGGTGCAGTAGCTAAAGTCTTAGCTAGAGGAATGTTAATGGGAGCTAGAGGAAACTCTGGAGTAATCTTATCTCAATTATTTAGCGGAATCGCAAAAGGCTTAAAAGGCCATGACGTAGCTGGACCAGAAGTATTCGCAGTTTCACTTAGACTTGGTGTAGAACAAGCTTACGCTGCCGTTATTAACCCTGTAGAAGGAACAATGCTAACGGTATCTCGTGAAGGTGCAGATAGAGCTTGTAGTGTTGCTCATTCAGTAAAAGATATGGATCAATTATTTGATGAGTATAAAAAAGAATTAGACGCATCCTTAATTAGAACACCTGATTTACTACCTGTTTTAAAGGAAGTAGGAGTTGTTGATTCAGGTGCTGCTGGATTTATTGAAATCATTGATGGAATGATTGCTGGATTAAAAGGTGAATATTACACGAATCATGAAGAAAAATCAGATTACAAAGTGAATCTTACTCAAATCCAACCTCAAGAAGGCGAAGATTTTGGATATTGTACAGAATTTATCATGCAAATTGAAAAAATGGATGAGTTCAATTCAAAAGATTTTACAGGAATGATACATCCATTAGGAGATTCATTAGTAGTTGTACAAGATGAAAACATCTTAAAAGTACACATTCATACAAAAACACCAGGTGATGCATTAAACTTAGCTCAATATTATGGATTCTTTATTAACTTAAAGATTGAAAATATGAATTTACAACATACAGAAGTATTATTACATCAAACAGTAGAACATCAAGACGAATGTGGTTGTGGTCATGACCATTCACATAGTATCGCTCCGGGTATGAAAAAGAAATATGCTTTGGTAGCTGTTGTTAATGGTGCTGGACTAAAAGAAACATTTATCGAAATGGGATGCGATTATATTATTGAAGGTGGACAAACAATGAATCCTTCAGTAGAAGATTTTATTAACGCTGTTAATGAAATCAAAGCAGATCACATAATTATTATCCCTAACAATAAAAACGTAATGTTATCAGCTGAAGCAGCTGCTGACATGATTGAAGAATTTGATGTTAGAGTATTAGCAGCTAAAACAATCTCTCAAGGATATGCTGGTTTAACTATGTTTGACGCAACCTTAGATATTGAATCAAATCTTGAAGAAATGAATGAATATATCAAAAACGTTAAAACTGGTGAAGTAACATATGCTATTAGAGATAGCGTATATAATGGAATAGAAATTAAGAAAGACCATTTTATGGGAATCTTAAACGGTAAGATTATTACAAGTACAGAAACTAGAGTTGAAACTTGTGAACATTTACTAAGAGACATGATTGATTCAGAAACTGAAATTGTTACTGTGATGTATGGAGCTGATGTTACTGATAAAGAAGTTAGTGACTTAGAAAAATATGTAGCGAAAACTTTTGAAGTTGAAGTAGAAATCATCAACGGTGGTCAAAATATATATTCTTATATCTTAACAGTTGAATAGAAAAGTAAAGAGGTATTGTGAGATACCTCTTTTTTTTATATAATAAAGTAAAAAGAATGATACTGAGGAACTATGAAACAACTAGAAGACATTAAAGGACTAGGACCTAAAACGGCTAAAAAACTAAATAGTCAAGGAATTCAAACAATAAATGACTTATTGTTTTATTTTCCTACGAAATATGTCTTACATGAAATAAATGGTTATGAAGAAATAGAACTTAACAAAGAGTTATGTTTAGAAGTAACCGTTTCTACTAAAGCGAAAATCTATTTTATTCGTAAAAACTTAGATAAGTTAAGTGTCCAAGTTAAAATCAATCAACTGTTTTTTAATGTTCACATTTTTAATCGAAGATTTTTAGCGAAGGCACTTCTTGAAGGGGTAGAACTAGTAATCACAGGAAAGTTCATGAGTAATCTCTCTAATTTCACAGCTAGTAATATTGTTTTGAAAAAAAACTTTAAACCAGGGATTAAAGCTGTTTATCATTTCATAGATATTTCAGAAGCTACGGCTAGTAAAATAGTTAAAGAAGCTTTAACTATGGATTATCCAATAAAGGAAACGTTACCAAACTATCTTCTTGAAAAAAGAAAAATTCCTAACATAAAAGATTTAATACAAACAATTCATTTACCTAAAACAGAAGCAGATATTGTGAATTCTCGAAAGAGGATTGTTTATGAAGAATTATTAGAATTTGCTTTGAGAATTGAATCTCTAAGGAAACTAAATAAATCTGTGATTACGATAAAAAAAGAATACAATATAGAAACAGTAAAGCAATTTATTTCAACGCTAGACTTTGAACTAACAGAAGATCAAAAACAAGCAACCAATGATATCTTTAGAGATTTAAAAAATACCTCTCAAATGAATCGTCTGTTACAAGGGGATGTTGGCTCTGGAAAAACTATCATTTCGGTGATAGCCTCTCTAGCCTGTGTGACAGCGGGTCAACAAGTAGCTATAATGGCTCCTACGTTAGTTTTAGCGAAACAACACCTTCTCACCTTTAGAAAGTACTTAAATCCCTTTGGAGTGAATATAGAGCTTTTAACTTCAGATGGTACTACCGCTGAAAAGGAAAGAATTAAAACAGATTTAAAATTAAATAATATCGATATCGTAATAGGAACACATGCCTTAATTCGAAAAGACATAGATTTCTATAATTTAGGCTTTATCGTCATTGATGAACAACATAGATTCGGAGTAAAACAAAGAAAGATATTAAGAGAAAAAGGTGTTAGTCCTGATATTCTCTTAATGAGTGCTACTCCAATACCAAGAACCTTAGCAATTTCGATTTATAAGGATATTGATATTTCATTTATTAAGGAAAAACCTGTTGGTAGAAAAGAAATAATTACAGATTTAGTAGCTTATGAATTACTAGATACTATTCTTTCCAAAGTAACAGAACAACTAGACAAAGGATATCAAGCTTATGTCATCTGTCCGATGATAAATGACTTAGATACATCGAAGAAGCTTTCCGTTGAGGAAGTTTATAAACTCCTTTATTCAAAATTAGGAAATAAATATACTATAGATTACCTGCATGGGAAAATGATCGATACAGATAAAGACCATATTCTTGATAAGTTTTATCAAAACCAAGTGCAGTTACTCGTATCAACAACTGTTGTAGAAGTTGGTGTCAACGTTTTAAACGCTACTGTTATGTTAGTGATGAATGCAGATACCTTTGGTTTAGCCCAAATACATCAATTAAGAGGTAGAATTGGTCGTAATGAATTTCAATCGTATTGTTATTTAGTAGTAGATGATTTATTAGTTGCCAGTGACAGGTTAAAAATACTAAAAGAAACCTCTGATGGTTTCTTAATAAGTGAGTATGACTTATCACTAAGAGGACCTGGAGAAGTCTTTGGAAAAAGCCAATCTGGTATTCCAAATTTTAAAATGGCTGATCTAATGAAAGACAATCAAATTTTAGAAGAAGCTTTAGAAGATGCTGAACAAATAATTAAACGTTCAGATAGGGAATCACATATTTTAAAAAACAAAGCTATAAAAGCAATTGAATCTTATAATTTAGATTAAATTATGATATACTAATAAGTTGTAGAGGTGGAAAAATGATAAGAATCGCTGTAGATGCAATGGGTGGAGATTACGCCCCTAAAGAACAAGTTTTAGGAGCTATGCTCGCTATTCAAAAAATAAAAGACATTGAAATAATTTTATATGGAGATGTGGAGAAAATAAACAAGTTGTTAACGAACTCAGAAAGAATCTCAGTTGTTAATGCGCCTTTTGTAATACCAATGGGAGAAAAAAATCCTATTCAAGCAATTAAAGCACATCGCGAAGATTCTTCCATGGCTCAGGCCTTAGCTAGTCTTAGAAAAGATGAAGCTGATGCAGTTGTTTCAAGTGGAGCGACTCAAGCATTAATTGCAGGAGCTCATATCCTAGTAAGACGTATGAAAGGCTTTAAACGTACTGCAATTGCACCAGTTATTCCTTCTGTATCAGGAAAACCAACTATTCTTCTAGATGCAGGTGGTAATTTAACCATTAAACCAGAATATATGCTGCAACAAGCATATTTCGCAAAAATATATGCTCAAGAAATTTTAAAAATAGAAAATCCGACAGTTGGTCTTATTAATATTGGGACTGAAGCTGGAAAAGGTAGAGATATTGATAAAGAAGTTTTTGATTTATTTACAGAAACTGATTTATTTGAGTTTTATGGTAACGTTGAACCTAAAACAGTATTAGAACCAGAATGTGATATTCTAATCAGTGATGGATTCACTGCTAATATCGTAATGAAAACCTTAGAAGGTACTGCAAAAGGTATGGGTAAGATGCTTAAGAAAAGTTTAACAAGTAGTTTCTTTGGTAAATTAGGAGCGCTACTTGCTAGTAAGAACTTAAAAGACTTCAAAAAAATGATGTCAGCTTCCGAAATTGGTGGAGCGGTAATCTATGGTTTATATAAACCAGTAGTAAAAGCACAAGGAGCGTCAAAAAGCTATGGTTTTTACAATGGTATAAGACAAGCAGCTGATATTTGTAGAACTGGAGTATTTGATAAAGTTCAAGCGTATATAGATGATCATAAGGAAGAAAGTAATGAGTAAAGACTTAAGAGAACTAGAAAAAAAATTCAATTTAAAATTTAATAATTTTACTTTATTAGAAAGAGCTATGAGACATTCTTCATTTGCAAATGAAAATAATGAGATAAGCAATGAAAGACTTGAGTTCGTAGGAGATGCAGTATTAGATCTAGCTGTTGCTAGATTTCTCTTTGATAAGTTAGATGAAGCAGAAGGAGTTCTTACGAAAAAAAGAGCTCAAGAAGTATGTGAACAATCCTTATACGAATACGCAAAAAGTATTAACCTAGGAGATTATTTATTGCTAGGTAAAGGGGAAGAAATGTCGGGCGGTAGAGAAAAACCTGCTCTACTAGCTGATGCTTTTGAAGCGCTATTAGGTGCTGTTTTTATTGATAAAGGCTTTCTAGAAACCTATAAGATTTTAGATAAAGTCGTTTTTCCAACAATCATTAAAAATATTGATGAAGAAGATAAAGACTATAAGTCAAAACTTCAAGAATTAGTTCAATCAGATAAACGAACCTTAGAATATAAAATAGTGTCAGAAACTGGCCCAGCACATAATCGCGAATTTAAAGCTAGAGTATATATGGACGAAGTTATTATTATGGGCGAAGGTATGGGTAAATCAAAAAAAGAAGCAGAACAAAACGCTGCGAAATCAACATTAGAAAAACTAGCGAAAAGTAGTAGAAGGTGACGAAATGGATCATGCCATTATTAAAAGATTAATAGATGAGGAAATCATCGATTTTGATAAGTTAATCCTAAAAAATTATAAACAAATTGGCTTATCTGAAATAGAGGCCTTTTTACTAATTGAATTAAACAATCAAAAGAAGACAGGAGAAACATTTATTTCTCCATCAAAACTTGTAAAAAAATTGACCATCTCAGAAGATAAACTGATCACGATACTAGATGGCTTAATGCAAAAAAAATATTTGGTGATTCGTTTAGTGATAGTAGATGGAAAAGAAAAAGAAGATTTTTCTTTTGAACATACCATTATTAATCTAATTAATATTTATAAAGAAAAAATTGAATCAGAGATTACTGATTCTCAAAAAGTCTATAATACAGTAGAAGAGGAAATTGTTGATCTCTTAGAACAGCAATTTCAAAAACAATTAAAACCGCTTGAAATAGAATTGATTCAAAAATGGGTACATGAAGATAACTATAGTTTGGAAGAAATAAAAGCCGCTATTTTAGATGCAGTGAAAGCAAATAAGACATCGATAAGCTATGTGGACGGCGTTTTGTTAAAAAGAACAAAAAACACCAAAACAGGTGCTAAAAAGAAACTAAGTCAAGGAAAATCGGAAGCCTTAAAAGCTTTTTATGATACATGGGAACAAAAATAAAAAAAGCAGATTTTATCTATGATGAAATAACCAAACTATTTCCGAATGCAAAATGTGAATTAAACTACAGAAAAGACTATGAACTATTAATTGCTATAATGCTTAGCGCTCAAACGACGGATATATCTGTCAACAAGGTGACTGAAACGCTATTTGAAAAATATCACAGTGTGGCAGATTTCGCTAATGCAGAATTAAAGGAATTAGAAAATGATATCAGAAGAATTGGCTTATTTAGAAATAAATCAAAAAATGTAAAAGCCATGGCGGAAATCATTGTAAATGACTTCAATTTAACAATCCCAAATACGCAAGTTGAACTAGAAGGATTACCTGGTGTCGGAAGAAAAACTGCCAATGTATTCTTAGCTGAATTTTATCGAATACCAAGAATTGCGGTAGATACTCATGTATCAAGAGTTTCTAAAAGGTTAAGGTTCGCAAAAGAAACAGATACTCCCGAAAAAATTGAAGAAAAATTAAAAAAAGCTTTTCCAAAATACAAATGGATTAGCTTACACCATAAATTCATATTCTTTGGCAGATATTTCTGCAAAGCGAAGAAACCAGGTTGTTTACACTGTCCTATAATAAAATATTGCAAAAATCCAATCATTTAATTGATTGGTTTTTTATTGCTAAATATAGGCCTTTTATATAATTTAGTTGATTACACAATAGATTATATCAATAAAAATATCTTTGCAAAATGTTGACATTGACATATACTTATTATATTTAAAATATCTTAAGGAAAGAAGGAATAACTATGGAAAAGCCACTGAATTACCAAATCACCAAAAGAAAAGAAGAATTATACAATTTTTATTACAAAGGAATAGGAGACCGGATAAAAAAACGTAGAATAGAACTAAACTATACTCAAGAATCACTAGCACATGGAATCTGTTCAAATACTTATATTTCTAAAATTGAAAATAACAGAGTAGTTCCAAACCAAGAACAATTAATGTTAATTATGGAAAAAATAGGTATTGGTATAGAAGAAATTGGAGTGCCTGAGTCTATTGTAGATTACTTAGAAAAATCATTAGAATGTTTTTTCTTTAAAGATGTTGAAGGATACGCTGAAATAATCAAAAGAGTAGAACATTTAGATTTTAGTGTTCTCGTGTATATTATTAGGCTAGGATATTATGTGTTAACCGAAAACAACGAAGATGCTAAAATATACTACGATGAAGTCTCAAGGTATTATAACTCACTAGAAGAATTTGGTTTCGCAACCTGTATGATTTATGGATGTTTCTATAATGTGAATATCTGTAATTTTAAAACTGCAAGAACTGTTTTAGATAGAGTCCAAAAGAGATTACGAAATGATGAAATGTTATTTAGTCTCTATTCGTTACTAAATTATATCGTTTATGGCAATCTACATTTGCCAAATTCAACTTTAATCCATTTAAACATTGCAGAAACAATTTTTTCAAAAAGAGGGAATTTAGCGAGAACAGCTGAAGTACAAATGTACATTAACAAGTTCAGAGCGATTGAAGGAACGTCAGATGATATTACTTTTAATAAAGCTCACTTAGCACTTCTAACTAAAAAACAGAGAAACAATTACTTGTTATTATTAGGTATTATGTCTAATAGTGGGGAGAAGTATATTGAGTTAATTGATAAAGACTCTGAATCCTATAGAAAAGCAATCTTCGTAAAAGCAATTAATTACATCAAAGAAGAAAAAGAAGACGAATATCTAAAAATGAAAGAAAGACTACATATGTGTAATAAAAACTATACATTTGAGAATGATTATATCCAACACTTAAAAATGTATGAAAGCAAGGATGATAGGATGATTAGAGAACACTTAATTAATTATGGGCTTCCTTATATGATTAAAACTCAAAATATTCTAATGATTAAAAGCATTGGGGTTGAATTAGAGACAATCTTTTCTAATAGAAACCGTTATAAAGACGCTGTGACTTATAACAAAAAATGTCGCAATATCATTAAAGATCTCCAACAAAAAGCCAAAATAGACTAAAAAAAAGGGCCTGTAAAGAATTAAGAATCTGAGAAGATTTTTAAGAACTATAGGTTCTTTCTTTATAATCAAACAAAAAAGGCACACATTGTGCCTTTTTGCGTATACAGAAATACACTTCTGTAAAG
>JAEIOE010000059.1 GCA_016342455.1 Mycoplasmatota bacterium | reverse complement strand
AATATCAATTATAAGTAAGCTTTACAATTATTTTTTCACGCTTAGGGGGGGCTATGTGTCCCAAATAATCGTGGCAGTGCATCATAACCCAGTTGAGTTGTATGAGTTAGATCCAAAAACGCCTCAATTGGAGCAATTTGGGAATCTGAAATAGCTTCCGAAAGTTGGAGATATGGTTACTTTCCATACACTCTAATAAAGGGAGCTATTTTTATTATGA
The DNA here is from genome assembly GCA_016342455.1 of Mycoplasmatota bacterium. Classification (GTDB taxonomy): domain Bacteria; phylum Bacillota_I; class Bacilli_A; order Izemoplasmatales; family Hujiaoplasmataceae; genus 4572-104. The sequence goes on along the minus strand of JAEIOE010000059.1, from coordinate 13,613 downwards.
GATTAACACTAAAACAGAAAATGAAGATGTGTGAAGAGCATATAATAAAAGGGAAATCATTATCCCATGCATCAGAGATGTATGGAGGATATGATATTGGGAGTTTGAAGTATCTGATAAACATATACAAAAGATATGGAAAAGAAGCCTTTATAAACAGAGAGAATGGAGTATACATGACTTTCAAAGAAATGTCAATACCTAATAATATATATTATAAATAGAAAGTAAAACATAGAAAAAAAATCACAAAAAGTGACTATTTTATCAATAGTATGGTAATATTATTTTGTAAAAGTACGTTCGTACTTACACAGAGAGAATAAAATTCTAATAAGTTTGGTGGACGACGCAATCACACTTTCCTTAGTAGATTTGTTCTCTTTTTCTTTTTTTGAAGTGTAGTAAATATTAATCGGATGTTCGGGATAGTTGCTTCTTGAAGATTGAATAATGTTCATAATCACAGAATATAAAACTTTTCTAGCGAAGGGATTTCCAGATTTTGTAATTTTACCGTTGTAGAACGTTTTTCCGGATTGATAAACAGAAGGTTCAATATCGCAATAAGCATTGATTTGTTTATAGCTTCTAAATCTAGAAAATTCACCTATTTCAGCGATGAGTTGAGATGCAGATTGATCACCGATACCCGGTATAGAAGATATATACTTGTATTCTTTGGTTTGTTTACCTAAGTGAATTAATCTTTCTTTAGCCAATTCATAGTGTCCCATGAATTCTTTAAGAATGATGATTGTTTGTTTTAAATTGTCGACTTCGTTACTAGTGATAGAAACGCCTGGATAAGCATCTTTAGAAATATTCTTCAGTTGCGTAGCTTCTTTAGTTAAACGCGTTTTAAAACTCCGATTAAAGGTCAAATTCAGTATACTTGCGATATGATCGACTCTTTTCTTCTGAATGAATTCGCTGTGGGGAAAATATTCAAACAAGGTAATGTACTTTAAACTGTATTTGTCGCTCTTATCGGAATAAAACAATTCATGTTCTGGAACGCAGATGTCTAGTAATCTTGTATATCTATTTTTGATGGCAGTTAAGGCTTTTTCTAGACTGATTAGTTGTTTGTGTGCCGCTTGTAAATCGTCATATAGTCTACCTGTTTTTATCGCATTACTTTTGATTTCTTCTTTGAAATAAGTTTCTGCGATTTTTATCACATCCAATCGGTCCGTCTTCGTTCTTCGAAACGTTGTGGAACTTTTTTTGACTAAATTTGGATTGACGACGATGACATCATAATCTTGTTCGATAAAATATCTCATTACTGGATAATGATAGGTGCTAGTTGATTCCATAAATACAACTAAATCGTCTTTTATTTCCTCCTTTCTAATCATTTGATCAATCATTTTAAAATGACTAAAAGTATGTTCGTATTCTATGGCATCGAGAATGACTTCTCCATGAATCGATAGAATATAAAACATGCTTTTTCTTTTGGCTACATCAATAGCTAAAACATAGTTTTTCTTTTCATTCATTCTTTCTCCTCTCTTAGTTTAAGCTTATACGTTTTTCTCTTTCCAGTCATGCGTGTTAAATGAGTTTCATCTATGATAGAATCTCCCAGCTTTCTCAATTGTAATATAAGAAAAAAGAATAAGTATGTCTCTCAAACCTATGGATTCTAAGACCCTTGATACAAACCGACATTACTTAAACTAATTTCTGTTTAGGACCTTTCGTTCTATAAAAAAAGTATACACTAGATATACCAAAATGTTGATATCAAAATGTATACTCACATCTTACATTATACAATTGTATCAAGCCTTTTTTCTATGCAGAAAGGGACATTTCCCCCTATATTCCAAATTCTATGTGTTCTGTAGAGATTCGATTTAGAACTTTTACTGAGCATATTTGATTTCTGCATTCAACCTTTTAACGATTACTTAACTATTTACACGATTACTCAATAATTTACACGATTACAAGTAATTTCTACACGATTACACTACAGATTTACACGATTTAAATTAAGATTTACACGATTACTATAAATGCTAATATAAGAATACCCAATAATGTGCAAATAAGAATCCCCAATTCTTATCACTAAAAGGTATTCTTTTTTGATACAAAAATTTAGTATATTTTTACACGATTATAACCCAAAAAATACACGATTGAGATAGTTTCTACACGTTTAAACTCTAACTACTACAAGATTAAAAAAAGCTAATGTCGCAAATCCGGGACATTAGCTTTTAATCATTTACTTTATAATAGTATGATGACCTATATTTTAGTAATGCATTATGTTTTTGAAATACTGAAAACAAATATATACAAATAATTATAAGGTATTTACATATTTAGATGTTCCTATATGTGTTTATCCATCTAGAATGAAAACATTCATTGAAGATCATTATTCATATTCTTCAGAAAATCCTGAAAAAGCATTGTGTGATAAGCTTTATAGTTCACCACCTCAAAAAAGTATAAAAGAGTTAAAAACAGTTATTTTTTGAGGGTTTTAGGAATGACATGTTAGCTTTTCAAGAGCATGATTACAAAGAACTTCTTTTCCTTTGTGAAAAATATCTGCTTCCAATATAAAAATAATAAAAAGGATACTTAAAAAGGATATTTCTAATTAGGATTATTCTTAAGCAAATGATTTCCATCCAATATTCAAAAATATACAATAAATGATTCTTCAAGAACTCAAGATCATATCGATTTTGAGTTCTTGTTTTTGATTTATCGATAATCTCGAAGATATATTTTTTATAAGTATCGATCTAAGAATAGAGAAGTTTTTATAAAAATAAAATAGGACAAAAGGAGTATGTTTACCCACTATTTATATGATTTTAAACGCTTATTTATAAAAACTATAAATCAGTTGAAATCAGTATATTCAGGTGCTATAATGATACCGAAAAGAAAGAGGGTAGTTGTAGTGAAGACGTTAAATTTATGTGAGCGTAATCAAGAATATGTTATTAAGTCCTTACATGGTAACTGCCAAACCAATCTATTTCTTGAAAATCTTGGTCTTTTGCCAAATGAAACGATTGTCATCATCACAGAACTTGGATCCAATTATGTTATAAGTGTGAACGGTGTAAGACTTGGAATTGATCGATCGATTGCGAAACTGATTGAGGTACAAACATGATAAAAATCGCACTTGCGGGAAATCCAAATAGTGGAAAAACAACATTTTTTAATATGCTATCAGGGAAACGAGAAAGAATCGGAAATTGGGCTGGCGTTACGATTACAAAGAAAGAATCAAGACTAAGAAGAAGATATCGTTTTTTTGATGAAGATGTTATCATTGTAGATCTTCCTGGTGCCTATTCCTTAAGTGCATATACTTCAGATGAATATCAAGCAACTGAAGTTTTGAAAAACGAAAAAATTGATACGATTATCAATATTGTTGATTCCGCAAACCTAGAACGTTCATTACGTTTTACACTTGAACTAATCAATACGAATATCCCTGTCGTTTTGGCATTAAACAAAGTCGATATTATCAGACAAATTCACACAAAGATTGATACAGCATCTTTATCAAAACTCCTTGGTGTCCCAGTTCACTTCACTAGGGCGACTATAGGTGAAGGATTATATGAAGTATTAAGAAGCACAAAAGAGTTAATAACTCAAGAAAGGAAGAATTATGGAAAAAAACAAGAAAAACAATGAGAAGATCAAAGATATCGTCTCACAAGTAGAAACAAAAACAGTCAGTGATCATCAAGTTACTAAATCAGATATGGTTGATCGTATTATTGCACACAAATGGATTGGAATATTTCTTTTTGCGATTATTATGTATCTGGTTTTTACAATATCACAAACGTGGATTGGTCCGGTATTATCGGACTATTTAAGCCAGGGAATGGGATGGATTGCTGAAGGTATTAGTTCATTACTAGAAAACTGGGGTGTTTCCGATTTTCTAAGTGGATTAGTATTAGAAGGACTGATAGGTGGTATAGCTGCTGTACTAGGATTCTTACCACTCATCATGGTTTTATTCTTCTTATTACAATTATTAGAAGACTCTGGATACATGGCAAGAGTAGCTCTTGTCATGGATCGTTATTTTAAAAAAATAGGCTTAGCAGGAAAATCGATTATTCCGATGTACGTAGGAACAGCATGTAGTATTCCTGCAATTATGTCTGCAAGAACAATTAAGAACAAGCATCAACGAATGATGACTATTTTCTTAACTCCTTTTGTACCTTGTGGAGCGAAATTACCAGTAATCGCTCTTTTCATATCCGTATTCTTTACTGGATATTCTTATTTTACTGCACTTACTTACTTTTTAGCGATTCTGGTAATCTTCTTTGTCGGTTACATTATTAAATCACTCGTAGGAGCAGATTTTGCAAAACAAGAAGATTCATTCTTCATCATTGATTTACCAAAATATAAATGGCCAAGTGTTAAATTTGCATTTATGGTGATGTTAGATCGTGCTTGGGCATTTATCAAAAAAGCAGCAACGATTATTGTGTTAATGAATATGATTGTTTGGTTAATGAGTAATTTTGATTTTAGTCTTCACTTGGTTGAAGATTCAAGCCACAGTATATTACGTTATCTTTCAGAGCCAGTTACTTTCTTAATGATTCCTTTAGGGTTTGGTGTTTGGGGACTTGTCGCAGCCGCAATTGCTGGATTTGTTGCTAAAGAAGAAGTTGTTGGTGCATTAGCTGTTATCTTTGCATTCAGTGTAAATGAAGATTTAGAAATCCTTAATATTGATGCGACGCGTTCTATTTTACAAACCGTTGGTGGGTTAACTGCAGTGAGTGCTTTTGCTTATATGGCTTTTAATTTATTCACGCCTCCTTGTTTTGCGGCAATCGGTGCGATGAACACTGAACTCGGTTCAAAGAAATTGACTTGGTTTGCAATTTTATTACAACTGAGCGTTGGTTATTTTGTTGCTCTTGTTATTTATCAAGTTGGCACTATTATCTTTTATCAAACTTTCGGTACTGCTTTTATTGCTAGTCTCTTCATAGCGGCAGGATTTATAATACTATTCTTATATCTTAAGAGATTAGCAAAACAAGGAAAAGGTCTTGCAAAATGGGAGATTTAGTTGTAGGATTAATTGTCATGAGTATGATTGGATTAATTATTTATTCGATAACCCATGCGATTAAAACAAAAGGTAGTGCATGTACTTCTTGCGAAGGATGTAAAATGAAGAAGACATGTGGTATCATCAATGAGTTTCAAGAAACGAAGAAATTCTTAGGTTCTAGTAACTCAAGATAGATAAATTGTGAGGTGCAAGCATTGGATTATAAAGAGCGATTATTTGAGCAATTACGAAAACAAAATATTCGGATTACAAAACCGAGAAGAGAAATTATCAATATTTTAGAAGATAAGCATTTGACTATCCCTGAAGTATATGAACAGATGAAACTTAAAGGCTTTACAAATCTTGCGACCATTTACAATAATATTGATTTTTTACTTGATAATAAATTAGTCCATCAATTATTAATTAACGACCATAAATTTTACAGTTTTCATATTGATGAGAATATTGATATTCTTGAATCACACATCCACTTAACATGTAAAGACAGCAATCAAATCATTGAGTTATATGATTATCGGATTATTGAGTATTTGAAGTCTCATCCGATATTTAAAGAGTTTTCTATTGAAAGTTTAGAAATAGTTGTTAAAGGAAAATGCAATATTGATGCAAATGATATTTCAAAAAAGCCTTGTGAAAAATGCCAATAAAGAAGCATTGAATTTCATTTTGGAAGCATTTTTGAGACAACCCATAGTCTGCATGCTTTGATAGGTTCTTATATACCGTTTCATATTTGAATTACTAATTTAACTTTGAGTTGACCATATTGGTCGACTCTTTTTTTATACAAATGAAAATCAGTAGATTCAGAGTACCTTAATATCGTTTGCATATAATTCATATCTTTGTTATAATCTATTTGTAAGCGTCAAACCAACAGTACCTACAATTGCGTATTAAAAAATAGTATAATACCTTCAAATTAATAATTCGGAGGTATTTATAATGAAAGCAGATCCAAACTATCAAGCAAAATGGCATAATATAATCAATCTGTTTCAAATAAGCAGCCAAACAATGAAACAGTTCAGTGATGAGCACAATGTAAAGGTCCATCAATTACAATACTGGTTAAAGAAAATCAAACTGAGCGCACTTCAAGAATCAAATCCATTCATTGAAGTGAAGATAGATAAATATCTTTAGAAAGCGGATCCAATCAAACTAACGATAGGTAAAATAAACATTGAATTATATGATCAGTTTAACGAAGAAGTTTTATTAAGCCTACTAAAAGTGGTTGATCAAATTGTTTAATCTAAAAGAAATAGAAAACGTTTATTTAGCCGTAGGCGCAACTGATTGCACTGCTATGAAAAAGTGGGAAACATAGGTACCACATAAATGAACATGATATATTATAATTAGACAAAGAAGTTGTAAGCTTCTAGTGCACAAAAAGTAAACTTGGATAGCTCCAGAGTAAAACACGCTATTTTTTAGTGAAAAACATTATAACTTAGTAATGACAACACACTTATTTAGCAGGGGTGCGTAACTTTTAGCAGGGGTGCGTAAAAATCACTAGGGGTGCGTAAATTTTGATAAGGGTGCGTAATTGTATTAAAATAGGTCATGCAACACATATTAAAAGCATAGGTTTGATACAATTAGGTATCGAACCTTTTTTATATAACAATAGAGCCGTTATACGGTTAAGAAATCTTGGTCACTACTTATTGTGGTGATTTTTTAATTTTAGGGAATACATTAAATTATACAAACTTCATTTCGAATACAATTTTTCTTCTTTGTTTCTTATCAGAATGACATTATAAAGTGATATGCATCATAAAAGGAACGATTTTTATTGAATTAGTCTACCTTCTTTGATAGGCTTTTTGTTTATCTTCCTGACAAAATATAAAAAATCGGAGGATATATCAAATGAAAGAATTAAACGAGCATCTAGAAGATATTCAAAGACAGATCAGTTTCTGGTTTGACAATATTGATTTGTTATTCCAGGCATTCACAAGGCGTTCTTACTCAGAGGAAAATGGCGGAGAGAACAACGAGGTCCTAGAGTTTGTTGGCGATAGAGTTTTAGATTTCTACGTCACCAAGATTTTGATGGATAGATACGGGTATACAAAATCACAGCTAGAAGATTTTGATGCTGAAGAAGACGATGATGAATTCGTTGTTGACACTTACACAAATGAAGGTAGTTTAACGAACATAAAGAAAAAGTTAGTCAATAAGAAGATGCTTGCACATCGGATTGATAAGTTAGGATTCAAAGAATTTCTATTTATGGGAAAAGGAGATATCCAGTAGCATAAGGAAAATGAAGAATCAGTTAAAGAAGATTTGTTTGAAGCAATATTAGGAGCAATAGCTATTGACTCTAATTGGAATCCAGATGGATTAGAAAATTCAGTAAACTTTATGTTAAATATGGACCACTTCTTGACTCACGGGTTAACTGAAGATGATGACTTTGTTGGATTAGTTCAACAGTGGAATCAAAAAGAAAATGGTGAAGTTCCAGAGTATGAATTTGAAGACGTTTACAGTGGCGGATTTAGAGCTTATGTAACTTTAAAGACTAAAAGAGGATCACTTCGTTATCATGCTGAAGGAAGTAATAAAGCTGAAGCAAGAGCTAATGTAGCAGAGCTCGCTTATAACGATCTAGATGAACATAACGAACTATTTACGATTTTGGATGAACTTCCAGAAGAATTGACACTAGAAAATTCAATCAACACCCTTCAAGAATTAGCTCAAAAAGGATATGTTTCGTTACCGGAATATTATCTGCCTGAAGATCAAGTTTATGATAGTAATGATGAACCAAGATGGTCATGCAAATGTACCATTAGAAGTCATGTAATAGAAGAGACCGCCTATGCAACTTCTAAAAAAACAGCAAAGAAATATGCAGCATACCTTTGTATCTGTAACATTTGTGGATTAGAAGACCAATATGAAGACAAGGAAAACTAAGTATTAAATAGTGAAAGTGTAGTATTAAGAAAATTAGCTCACGGTCAAAACTATGGGCTTTTTCTTAAAACCGATAGAAGTTTATAGGTTTATTTGCTATAATAAACACAAAGAAAACAAAGTACAAGAAAACGGTATCAAATCCAGATAAAAAAGATATGTGAAGTTATAAAAAATGGGCATATTTGATATATAATTATATAAGTGACAAGTTGCATTACTAATTTGAGAAAATAAAAATGTGAAAAGAGGAATAATATGAAATTAAAATACAAACTTTTTTGGTCAATCCTTATTATAGGAGTATTCACAATTGTTTTTGGAATAACCACATATTATTTTTTGGAATCTAAGTCAGTTGTAGAATCAGAAATGAATATTCATAACGAGAACGTTCAATATATATCAAAGTCTATTGAAAATGATTTACTTGAGCTAGTTAGGCTAACTTCGACACTAGCTTCATCTAGCGTTATTAGAGACTCTTTGGTGACAAGCACCGAGTATTATAATTCTTTAACTAGTTCTCAAAGAGAAACAATTATTAATGATTTAAATATTACATGATGTTTGATGCGAAACTATCAAGACAGATAAGTTGTAATAAGATAGTGGAAGAAAGCGGGAATTTAATAATGAAGATTAGAGTTAAGTTGTTTATTGTTTTCGTAATGCTGTTAGCATGTACTTTATTAACTATTTATACAAATTTTGTATACCATTTAGACACTGTATATACACATCTATTTTATATACCATTGATATTTTCAGGTTTATGGTTTTACAGAAAAGCATTGTGGGTAGCATTCTTTTTAAGCGCATTACATATTAGTTTAGTTGCGATTGATACAGGTTCTATTCAATATAGTGCGATTATTCGGAGTATCATATTCTTTTTAGTTGCTTATTTGATTGGGTATATATCAGAAAAAAGAGATTATTTTCATAAAACTTCAATTAAAGAACGATTATTATTGGAAACTACTCTGCTTTCAATTGGTGATGGTGTAATCTCTACTAATAAATTTGGTGAAATTACAATAATAAATAACGTTGCTGAACAATTAACTGGTTTTTCAAAAGATGAAGCAATTGGTAAGAAAGTTGAAGATGTATTTTCTATTTATAATGAGGTCACAGGTTTACCTTCTGAAAACATTGTTGAAAAGGTAATGAATACAGGTATAATTCACGAACTAGCGAATCATACTATTTTGCGTTCTAAAGATGGAAAAGAAAGACCAATTGCTGATAGTGCAGCACCTATAGTTTTAAGTGATGGAACAATTAGTGGAGCTGTTTTAGTATTTCGAGATTATACTGAAAAATATCAAGCAGAAAAGAATCTTGTGGCTGAAAAAGAATTAGCTCAAAATTATTTAGATATAGCGGGAGTAATGTTGATTGTATTAAATACACAGGGTGAAATCACTTTGATCAACCAAAAAGGCTGTCATATTATTGGTTTAAGTGAAGATGAAATAGTCGGTAAAAACTGGTTCGATAACTTTATTCCAAAAGATAATGCAAAAGAAATTAAAAGCGTATTTAATGATATTTTTAATAATCAAGCAGAATTAGTAAGTCATTATGAGAACCCGATTATTAATTCTCAAGGTGAAGAACGATATATTTCTTGGGACAATACGCTTATACGTGATGCTGATAATAATATTATTGGGGTTTTGAGTTCTGGAAAAGATATTACAGAAAAAAAGCAATACGAAAAAGAATTAAGCGATAGTAATAAACGCTATTCAGCAATTTACAACGAAGCTCCCATCGGTATAGCATTAATTGATTCTATTACAGGAAAGTTTATTGAATTTAATACTAATTATGCTGAAATTTGCCAAAGAAGCATCGAGGAATTGAATCATTTAGATTTTGCGTCAATTACTCATCCTGATGATATCGATGAAGATTTAAATAACATGAAACTTCTAAATGAAGGTGTTATCGATAGTTTTGTTATGGACAAAAGGTACATAACACCTAAAAATGAAATTGTTTGGATAAACTTGAAAGTAAAACGTCTAGAAGATCAACAAAATCATAAGACACATTTTGCAATGATCGAAGATATAACTCATACTATTGAAGCCCAAAAGCAGCTAGTAAAAAGTGAACAAAACTTAAAAACAGCTCAAAGCATCGCAAAAATCGGTTCATGGGAGTTGGAAATAGGCAAATATCAACTTTGGGGATCAGAAGAAGCTTTCAAAATTTATGATTTAGATAGAACAAGTGAATACTTGGACTATGATATCATTCGTAATCTGGCAGATGATTCAGATAGAGAATTGCTAACACAAGCCCTAGCAGATTTGATTCGTGAGAATAAACTTTATGATATTACTTTTAGAATACTTACAAAAAAAGGAAATCTTAAATATATTAACTCGAAGGCAAACTTAGTATTTGATCAAGACAATAAACCATTTAAGGTGATTGGTGTAATCCATGATATTACAGAATTAACAAATAAAAATTTAGAACTTGAATATATAAGTAACCATGATTTTTTAACAGGTTTATATAACCGAAGATACTTTGTTGAATCGTATAATAAGATGGATAATCCTAGATACTATCCACTAGGTATTCTAATGCTTGATGTCAATGGACTCAAAATCATTAATGATGCATATGGACACGCTGTTGGAGACATCGCTTTAAAAAAAGTTTCTGATATGCTTCAAAATTCATGTAGAAAAGATGACATCATTTGCAGAATCGGCGGAGATGAATTCGCAGTTATTTTGCCGAATGTATCTCAAGATGAACTTGAATCGATTAAAACAAATATTCAAGAAGCATCAACAATTAATAAAGTCAATAACATTGAACTATCATTAGCAACAGGATATGAAATTAAGGACAAAGATATAGAAGGTGACTTAGAAGATATCTTGACATTAGCAGAAAATCATATGTATAGACATAAACTAGCTGAAAACGTTAGTGTGAGAAATAATGCAATTAAAGCAATCTTAAAGACGCTTACTGAAAAGTATGAAGAAGAGAGAATTCATTCTGCAAAAGTGAGTCAATTATGTAAAGAGATGGGAGAAGTACTAGATTTAAGTGTAGAAAATGTTAAAGAGTTAGAAATGGCTGGGATGTATCATGATATTGGTAAGATATCAATTCCAGATGCTATTTTAGATAAGCCAGGCAAATTGACTGACGAAGAATATGCGATAATAAAAACACACCCTGAAATATCATATCAAATCTTAAGAGCAGCAGATGAATATTCAGATTTAGCTAAACATGCACTTCATCATCATGAACGTTGGGATGGTAAGGGTTATCCTAGGAAATTAAAAGGAGAAGACATACCTCTATTCTCTAGAATCATATGTATAGTTGATGCATATGAAGCAATGACAGCTGTTAGATCTTACAAGAAGCAAATGTCTCAAGATGATGCTGTGAAAGAGATTATTAAGTGTTCTGGATCACAATTTGATGAAAAACTAGCAAGAGTCTTTGTAGAGAAAGTCTTGCATAAAGAATGGGAAATATAAGATATCAGAATACACAATGAGTTTTAGTTTGGTGTTAGATTGGCAGTTTCTCTTTTAAGAAAAGAATGTGATGCATACACACATTAAATAAGTTGATTAATAAAGGGTATTTGGCAAATCGCTGAAAACAAGGATGAGAAGATTCAGAGGCGTTTCAACCAAGCACTTGGAGGGTTATCTGATGTGGTGTTCAGGTTCATGAAATACCTTGCATATCAGATGGAATCTAATACACATGCAGAGCATACACTCAAATACTCAATTTCGAATTATGTTTCAAAGACAATTAGCGATATCTGCAAAAAACATTTCCCGATTGACATCTTCAAACCGTATCAATACTTATCTTGAACACAGTGATTTTTTTGTGCGACAATATAAATTTAGAAAGAGTGGTGTTATTATCATGAGAAGAACTTTATTACAATTCTTGCGGATAAGTGCTGTTATTTTTACAGTGTTGATTTTTACATATTTGATTGTATACCGCCCAATGAATCAGCAATTAATAGATCAGACATATGAAAATTACCAAATCATTTCTTCACAAAAAGAAATGTCAGTTGAACAATTTATTCAGCGCTCTATTGAAGGTTCAAATAGTCAATCGTGTCGTACTATGATACGGGATGCGATTCAAAACTATTATGATGGAATAATGTCATTTAATGATTTATCGATATTTACTCAAAGCAAATATGAAGATGGTTTTAATGCGCTTACTAATGCAACATCTGCGTCCCGTGTTGTAGATGGTATGATTGTTGCAGAAGTTAATGAATCATTAGCTTCAGATGTATTGAGTCTAGTAGTAAATGTAAATGAAACGCAGTTTGACCTATTGATAAATGATCAAGGGGATGTGTTTGCAAGAATTATTTCACCTATTAAAAATGGTGAATTAGTCATCGGTCATGATGTGGTTACGTTTGATATGACACCATTAATAAAAGAATTAAATGATGATGTCACAGTAGTGACAATTATAAATAACGAATTACGATTCTCGCTTCTTGAAAATGCCAAAATCATAACTCAACATGAAAAATATGTATTGCTTCTTAAAGACAAAAGAGTTATTTTTATATCAGATATTATTTTTAGCAGCAGTGATTCATCAGTTTCTATAGAAACCTCTCAAGAATTATTAGAAGATGACATCAATTCATTAACTATGCGTAGCCTACTTTGGAGCGGGTTTTTAGTTATTATTAGTTTGGGATTTGTTATTATGATTAGTATTAAGGGTGCCTCAAATAGATTAAGTGATGAAAAAAATAGACGCATGTATTTTCAAGATAAGGCGAATAAAGACGCTTTAACTGGACTTTACTCACGACATTTTCTTGAATATGCAAAATCGAATCTTATTTATAACATGATGCCAGTTTCAATAGTCATGAGTGATGTGAATGGGTTTAAAAGATTTAATGATACTTACGGGCACGTCGCTGGTGATCAAGCGTTAATTGATCTCGCAACCATTTTTAAGAATATAATTCGTGATGATGACCTAGCAGTGCGCTATGGTGGTGATGAGTTTTTATTCATATTTAAGTATTGTGATGAAGCTCTTTGTGAATCAATAATGAAGCGAATCAATAATAAAATTGAAGAGGACTTTAAAGAAAAAAATATCAGTTTAGCTTATGGATATATTATTGTTGATGATCCCAATTTATTAGATATTTCAATCGAGAAGGCTGACAAAATAATGTATCAGAATAAGCGCAAGATTATTTAGGAATTTCATGGTTAAGGATTTGTTAAGCATTATATTTTTAGTTTGATAATAAAAATCTAGCAACTTTGCAATTGGTGCGTAACTTTTAGCAGGGGTGCGCAAAAATCACAAAGGGTGCGTAAATTCTACTAGGGGTGCGTAAAAATCACTAGGGGTGCGTAATTGTATCAAAATAGGTCACACAACACATAGATAATTTGAAGACTCCTAATGGGAGTTTTTTTATTAAAAAACTTGTAAATGTGTATCAAATGTGATA
>JAEIOE010000058.1 GCA_016342455.1 Mycoplasmatota bacterium | reverse complement strand
TATTCTTTTTATTCTTCAGAATTTTTTGAATGTTGTTTTTTTGCATATGTTCAGTTTTCAAAGACCTATTTTTTTGCACGTTAGTTTCACGCGCTTATATATTCTATCATAGCGTGATTTTATTGTCAATAATATTTTGTCGCTTTTTTCAACATTTTTAACAAAAACTATTCTATCTGCATAAAAGGCTAAAAACGGCTATCATATCTATGACAAAAATAAATTTACCGGCGCAAATAATACCACAAATGAAAAGAAAAACCAAGTTAAATGCTTGGTCTTTCAAATATATTTATTTAATTGACTATTTTATCTGAATAAATTAGCTATATCATTATATGTAATGAATATTAATAAGCCCATTAATAAGAAGAACATAATCGTGTGCAATAAGTTTTCTACTTTTTGATTTGGCTTTCTACCCACAATCGTTTCATAACCAATAAAGACTAATCTTCCTCCATCTAATGCTGGAATCGGCAATAAGTTTACAACACCTAAGTTAACACTTAATAATCCTATCCAACTCAATAAAGAAATCAATCCAGCCGCAGCTGCAGATGAAGTCATTGAGAATATCCCAACGAAGCCACTTAAATCTGATACGGTAATTAACGGAGATGAAAACAATAAGCCTAACGTACTAAATATAGTAGTGGCCGCTGCCCAAAATGCTTTTAAAGCAAGAGGGAAACTTCCAAAGAAGCTGAAGTTAGTTGAACCCGCAATCCCTATTCTAGTTGAAAATATAGAACCACCAATATCATCTAATATATCTTCTCCATACATAATGAATGAAAAAGTATATTCAGCACCTGTTGTTAATATATCACCTGTCTCTATCGAATCGCCTATTTCAACTAATACAGTTTCTGCTGTTTGGTATCTATATTCAACGTATTCATTAGTAGTGTCATCAACCAATACCTTTATATAACTATAACTAACATCTAGTGGATCTAAATACATATTATCTACTGTTCCATTTATTAAAGCAGTTGCTTTTCTAAAAACAGTAATGTCAAATAAATCTTTTTTATCAATTGAACCTTCTGTGTTTGCATAAGCTGTTGCTATTACATCATCCCAGGTAGTTAATTCTACTCCATTAAAACTAATAATTTCATCTCCAGCTAGTAATTCCGATTTAATATATACTGGCGAACTAATAATTAATTCTTCTGATCCCGCAACTGATACAAAACCTAAGCCATAGAATAACAATTGAGGGCTTAATGTAACAGTTTCCTCTGCACCATCTCTATCGACTACTATTATATATGATTCATGAGTCTTATTCAGTTCTGATTGAACTGAATTACTTTCAGCTGTCCATGAATCTACAGAGACACCATTAATAGATTTAATCTCATCCCCTGAATATAATAGTCCATATGCAGGAGCTCCATCAGAAACATCACTAATTACAGTGCTATCCGGATCTGGAACACCAGCTATTAGTGACATAATTAAAAAAACAAATAACGCTAAGATGAAATTCATAAGTGGTCCACCAAAGGTAACTAAAAATCTTTCTCTCTTCGTTTTATATGAAAAACTTCTATCTTTCGGCGCTATTTGAATATGGTTTTTGCCCAAAACGTATTTTGCTTTTCTATTTACTGTATGTTCGTTAATGAATAAACGATTTCCTTCTATACTTGAAATATCAAAATCTTCAATGGTAACTTCTAAAAAATCTTGATAGTTTGGATCCGTAGATTTAATGATAATACGATTTACTTCATTTTTTTTATTGAATCCTAATCTAATCTTTTGTCCAACTTTTAAGATTTCAGCTTCTAATTCTTCTCCGGCCATTGATACAAATCCTCCAAAAGGAATTGCACGAATAGAAAAAATTGTTTCGCCTTTTTTCTTACTCCAAATCCTAGGACCCATTCCAAAAGCAAATTCATGACATAATATCCCAGCTTTTTTTGCAAACATATAATGTCCTAGCTCATGAATACAAATAACTAATCCTAGAACAAATAAAAATAATATAATATTTCCTAAACCAGCTAATATTTCTGTGATACCAGCTGTGGTCGCTATGGAACTCAAAGTAAATAACATATGTATAACCCCATTCTAATTGTTGTATTTTTTATATATTTCTTTTTTTATCGCTTTATCAATCTCATATATCTCATCTAATGATGGATGAGCTATCACTTTATGAGTATTTACTGACTTAGAAACAATTGTTTCTATATCAATAAACTTAATTTTTTGCTTTAAGAACAAATCAACACAAGCTTCATTCGCTGCATTTAAAACTGTTCTTGCGCTTCCACCTAGAGCATATGCTTTAATTGCTAATTTTACAAGTGGATATCTTTCATAGTCAACTTCTTCAAATGTTAGTTTAGAAAGTTTAGTGAAATCAAGTGGTTTTATTAAACTTTCTTCTCTTTCAGGATAAAACATCGCATAACTTATTGGCATTCTCATGTCTGGCGTTGCCAATAACCCTGATATAGAGTTGTCTATATATTCTACCATGGAATGTATAATACTCTCGCGATGAATAATTGGCACTATATTTTCTATATCCATATCAAATAAATAAGCTGCTTCAATAATCTCGAAGCCTTTATTCATCATAGTAGCTGAATCAATTGTTATTTTGCTTCCCATAGTCCAATTTGGATGTTTTAAAGCCTGAGAAACTGTAACATCGCTAAGTTGCGCTCTTGATAAATCTCTAAATGAACCACCACTAGCTGTTATGTATAATTTCTTAATAAATTTTGGATTTTCGCCTTGCAACATTTGCCAAATAGCATTGTGCTCTGAATCTATCGGAAATAGATGAACATCGTGTTCTTCTAATAGATCTTTTATCAAATGTCCGCCTACTACTAAACTTTCCTTATTCGCTAGCAAAACATTTCTATTTATTTGAATAGATTCAATAGTGGGTTTTAACCCAACCATTCCTACTAAAGCATTTATTAATAACCCCTCTTTATCCTTTGGGTTACAAACAGCCAATTCAATTAATCCGTTTTCGCCATATACTACTTTTGTATTAGGAAAATGTTTTTGAATAATTAAAGCGTCTTCCATATCTTTAACAGCTATTAAATCCAAACAAAATTTAGATGCGATTTCTATTATCGAATCTAAATTTTTGTAGCCTGATATTGCTTTTAAACAAAAAGCATCAGGATGCTTTTCAATTATTTCAATTGTTTGAGTACCAATTGATCCTGTAGCTCCCAAAAGATAAATATTTTTCATGAAATCTCCTAAAATAATATTACAAACAGCATTAAGAAAATAGCTGCGAACATACTTGAATCGAACCTATCTAATATTCCTCCGTGCCCCGGAAGAATATTTGAGTAATCTTTAATTCCAACTTCTCTTTTAAACTTAGAAGCAACTAAATCTCCTATTTGGGCTATTGCTGATAAACCTAAAGACATCAATATTATAACAAACAAACTTAGATCAAAAAGATTTGTAAAATATGCAAAAATAGTAGCCGCAGCTGCACCGAAAACTAATCCACCTATCGATCCTTCAACACTCTTTTTTGGTGATATCTCAGGAGCTAGTTTATGTTTTCCAAATTTGACACCAATTAAATATGCAAATACATCAGTAATCATTGAAACTATCAACAAATATAATATAAGGTTAATATCTAACTTTCTTAAGAAAGCGAAAGCGATAAAGCCTAAACTACAATATAGAACAGTAAATAGTTGGTTTCCAAAATCAATTCTGCTGTATTCCTTAATTGAAACAAATAGTACCGTATTTATAAGAATTAAAATCAATATAAACACAAACATGTATTTATAAAAATCGCCAATAACGTTTAATGAAACCAAACTGAACAAATACATCACGCTAGCCAAACTAAATAAAACAGAACCAACTACGGGCGTATAATCAAACCACCTAGTTTCCTTTCCGTGTCTAGACATTTTTACAAATTCATATGATGCAAAACCAGCAAGGAGTACACAAAATCCAGAAAATAATAATTCCAATTCCCCTTCACCAAAATAGATTAAAACTGCTAAAACAATAGTGAGAATTGTTCCAGTTATTGTTCTTTGTCTCATTTGCTCTTAAGTCCCCCAAATCTACGATCTCTTCCATTATAAGATAGGATAGCATTTTCCAAGTCTTTTTTAGAGAATGCTGGCCAATATGTTTTACAGAAATATAATTCAGCATAAGATGCTTGCCATAACATAAAATTACTAAGTCTAACTTCTCCACTAGGTCTTATCCACAAATCTAATTTGGGTAAGTCTTTTGTATAAAGGTATTTTTCTATATCTTTTGGTTCTATCTCATTCGGTTTAATAAGACCATTTACTACGTCTTCACCAATACGTTGAACAGCTTCTGTTATTTCAGTTTGAGAGCCATAGTCAAAACAAATATTCAAAACAATACCTAATCGATCTTTTGTTTTATCAGTAATTCTTTCTAATATCTCCAAATTTTCTTTACTTAAATGTGTTTTTCTGCCTGAAAACATGACTTTAACATCATGTTTTTCGAATTCATCTTTGAATTTTTTTTCGAATTCTCCTGGTAATTTCATTAGAAATTCAACTTCTTCTTTTGGACGTTTCCAATTTTCTGTAGAAAACGCATAAACACTCAAAGCTTTAATTCCTAATTCAGAAGCAGCTACTGTAACTTTTCTAATATTTTCAACACCAACTTGATGGCCAAAAGTACGTGGCATTCCACGTTTCTTTGCCCATCTTCCATTACCATCTAAAATAATAGCTACATGTTGTGGAATTTTAAGATTCTCTTTTTTAAATTTCATATATTTCACCGCTCTAACATTATGATTATACTATATTTTTTGTGATTATTCTATGATTTTCTCTTATTACGAATATGTAAAAAAATATAAGACTATTTCTAGTCTTATATACTCATTATGTCTTTTTCTTTTTGTTTAAATGCGTCATCGATGTTGCTAGTAAACTTATCTGTTAACTTTTGCACTTCATCTTGATAGTATTTTAGATCATCTTCAGTAATTTCTGATGCTTTTTCCATTTTCTTAAAATGAGAAATAATATCTCTTCTAATGTTTCTAATCGATACCTTAGAATCTTCAGCCATTTTATGAATTGCTTTAACAGAATCTTTTCTGTTAGTTTCAGTCATAGGTGGTAAATTAATTCTAATTCCAATACCATCATTTGTAGGTGTAACACCAAGGTTAGCAGCAAAAATTCCTTTTTCAATAATAGCTACCAAAGATTTATCATAAGGTTTGATATAAATTTGAGTTGCTTCAGGAACTGAAATTGAAGCTACTTGATTGATAGGTGTATCAACTCCATAATATTCAATAGATATTCTTTCAAGCATTTTTGGGTTAGCTCTACCGCTTCGAACTGTAGAAAAATCATGATGTAAAGATGTAATGGTATGTTCCATTTTTTCTTCTGCTTCTAATAAAATCATTTCAGGCATTCAAATCACTCCTCTTTATTTATAATTTTTGTACCAATATTTTCACCTAGCATTGCTTTTGAAATGTTACCAGATACATTCATGTCGAAAACATAAATATCTATGTTGTTATCATGACATAAAGCAGCTGCTGTTGAGTCCATAACTTGCAATTCTTTTTTTAGTAATTCGTGATTAGTAATTTTAGCGAATTTTTTTGCAAAAGGATATTTTCTTGGATCTTTGTCGTATACCCCATCAACACCATTTTTAGCCATATAAATTATACTAGCTCCCAATTCTGCAGCTCTTAAAGCGGCTGTAGTATCTGTTGAAAAATATGGATTTCCTGTTCCGCCACCGAAGATAACTATATTTCCTTTTTGTAAATGAGATAGTGCTTTTCTTCTAATATATGGTTCTGCTACTTCAGGAATATTTAATGAAGTCATAACCCTAGTTTCTAAACCTAGTGAGTCTAAAGAATTTTGTAACGCTAATGCGTTTAAAATAGTACCAATCATGCCCATATAATCTGCACTTGATCGTTCAATTCCCATCTCATCGGCCATTTTTCCTCTAAAGATATTCCCGCCACCAACAATCACTCCGATTTCAAAAAGATTTAAATCGTGAGCATCTTTTATTTCCTTCGCTATAGTTTTCACAACTTGAGGGTCAATTCCAACTCCATTTTCACCAGCTAAAGCTTCTCCACTGATTTTAATCATCACTCTTTTTTTTGTCATAAACTCCTCCTTTTTTTTAAAAAAAAGGACATACTATGCCCTTTGAATTATTTAGCTTGTTGCATTACTTCTTCTACGAAATTGTCTACTTTCTTTTCAATACCTTCACCAACAGCTAAGCGTTTGTAAGATACGATTGAAGCTTTTTTAGATTTAACATATTGTTCAACAGATAAATCTGGATTTTTAACAAATTCTTGATTTAATAAGCAAATTTCTTTTAGGTTTTTATTTAATCTACCAACTACCATCTTTTCAATGATATTTTCTGGTTTTGGTTTTGCTGATTCAGCATTTTCGTTTAAAGCTGTCTTTCTAAGAACTTCAGTTTCATGAGCTAACTCTTCAGCAGAAATATCTTTTTGTGACAAATATCTAGGGTTTTGAGCTGCGACATGCATAGCTACATCTTTAGCAGTTTCAAAATCTCCACCATTTAATAATGTTAATACAGCAATTTTTCCGCCCATATGAACGTAAGAACCAAATTCTTGTCCATCTTCTTTATTTACGACTGCAAATCTTCTAAAAGATATTTTTTCTCCAATTGCAGCAGTTTGAGTTAATAGGTATTCACTTAAAGGTTCCCCTTCAACGATTACTTGTAAACCTTCTGCTTCTGTAGTAGCGTTACTAGCCAATAAAGCCTCAGCAACAACTTCTTTCATCGCTATAAATCTTTTGTTTAGAGTAACAAAATCTGTTTCACAGTTTATTTCAAAATAGATTGCTTTGTTTCCAGAAGTTTCAACGATACATGCACCTTCTGCTGCAACTCTTGAAGCCTTCTTTTCAGCTTTAGCAATACCTTTTTCTCTTAACCAATCTATCGCTTCTTTTATATTTCCCTCTGTTGCCACTAATGCTTTTTTACAATCCATCATTCCGGCTCCAGTTTTATCTCTTAATTCTTTAACTAATTTAGCAGTAATTTCCATTTTATTCCTCCTTAATAATATATCATAATAATTTTATCATATTTTTATATTGAATACAACATTAATATCGTTTCTTTAAAAAGGGAGCTTGCGCCCCCAATTAATTGATTATTTACTTAATTCTTCGATTAATTCAGCTTTTCTAAGTTTAGAATATCCTGATAGGTTTCTATCTTTAGCAAGTTCTTTTAAATCAGCAACAGTCATTGATTTGTAATCAACAGAAGCTTTTGCTTCTTTTTTAACTGGTGCTGCAGCTTTTGGCGCTGCTTTTACAGGAGCTTCTTTTACAGGAGCTTCTTTTACAGGAGCTTCTTTAACCGCTTTGACAACTGGTTTTGCAACTGGTTTTGCTGCAACTTTAGTTTCAACTTTTGGAGTAACAACTTTTTGAGGTTCAGGTTTCGCTTCAACTTTTACAACTACAGGTTTTACTTCTGTTCTTGGAGTAGATTTTCTGTTGTCATATCTGTTATCACTTCTGCTATCACTTCTATTATTGTTGTAACTTCTGTTATCATTTCTGCTGTCATTTCTATTGTTATTGTATCTTTTATTTTCTGGTTTTTCTCTTTTTGGTTCTGGTTCAATAGGTACTACAATTCCACCATTAGCTTCAACTACTGCATCAGCCATTTTGTTAACGATTAATCTTACTGAACGTAAAGCGTCGTCGTTAGCAGGAATAATATAATCTACTTCATCAGGGTCGCAGTTTGTATCTACGATTCCAAATACAGGTATATGTAATTTTCTTGCTTCTAAAATTGCATTTCTTTCTTTTCTTGGGTCTACGATAAATAACGCACTTGGAATCTTCTTCATGTCTTTAATTCCACCTAAGAATTTTTCTAAACGTGCCATGTCTTTTCTTAATCCGATAACTTCTTTTTTCGGTAGAACTTCGAATGTCCCATCTTGTTCCATTTTGTAAAGGTCATGCAATTTCTTAATTGAACGTTTAATTGTTTTAAAGTTAGTTAACGTTCCCCCTAACCATCTTTGAGTCACATAAAACTGACCTGATCTGAGTGCGGCTTCCTTAATTGGATCTTGCGATTGTTTTTTTGTTCCTACAAATAAAACATTTCCACCTTCAGCTGCGATATCAAACAATGCCTTGTAAGACTTATCGATTAAATCACTTGTCTTTTGTAAATCGATAATGTGAATTCCATTTCTTGATGTGTAGATATATCTACCCATTTTTGGATTCCATCTTCTAGTTTGATGACCGAAATGTACCCCTGCTTCAAGCAAGGCTTTCATTGAAATAACTCCCATTTCTAATTTCCTCCTTTGATTTTTGCCTCCACTTAATCAACGCTATTATCACCCTTCGGGCTCACGATAAATCACTCTTAAGTGTGTGTATTTTTTATGGCTTAGTTATTTTATCAAATTTAAGACAATAAATCAAGCAGAATATGCCTCTAATTCACATAAAACACTTAATAATTGATAAATTATGATGTTTAATCAAAAAAATGTTACTTAAATCCAAAAAATATAGTATTATTAAATAAATACATAAAATAATATATGCAGTTCCGTTAACATCTTGACAACATTCATATTATATTATATAATATATTTAGTTAAATTTGTATTATTTAAAAGTTAATATTAAGTAGAGAAGATGAGAAAGATTGAATACATTTTTGGATTCTTTTTTGTTTTTTTTAAGAGGAGATTCCATGTTAAATCAACGAGTAATTCCCGCAATTTACAATCATAAGAAAATGAAAGACTTCTTAGATTCAGACCTAAAATACGGTATATTAATGAACTTTCAATTAGCCCAATTAGATGAATTAGTTCAATTAATGAAGAAAAACAATAAAAAAGTTTTGATTCACTCTGAATTAATTAAAGGCTTATCTAGTGATGAGTATGGTGCTATCTATCTTATTCAATCACTTCATGTGGACGGAATCATTTCTAGTAAACCTAGAGTAATTGAAGTTTGTCGCAAAAGAGGAGTTATTGGAATATATCGTTTTTTCTTAAAAGATACAATTTCTTACGAACAAAGTATTGACATAGGAAGAAGATTAAGACCTAATTTTGTAGAGATTTTACCATCTTCTTGTTATGAATTAATTCCTAATATTAAAGAGCAATTGAGTTGTGAAGTATTAGTTGGGGGATTAATTAAAAACACAGCAACAATAGATAAGTGTATAGAGCATGGTGCAATAGCAATAACCAGTTCTGACGTTCATCTATGGAATTATAAAAATATAAAATAAAAGTTAATATATGAGAGAGATAAGAGCAAAAAAAATTAAACGTTTTTTTTGCTTTTCTTTTTTTCAAGAAGGAGAATTTTATGTACGATTATGTAGTAATTGGCGCTGGTATTGTAGGTAGTTTTATTGCCAGAGAACTATCTAAATATAATTTGAAGGCATTAGTTTTAGAGAAAGAGAATGATGTAGCTAATGTTCAAACTTTAGCTAATAGTGCAATATTGCACTCAGGACACAATCCTGAACCAAATAGTCTAAAAACAAAATTATGCTTATTAGGTAACAAACTTTACGAGGAAGTGGAAGATGAATTATGTATCCCACTACTAAGAACTGGAGCTTATGTTGTTGCTCACAATAACGACGAGGAACAAAAGCTACTAGATTTAGTAGAAACTACTAAAGCTAATCACGTTACTGAGTATGAATTACTTGACTATGCTGAAGCTTGTAAAACAGAGCCAAATTTAGCAAAATCAATCACTAAAGTATTATCTTTACCTACAACAAAAGTAACTTACCCATGGGAAGCAGCTTTTGCTTGTATGGAGAATGCTATTGTGAATGGTGTTGAATTTAAGAAAAATTCAGAAGTAACGAATATTACTAAATCTAAAGAAGGTTTTGTTGTAACTGTTAATAAGCTTGATAACTATCATACAAAATACGTTATTAATGCTACCGGTGTTAACACTGATGATATCGCTGCAATGGTAGAAAAACATGTTAGCTTCAAAATTAAACCAAGACACGGCGAATATTATGTGCTAGATAAAAGAGTAAAAGGTTTTGTGAATCACGTATTATATCCTCTTCCTACGGACTTAGGAAAAGGAGTTTTATTAACGCCTCAAATACATGGAAATATTTTAGTAGGACCAGATAGTAAATGGGTTGATGATAAATATCGTACGAATAATACACCTGCTGGTTTAGAATATGTAAAAACAAATGCAAAACACCTTGCTGAAAACGTACCTTTCCATCAAATCATTAGGTCTTTTGCTGGAATTAGAGCTACATCAGATCAAGATGATTTTATTATAGAAGAATCTAAAGAAGCAAAAGGATTCTATCATTTAGCCGGAATTGACTCACCGGGATTAACTGCCGCTCCTGCTATTGCTAAATATTTAGTAGAAGACATCATGCATGTTCAAGATAAATATTCTATAAACAAAGAATTTAATCCTATTCGATTTAAAAATAAAGAATTTGGTTCACTTGACTATGAACAGCAATTAGAATTCATTAAAAAAGATCCTTTACACGGAAACATTATTTGTAAATGTGAAAACATTACCGAAAGAGAAGTTCTAGATGCAATCAACGGACCATTAGGTTCAAACACCATCAAAGGTGTTAAAAAACGTTGCCGTGCTGGCGCCGGACTATGTCAAGGTGGTTATTGCGAAGAAAAAGTATATAAACTAATCGTTAGAGAAACAAAAGCAACACCGCTTGATGTTTGTTACGATGGAGCCAAATCAAATATGTTTGTATCAGAAACGAAGGTGAAATAATGAATAAAGAAATCATTGTTATAGGCGGAGGCGCATCTGGGTTAGCTGCTGCTATTGCCGCAAAAGAGGAAGGCAGAGACATTCTGCTTATTGAAAAAGAATCAAAATTAGGCGGAATTCTAAACCAATGTATTCACAACGGTTTCGGTCTTGAAGTGTTTAAAGAAGAATACACAGGACCAGAATATGCCAATAAATATGTTCAAAAATTTCATGAATCAAAAATAGATTTTTTATTAGATACTACTGTTTTACATATTGATAAAATTGAAAATGGATTTGAAATCATACTTTCTTCAAAAGTAACAGGTATGAAAAAAGTGACTTGTCAATCAATCATTATGTCAACTGGTTGTTACGAAAGAACGAGAGGTTCCATTTCAATCCCTGGAGATAGACCCTACGGAGTCATTACAGCTGGCTCAGCTCAAAGATACTTAAATATCGATGGATATATGATTGGTAAAAAAGTTTTTATCTTAGGTAGTGGAGACATTGGTTTAATTATGGCTAGGAGAATGTATTTAGAAGGTGCAGAAGTTTTAGGCGTAGCTGAACTGATGCCTTACTCAAATGGCTTAACAAGAAATATCGTGCAATGTTTAAATGACTATAACATACCACTTTACTTATCTCATACTGTAACAGAAATTCATGGGAATGATGACAATCGCTTGGAATCAATTGTAATCCAAGAAGTTAATCAATCTTATCAACCAATTCCTGGAACTGAAAGAGAGTTTTCAGTGGACACGCTACTTCTATCAATTGGCTTAGTTCCAGATATTACTTTAATGGATAATTTAGATGTTGAACATGACTTAAAAACAAAATCTGTAAAAGTAAACCAAGCATACGAAACAAGTGTTCCGGGATTATTCATCTGCGGAAACTCATTACAAGTACATGACTTAGTAGATAACGTATCAATGGAAAGCGAAAGAGCGGGAAAATGTGCAAGCGAATTTGTTCTAGCTAAAAAAATAGAAAGCAACGAATCTATTAAAATCAAAGCTGGTAATAACTTGCTATTTGTTACACCGCACTATGTAGATTTTGCCTGGGCATCTAGAGAAACTGTTATTCAATTTAGATCAACTTCTAAAATTGAAAAAGCATTACTTACCGTTAGCCAAGGAGATAAAGAATTATTAAGTAAAAGAAAAAGTTTTATCGTTCCAGCAGAAATGGAAACATTTACACTTGATATGAATCAAATTGAAAAAGGATCAGATATCCTTGTGAATTTGGAGGTATTATAATGGAAAAGAATTTTATATGTATTCTTTGCCCAAGAGGTTGTAGAATCAAAGTTGATGATGAAGGCACAATAACTGGTAATTTTTGTAAAAGAGGAATCGGTTATGTGCAAACAGAAATGACGGCTCCTACAAGAGTTGTAACATCAACTGTAAGAACGATATATAAAGAAATACCTCGTATAAGTGTAAAAACAGATATTCCAATTCCAAAAGGTTTAATTATGGATGTCATGCAAAAAATTAATGAGGCCGTCATAGATAAACCAATGGCTATCGGCGATATAATCATAGAAAATATTCTTGATACCGGCTCAAACATCGTGTTGACGAAGCCGTGTCTCAAATAGGAGTTGAAAATGAAAAAATATATTTTATCAATTGACCAAGGTACAACAAGCACGAGAGCGATTATCTTTGATAGACACTCACGCATCGTTTCTATGGCATCAGAAGAAATAACTCAATTATATCCAACACCTGGCTGGGTTGAACAAGATCCAAACGAAATCTGGTTAACTGTTACTCAAACAATTAATGAAGCATTAGTTCAAAACAGTATTGATCCTACTCAAATTGAAGGTATTGGTATTACAAACCAAAGAGAAACTACTGTTCTTTGGAATAAAGAAACGGGTAATCCTGTCTACAATGCTATCGTTTGGCAATCCAGACAAACTTCTTCTATTTGCGAAGCATTAACTGAAAAGGGATATAGCGATATTTTTCGTGAAAAAACTGGACTGTTAATTGATCCTTACTTCTCAGGAACTAAAATCAAATGGATTTTAGACAATGTTCGTGGTGTTAGAAAATTAGCGGAAGAAGGCAAACTTGCCTTTGGTACCATTGACTCATGGATTATCTATAAATTAACTGGTAAAGTACATAAAACCGATTTTTCAAATGCATCAAGAACTTTAATTTATAACATCCATGACCTAAAATGGGATGATGAGTTGCTTGAAATATTAGATATACCAAAAAATATATTACCTGAAGTATGTGAATCATCAAGCTTATTTGGTTATACAGCTGAAAAGAATTTCTTTGGCGAAAGCATTCCAATTACTGGCGTTGCTGGTGATCAACAAGCATCACTGTTTGGTCAACACTGTATTGAAAAAGGAATGGTAAATTCTACTTACGGAACAGGATGCTTCGTTCTTATGAATACAGGAGATAACTTAATTAAATCTGAAAATGGAATGTTAACAACTATCGCTTGGAAAATAAATGGTGAAGTAGTATATGCTATCGAAGGTAGTGTTTTCGTTGGTGGTTCTACTGTTCAATGGTTAAGAGATGGGCTCAAAATCATCAAAAAAGCTTCTGAAACAGAAGGAATGGCTAAATCATTAGATTCTAATGAGGGTGTATATTTTGTACCAGCATTTGTTGGACTAGGAACTCCTTATTGGGACTCAAAAGCAAAAGGTGCGCTATTCGGTTTGACAAGAGGGACTAACGAAGCAGTAATTGCAAGAGCGGCTTTAGAAGCAATCTGTTACCAAGTTCAAGATGTTTTATATGCAATGGAAGCTGATTGCAAAGTGTCTATTCCTATTGTAAAAGCAAATGGTGGCGCTACTATCAATAACTTCTTAATGCAATTCCAATCAGACATTATGAATTTACAAGTACAAAGACCTGCAATTATGGAAACAACCGCTTTGGGTGCTGCCTATTTTGCTGGATTACAAGTAAAATACTGGGAAAACCATGAAGACATCATGAAATATAAAAAGCCTGACATTGTTTTCCAACCGAATATGCCTGAAGATGAAAGAAAAGAATTAGTAAGAGGTTGGAAAATAGCCGTGAAAGCGACTAGAAATTTTAAATTATAAACTCTCTTTAAAAACACATAAACTTTTTACTTGACTTTTGCAGTTACAAACACAAGATAATATATTAAAAGAGTAATTTATGGCTAAATAGTTATAAAAAACTCTT
>JAEIOE010000057.1 GCA_016342455.1 Mycoplasmatota bacterium | reverse complement strand
TCAATTATAAGTAAGCTTTACAATTATTTTTTCACGCTTAGGGGGGGCTATGTGTCCCAAATAATCGTGGCAGAGCAAAAGAACACAAAGAGTATTAATCATGGATGCAATACAATTTAGCATGTTAAGTTTACTGATTTTTCTGGCGGCATTTGGTTACCCACTTGATGTATACAGTATGATTGTGATACCTTTTGAGTGGAATATCACGATTAATAACTTGCTTTCTATTATTATACCAATGTTATTTTATGCATTATTGATTACGAATATGTTTGCATTAGTTATTCGATTTAAAAATATTCTTACAAAAGATATTAACAAACATAGAATCATTCGTTTACACCAGTTACTATTTATATTTATCGCTTCATGTTTCTTTGGAATTTTGTATATCACTGATATTGACTTGAGTTTTATGACTGTGTTGGAAAGAACAATGTATTTACAAACACTTGAAGTGGTTAAATGGATTATAACTTCTGTGTTTATTCCATTATTTATATATACACTTAACAATTTTAAGAAAACTACAAATAAAGTTGTTAAACGACCTAGAAGAAGAACACGTAGGCGTTATTGAGAAAGGAGTTTCTATGAATAGAAGTGAGTTAGATTCATTAAAGAATGAGTTAAAACAAATCTATAACAGAAGAATAGAGGTAAAAAATCAGACAGGATTTTTAGATCAAAATCAGATACCAAGTGGCAAGAAAGTCTATAATATTGAAACGTCATTAATGTTTATTGACATCAGAAGTTCGACAATACTAACTGATGCAATCGGCCGCAAAAATATGGTAAAAATTTATCAGATGTATGCCAAACTTTGTAAGAAAGCCATAAATGATAATAATGGTGTTATTCTTCAAATTGTTGGTGATGGGATTTTATGTGCATTTACAAATGATTCAACAGCAAATTCCGGACAACGTGCAGTGGATGCCGCAATTACAATCAACACATATATTGCTGAATCAATGAATCCATTACTAGATAGTGATTGGGAAATAAGTTGCGGTATAGGTATTAGAACTGGACATGTTTATGTAACTAGGTTAACTACCGATAATGGAAGTGAAGTAGCCTATCCAAGTGACATTACAAACTATGCATCAAAGTTTTGCGGATTAGCACAAAAGAATCAAGTTATTATTGATGCTAAAACACATGAGCATCTTGATAGAAAATATAAAGGATATTGTGAACCTTATCCATCAAGTATGCAAAATACATATATAATTAAGGAGGCAACATGGGAGATTCAGTAAAAAAAGTATTTGATAAAGATACTTCATTTAGAACACTAGAAGTTGTAAACTCATGGATTACTGCTGCAGATAATAAATCTTCTATCTTGCTTGCATTCTTAGGTTTGATTATTGGGTTTTCAGCAAGCACATACGGGAATTTAGTAGATTTAGTAATTAATGGAAGTACGCTACAAATCACATTAATTGTGGTATTTGGGATTATATATATTATTGATCTAGGATTCACAATATTTCATTTAATATCTGTTTTCATAGCAAGAACAAATAAAGTAGATTACTTTTCTGAGAACCTAGTATCGTTTGTTTCAATTGCCAAGATGGAGAGTACAGATTATATCAATTCTGCAAACAAAGTAAATGAAGATACATTATCTGAGATGATTCTTTCTCAAATTAGTATTAATTCAAAAATAGTAAAAGGAAAGATGAGCCATTTTAATAATGCTTTGAAGTTTGGATTAGCACTTATACCTTTAACTATTTTACTTATGATAGTAGCTGGTTAGTGTAAATGAGAAACTTTACATTTGATAATGAAGATAACATCCTAGCTTATTATCGTGATCCAGATAATCGTCCGTTAGCATTTCCTCAATCTGATGATATATGGAAAATATTTCATTCAACGAATGATGAAGAATTATGGAAGACTTGGAAAAATAGTTCTTCAAAATCAGATCTGCCACCAGATTTCTATAATGATGATCTTGAACTCATGATGGAAGTTATGAGATTTGATGATCAAGCGACCAATAGTGGTAAGACTCATGCCACAAAAGCCAAAGAGAATAAGATGTTAGAACAATTAAGAGATTTAGGTGTGAAAGATGATTTTCCTAATTTAAAGCAAATTTTGTTATTAGGTGATAGTGGACTACCAACAGAAGAAGATCATAACTTCGATAGATATAGAAAAAACTTTGATAGAGTGATTTCAAAACATGCAAAAAAAGTGGACCAATACAGGAAAAATCATCCTGAATGCAAGTTAATATTCTTTGTTTTGGACGAATCTTCAGGGAATTATCTTCAAATACATAATCTCGATAAATCCAATATAGATCAAGGCACTTCTTTGTTAGCAAAACCGCATTGTTTTTGGGCAGATAGTGTAATGGTAAAAACAATTAAAAAATGTAATGCTGACTACTTAATATGGTTTAAACCATATAGTTATATTGAATCTGTTAATGGAAGTAATATAGCTTTACCAAGAATAGTCATTTACAAGTTAAATAATCTAAATATTGACACAATTCAGTATGATACAGAATATATGATTAGTTCAGAGATTTAGCATATCATAAGAAAAAAGGCAGGAATCACAAGTCGATTTCTTCCTTTTTTCTTATGAAATATTCTACTAAAACATCAAATGGATTTTTATTAAATTCCTTTACGAGTTGAGCGAAGAGCTTTGTAGTTGCTTCGATGGATTCAGTTGATATTGAATTTGATATGGCCTTTGCGATGAACTCTTCAGTCTCTGAGAACCTTTCAAGTTTATATAATGCTAAAGCCCTTGTCTGATATAATTTCGTTAGTGATCTAGAGAAAGAGTTTTTAAGACAATAATCAATACCTAGAGAGTTTATTCTAAGTAGTTCATCTAGTCTATTAAGTCTTCCAAGCAAAATTGAAACATTTGAATAGATAGGTGCTATCAAGTCTCTCTTCTCAGGGCTCATGTATATTGATTCTGGATTTGCTAGAATATTAATTAACTGGTCTAAAGCTTGGACTTTTTCCATCTTCACTTGGATTTCCGCTAGCATAAGTAAAAACAATATATCCACAAAATCAAACACCTCATCTTTACAACATTCCTGGATATTAATACTATTTCCAATCTCTTTAACTGCTTGATCACTAGTATATTCTTTTTGTTTGTAATGATATCTAATTTTACAGTATTCGAGTAGCCTTCTATTTTGAACGGTTAAATAGGAATGTTTAAAACTCTTATCAAGTATTACTTTAGCTTCGATATAGTTTTTATTTATTATCAAGTTATATAGATTTTTAAGAAACTTAAAATCATATTCATCCTTTTCATTCAGTGTGAAATAGAAATCCCGAGAACTGATTCCCAATCTTTCACAGAATTCAAGAAGTCTAATATCGCTTACATTGTTCACTCCGCTTCTATATTTTCTATATTGGCGATCATCACATATTCCATCACATAGATCCTTGATTGTGATGTTTTTTTTACGTCTTATATTGTCTAAGTGAAACATATAGCGTTGTCTTATCCTATCCATGGCTACCTCACTTTTTGAAAAACGGAACTTCCAGGTCCTATGCAAATTTATGATTATATTATATCATAAACTCATAAGGAGGCAAAAATGAAAAAGAGAATAGCGATACTTGCTATCCTCGTCTTGAGTTTTTTCGCTTTTGCTTTTTCAAGTCATATTGCTGTACGAGCTGATGGATTTGACGATGTTGATTTAGAAGAAGTAGTAATCGAATCACAATAGATAAGGTGCAAGTAAGAAAACAGTAGATGTTAATCTACGTTTTCGCATTCATTTTTTCATTTAAAATACATATGACAATAGAAGAAATCATCTCAATAGAGTTTGAAGGATTATCACAGACAATCATGCAGTATTCAAATGATAACTTTATTAAAAGTTATGCAAAAAAACTATTAAGTATTGAGTTTCCCAAAGACAGAAATTTGTTAATTAAACTTGTAGATTACCTCACAACCTGGTATTCAAGCAAAATAGAAGAAATAAAATCTAGTGATTTTGTTGTAGCAAAGGAAGCTCATCTGAAATGTTACAAAATTCTTATGGATTTAAGTGAACAACTTAATAAATATAATTGAAAGGAGGAAATAAAATGCCAGTATATTCAGTATCTTACGATCTAAACTCACCAGGCCAAAAGTATCAAGATTTTGAAAAGAAAATCAAGGAGGTATGTTCAGGCTCATGCAAGTATGTGGAATCTTCTTGGATAGTGAAGTATTCTGGGAACGCCGATTCTCTAAGTGGAGAATTAAGAAAGTGCCTTGATACTAACGATCATATTTTAGTAATCAAAGTAGTCAACGATAAACAAGGATGGTTACCTAAAAGTGATTGGAATACAATAAATGGGTTTTTCAGTTAGAATATAAAGATTGAAGAAAAATGAAATCAACGATTATAAGAAGGCAATAACATTGCGCAATATTAAGCACGTGAAAACGTGCATTTTGTAGTAAAAAAATAAAAAAGGGGAGAAAAGGATTATGTTTAGAAAGATTGTAACTGTTATGCTTTGTTTGTTTATGGTTGCGGGAAGCGTCATTCCACAAAACAATCAAATTGTATATGCATTAGATACATTTAACGATAATGTATCAGTTAACTTAGAAAATACAGTGAATTATCCTACAACAACAGATTCAAATTTCGACGCAAGTCAGATTGCAATCGAGAGTGAGATTATATCTGAGAGAACTGCAAATACAAAAACGTTCAGAAAAGTAGATGGATCATATGAGATAGCGATTTATAATGATGTGATACATTACTATGAAGATGGACAGTGGAAAGAAGTAGATAACAGTCTCATAGATGATGGTGATTCTTTGGAAAACACTGCAAATTCATTCAAGTTGAAATTTCCGAAAAGTCTTGATGATGAAAAACAAATCAAGTTAACTTTTGGTGACTATAGTGTTGATTGGAATTTATTAGACATTAAATCATCCACAATAGATTATGACGATTCAGAATTAACACCTTCAAACATAAAAGAAGTAGTTAATACTAGCCAATCAATTATTTATACGAATATACAAAATAATGTTGATGTTGAATATATTGTGTCAGGTAGTCAAGTTAAGGAAAATATTATTCTCAACAAATACATAGAAGATTTTAGCATGACATTCGAATATAAGTTAAAAAACTTATCTTTGAATGAAGATAGCAATGGTAATATTGTATTCGTTAATGAAGAAAATGAAGTGGTTTTCACTTTTAGTGACTTTTTCATGTTTGACAACAAGACAAATGAATCAAACTCAATTGAATATCAATTGATTAAAACTGGCAATAAAACATATGAAATCACTATCACACCTAATGATGAGTGGTTACAAACAGCAAGTTATCCTGTGACAATTGATCCAAGTATTGTGCTTGAAACAAACAACACAAATATTAGGGATAAATATGTATATGGAACAAGTGGAAGCAGCACTACAGCTAATTATATTAAATCTGGTTACAGCGGAACTTATAAGTATAGAAGCTATATTGAATTTGCAATAGATTCATTACCAGAAGATGTTGTTGTTAATTACGCTCATCTTCAATTGAATTTGTATTCAAATTATGTTGAAGACACAAGTCAGATTTGCGCAAGAATGGTAAATCAAACCACATCTTATGATTCAATAAGTGGTCAAAACCTGACGGATGTAGATAGCAAGATAATCGATTATTTGTACGTTTTACCAACAGATGGATCAAACGAAGAATATATTATGAATATCACTAAGGCAATATATTCATGGTATGAAGATGGCATTAGTGATGGAGTAATTGAGCTTAGAACAGAAGATGAAAGTGTAACAGATTATGTATACTTCGATTCGCTAGAATATTCGACTGTAACTGGGCCTAAATTAACGATAGGATATACCAACTCTGAAGGGATAAAAGACTATTGGACATACAGTTCACAGCAAGTGGGAGAATATTCTACAGGCTATGTGTCTGATTATACAGGGTTATTAACTGTTGTAAGAAATGATTTGAGCTTTGAGACCGAAAGACAAACGCTGTCATTAAGTTTCGGATATAATATTCTTGATAGAGATACAAACATCGGTTATGGGTCAGGCTGGAACATTATTTATAATTCGTATGTTAAGTATGATAATAACTTAGGGCTTTACTATTCTCAGGATTACACAGGTAATATAGTATATTATCATTCAATTGCGTGCGATAGTCTGTTTGAAACATCATATCCAGGAGCAAATTATTGTTATATTGCAGAAGATGGTTCTGGTGATATTCTTGTAAGACAGTATGGTTATGGGTACTTTGGGGGGCAATTTATACAAACGCCTGATAACATTAGACAGATTTATAACACATCAGGATATCTTACATCAATAAGAAACGAAGAGACAAATCAGTCAATCTATATTACTCGAGATGGGACATATCCAGATAGAGTAACCAAAATCAGAGACATGTCGAACAATGAGATAAATATAACATACAATTCATATGGGATATCTAGTGCGATTTTAAGTGTTTATCAAGATAGTTCATATTCTCATGAATTAGAAAAAATAGCTTATACTTATGAATATGTTTCAGATTATAATGTTTATTCTCAAAGCACGATATATCACTATAAAGATTATGATAATAATGATTCATTTTCTCTAGATGACTATCTTTATTATGATTATGATAACAATGGCAGAGTAGAAAGAATTTACATGTCTGGCCAAGATAAAGTTGAGTATTTCTATAATACAACAACCAATCAGGTAACAAAAATAAAATCATCTTATAATGGAGCGTATTTTTCAGAGATAGATTATACTTACAATTTAAAGGAAACAATTATTACTGATCAAAACGATGATTTTCTTATCTATAAGTTTGATGATTTTGGTCATACAGTAAATATTTTAGATAGTGATGGGAATGCAGAGTATTATAAATATTTGAACATATTTAGTTCAGAAGATACGAACGGAATAGAATACTTAGTTATTGATGGCGAACCAAACTATAAAATCAATCATGCACTTGTATCTCAATCAAATCCTCAATCAAACCTATTTAATCCAATAAACAATCATGGATTTGAATATGATAGTTCAAGCATGGATGTAAGCTGGGTTTATGTAGATGATTATGGTGAATTAAGAGAACTAGATAAAGACGATCACTCAGATGATAAATCTTTATATGGAAATTTTTCTGCTAAATTAAGAGGATATTCATCAGATTATGGTCATTTTGAACAAACAATAATACTTGACTCTGGGGCATATACATTGACCGGATATGTTCTAAATGAGGCTTCAAACAGCAATGTATGGATCGATGTGGATGGAGAAGATTACGGTGGGACAATAACTTATGTTTCAAATGATGAGGAATGGACTAAGGTTACCATCACTTTTGGCGTTTACAGCGATAATACTGAGGTAACAGTATCGTTGGTAAACCACTCAGTAGGTTTAGCATATTTTGATAACATTGAAATATATGAAGGATTTATTGATAATCGAACAAACATGATTGACAATGCTTCTTTTGAAATGACAGGAACAATTGAAGACCTTCCGGGATGGTTCTTAAGCGACTCAAACTATGTTTCTCGTGTCAATACAGAAACTTTGAATAATGACTATTTTGAAAGCATTCTTGGAGATTATGCAGTAGAAATAGAGGGATCTGGTTTAGAAACAAGATCAGCAGTTACAAGTATCTCTGATTTTCTGGATACCTCAGTTCTTGATGAACAGGGGCAACTAGTAATAGGTGCTTGGGCATTATCTGAAGGAACTCCAACGACCATAACTTCAGACGATTACATTGATGGGAATGATAGATTTTTGAGAATTAGAATAGATTTTGTTGATTCAGTAACATATATATATGGACCAACATATGAGAGTACTATTATTAAGAGTGAATATATTGTTTTTGATACATCAGTTGAGGGGTGGCAATATCAATATGCTGAAGTAGCAATGCCTGATGAGAATACATAT
The DNA here is from genome assembly GCA_016342455.1 of Mycoplasmatota bacterium. Lineage (GTDB taxonomy): Bacteria > Bacillota_I > Bacilli_A > Izemoplasmatales > Hujiaoplasmataceae > 4572-104. The sequence goes on along the minus strand of JAEIOE010000057.1, from coordinate 6,132 downwards.
TGGATCAATGTGTTCATGGAATATAAGGGCGAAGGTTCAGTCTACTTCGATGGGCTTCAAATTTTCTATGAAAATTCATATACAAATTACGAGTATGATGAATATGGTAACTTAACAGCTATTCAAACATCAAGTGGCGATAGAACTGAATACCAGTATGATGAATTAAAAGATTATGCTTCAACCCCGACTGAAATTGATTTGCCAGATGATACAACAGTTGAGTTGTCGGAGAATTCAAGTGATTTAATTGATGGAGTTACATACAATAATGTTTCATCATCACCAACTTACAATTCGTATGGTCAGGTAACTCAAATGGCTATAGGTGATGAAACTACATATTTCACTACATCTACAGCATACACTCATTTTAGTCAATATACTTTAACAAAAACAGATGAGTTTAGTAACACAACTGATTATTATAATGATACTCTTAACGGATTGCTTGAAGCAATTGAAAACGCTAAGGGTCAAGATATTCACTATATATATGATAGTGAGGGTAAACTAATTAAAGTAGTATCTGTTGATGATTATGAAAACTATTCAACTGGCGAAGAAGATGCATTGGTTGAATATATGTACGATAGCAAAGACCGTCTTTGGAAGATAGTGTTGGATGACGATTATTATTATGAAATTGGATATGATAATCAAGGAAGAATCAGTCAGATATCCGTGAATACAACTCCATTAATGAGTTATACTTATGAAATGGATGGAACATTTTATACTGATAGACTATCTGAGCAGACCTATGGTAATGGGGATGTTCTGAAATTTACATACAACGATAGAGATCAAATTGAGAACATTCAATTTAAGGAGTCTGGTGGTTCTTTTGTGACTAGATTCTCATATGAGTATGATGATTTTGGTCGAATTGCGGTATATAATACTTTTGAAAATGGCTCAATTGTAGCAAGTGAATATTATACTTACGATTCAAGCGGGAATTTAATTCAAGCTGTTGATGAAGAAGGAAATATTATCAAGTATATTTATGATGATTCAGGTAACTTAACATCGCTATATTTCGAAATTGATGGTAATGAATCAACAACGAATTATTCTTACAATGAATGTTTTGAATATAGTGGCGATGTATGTATTCAAACTTCCAGCTTATATGATAATACCGAATATACAACGAAATCTAATCTTGATGTGTTGAAAGATTATCACTATGAAGATGATGCCTTATATCGTCTGGAGTATATTAATTTAACGTGGAGTACTTTTAATATTCAACAAAACTTTGTGTATTCAGGAAGCACAACAAGAATCGACGAAATAACATATGAAATTAATGGCACTGGTATAGATTATAGATATAGATATTATTACGATTCTTTAGACAATATCACCAAAGAGTATTATTATGAAGGAACGTCATTGAAACTTTACAGAAACTACGAGTATGATGATTTAAATCAGCTAGTCGTAGAAGATAGTAGAGATTATTCTTATGGAACATCAACATTATCGGATACCAATTTTACAAAATACTATTACTATGATTCTAGAGGTAATAGAACTGATGTAAAAACGTTCCTATATGGTCAAAATGATACAATAACATATACCATTCCTAGTTATTATCAGAATAGTACTGGATATATGGACATTATTATGTACTATAATGGTTACAATGATTATCAAGATATGTATGAACTTGATCTTGGAGAAAGCCCTTCACTTACATTTTCATATTATGATACGACAAACCAAGTTTTTGTTAGCGGGTTAACAACAACAATGACTTATTCAAACTTGAACGTAAATGAAGAAGGATATTATTATAGAAGATATACAGCAACTGATGGTTTTTTCTATGATATTGAGTTTAAGATAGTATTTAAAGTTGGCGATCCTGTGAATGGAGAGGATAGAGTTCCACAAGAACACATCCACTATAATTTCAGTTCGACATGGGAAGATCAACTTTTAAGTTTTGGTGAAATCGAATACATTAATGGAGTTCCTCAAACTGAAGCTACTATACAAGAATATACGTATGATAGTCAAGGAAATCCAACTGAAATCACGAATTTTGTATATAATGGAACAACTTATGACAGAGCATACTTATCTTGGTCAGGTAGAGAATTATCAACAATTACAATTATGCAAGGATACTCTACTCCTTTATATCAAATTAGATACAAATACAATGATCAAGGATATAGGACTCAGAAAGCATTTTATACATATTCAGGATATACACCAATCTTAACTCAAACTGTCGATTATGAATTAATTGATGATAAAGTTGTATACGAAACTGATGGAAGTTATGGTATACTATACACATATGATTATGATGGAACGCTGATTAGTTTCAACTATGACTCAGACATAACAGATCAAAACAGTGGCTCAGAATATTTCTACATCCGTAACCAGATGGGTGACATTACTCATATTGCGACTAGTGATGGTACAGTAGTTGTACATTATATCTATGATGCATATGGTCAAATTACAGATACTGAAATTACTGCTGGATACAGTGCAATAGCAGATGCAAATCCTTATAGGTATCGTGGCTATCGATTTGATTCGGAAATCAGCATGTATTACCTAAACAGTAGATACTATAATCCTGAGGTTGGTAGATTTATTAACTCAGATGCTATGATTGGGGAAACTGGAGCTATATTAGAAACTAATATGTATTCGTACTGTTTTAACAATCCTATTATGAATATTGACGCCACTGGATATATGCCAAATTGGTTAAAAATAACAATTGCTGTGGCTATAGTTGCTGTAGCGGTTGTTGCAACAGTGGCAACAGCCGGAACAGCAGCATCTGTAATTTTTGCTGGAGCCGCACTGGGTGGTGGTTCGGGATTGGTAGCAGGTGGAGTTTCGGGAGGAATTAATTCTGTAGTTAATGGAGGCAGCTTTATGGATGGATTTGCAGACGGAGCACTTACTGGGTCGATAACGGGTGCGATTTCTGGAGCTCTTGCTGCATCTCCTGCTGGATTAGGACTGCAAATTGCAGGTAACGCTGGATTAAGTGGCGTTAGCTATACTGTTCAGAATATTGACTCATTCAGTGTGGAAGGACTCCTATTAAACATGGGAGTTGGTGCTGCAGCAGGATATGTAGGTGGCTCCGGTTGGCTTTCTAAAGGATCGCCATTACCGATAGATATTGCATTAAATGGCACGGGGAACACATTAGCTATATTAGGTAGTTCGGGTTTTGCTACTTTTGGTGCCCCTATACTAAAAGCAACTGTTGTCGGCTCTACTGCATCGGGTATTGAAATTGTAAAGACACTGATTGACAAAATAAGAGGCGGTGAATAATGTGTTCTTCTATGAAAACTTAATATATATTGGAGTTTGGTTCTTTACATTACAAATTTACTTTTTAGGTTATAATATTGATAAGTGTATTCCCAGTGAATGCGAAAGAACAATTGAACTGAAGTATTTCAAATCATTCTTCAAGTTTAAAGATATAGAAAATAATAAAATTCACTTGATTTCGTTTTTTATAGAACTAATTTCAATTATATTATTATTAGCAAGTATTGTTTTAGTTTTCATTTCATTATTCTACGACAAAGAACATTGCATTTTTATGTTAAGCACGCATTTTAGTCTCAATTTTATGTTGCTCATTATTGTCGCAGTAGTGAACCATATATATATGAGAAAATACTAAATATATCTAGTTTTAGTCTCTGTTATTAACTAATTCAGTTTGAGCAAGATCTTCAAAAATCTTGCTCTTTTCTTTGCGAAAAAAAGCAACTCCATCCGAAAATGAGTAAAACTCCGTCGGAAATAGAGTAAAACTCCGTCGAACACGAGTGATTTTAGAGTAAAACTCCATAATGACAAGACATATAAGAAGCATAGGATTGATACAATTTATCAATCCTATTTTTTGCGCTAAATAGAGCCTTATTGGATTTATTAAAAAACAATTAGTTGTAAAAAAGCATCAAAAAAGAAGTGAATTTTAGCAAGCGAACGAACTTTTACACGATTTGCCTGCGATTTTACACGATTACTATTATGATGAATTCTTTTTTAACGATTTAACTCCAATTAGTACTGAATTTCAAAACTGGCTTGCATACAAACCTTTTAAATGATATGCTTTGTATGCATATGATTTCATTCTTAGATACTGATAAATATTCAACTAGTCCATTATAAACACTGCAAGTTCAAGAAGTCTTTTTGCGCGTAAGGTTAAGAACAGATTATGAAAATGATTGATCCAATGAAAATAATCGCATCTGCCAATGATTTTCTAGAAGCATCGAATCGGTGCAATTTTCCTGATGGTAAAATCACAGAAGACAATTTACCATTGTTAGTACCAGGATTTGTCAATTGTGCCTTTGCATGTGAACTGTATTTAAAAGCAATTTCATTATTGAAAAATAGCAATACAGATAAGGTTCATCGACTGGACAAATTATTCTATTCACTTGACAAAGGTGTCCGACGACAGATTTATGATCTGTGGCGAGAACAAGCTGGCGAGAACATCGTTGACTGTGATTATGTCAAAAAGATGTTCCTTGATAATCTGGAGAGTGTTGGGAATGTATTTGCCAAATTTAGGTATGTCCATGAATGGAGTAGTACCACTATAAGCATTCCTCATAGTTATACAAATGATCAGTATCATTTAGTTTTTAATTCTAATACCTACTCGGGGTTCTTAAAGCAGTTTGCATCTACTTTGAAAGTTTATTTGCAGACATTGGATTTATAAGCATAACTCATGTGAAATCAATCCGAGTGCAAGGAGAAATAATTACTGCGTTGATATTGGATTAAAAAAGATCCGTCAATATGATATAATAAATTTGTAAAAAAGAGGGGGTGGTCTTTATGAAAGCTTTCTTAGAAGCTTCAATGAGGATTCATCGGCTCCCGGCAGGTTAACACCGCGGGAATCTCCTCTTTTTCCCTTATTAGGGGGAAATTGCCACGACATTGAATAGATACCTATATAAAAACATTGCAGGCTATATTTAGCCTGCTTTTTTTGTGTTTAATGATTCTTGGTGTCGTTTTATTAAGTCAATAGGATTTATTTTGTGATCAAGCTCAATCTCTTTGAAAAAAACTCGTAGTTCTTCAGGATTATCTTTGGCAATTGCACATGCGATGCATCTTGCCGCTTCAATTTCTGCTTCTCTCTTTCTACCTAATTGGAGTAAAGAATGTGATTTGACATAGTATAATCGTCCCATAGATGATAAGTTATTGTATTCTTTTGAGAATTGGATTCCTGATGAACTGAGAGCTAAAGCATCTTCAAATCTATTAATTCGACACAAGAATAGACTAGTATTTGTGTATATAGCTGGAAACATATGATTCGTATCAGACCTGGCAATTATCTTTTTATGATTATTCAAGATTTCTATGAGTTTATTTAGAGTTTGATACTCATCGTATTTTATTTGAATCTCAGCGATTAACATCAAAACATTTATATCCACAAAGTCGAAAGTGTCTTTCTCAAGACAAGCAGGATAATCTACTAAATCAAATAGTATCTTTATCACCTTTTCGTCGCTTTCAGTCTTGTGAACGACAGATGATTTTAAAATACAGTATTCAAGAAACTTTTCATTTTGTTTTGAAATGAGTTTTTTTCTATTTATTTTTGATAGTTCTTCAGTAAAACGAGAATAATCATGTGTATAGATCATTTGATAAAGATTATAGATCTTATGTAATTCATAACGATCACGCTTGCTAGCTGTGTAATAAAAGTCACTTGGGGATAGTTTTAGTTTTTCACAGAACTGAAAAATTCTTTGGTGTGTGATATTTCTTTCACCAGAAAGCATCCTTCTGTAAAACCTTGGATCACAGATCCCATTACAGAAGGTTTCAACTGTTATTTTATATTCTCTTCTTAATTCATCGATTAATTCGATGTAATTTCTTGTATTTTCTTCCATATTTATGCAAAACGGGCCTCTCAGGCCCTTTATAACCTCCTTGATTCGTTATATGATAATGTTGAAAGGAGAAGAAGATGAAAAAGATAATCGCATTACTACTCGTAATGGTATTGTCTTTATTCTGTTTATCGGGGACATTAATTCAAAATCCGTTATCATCAATCAA
>JAEIOE010000056.1 GCA_016342455.1 Mycoplasmatota bacterium | reverse complement strand
AAATGTAAAAAAATGGTATATATAATACCATTTTTACAATAATCTATTTAGTTAAGTGCAAAACTCAGGTTATATAAAATCAATCAATAAAAAAAACGGCATATTTTGAAATATACCGTTTATGTAAATAGTAATTATTCTGTTCTAATAACTTGAATCATTGTATTGATTTCATCAATAGTATCTACATCAAAACTAGTTAAAGGATAGAATGTACCCTCTCTATCTTTACTATTGTAAAACATATTTGCATATGCCCAGTTGTGATAGAAAGCATCTTCATCGTCAAGATGTGAAATAATAATGTCAAAAGCTTCTTCAGTAGGAACAGCATAACCAACAGATTCAGCATTTAAAGCCATCATTTCAGGTCTTAAAACGAAGTTGATAAATTTATGAGCTGCATCTAAGTCTTTAGATGTATTAGGAATAACCATGTTGTCAATAAAAACCATCGTAGTTTCAGGGATATAGATATTGAAATCAGCTTGGATTTCTTCTAACGTTCTTCCTTCATCTAATTGAATATACATACGATCTAAATAATCTCCTGTATAAACAAAAGCCATATCTAAATTATCAGCTTCCACATTTCTTTTTAACGTGTCTGTTCCCCATTCAGTGAAGTTAGCTGTTTCAATCGCTGTTTTTGATTGATCAAGTAGTGTTTCACTATATAGATTCGGATTTTCATCTAAATACATAAGAGATGCAGCATAAGCGAATTGAGCAACATCATACATTCCTCTTGTAGCTTCTGGGAAATAGTTGTCTGCTTCAAAGAAAACATCCCATCCATTAGCATTTAAACTCTCTTCTAATCCATCAACACGATTGTTATAGATGATTCCAAAAGTTCCCCAAAAATATGGTACTGCATAATCCTTGAAATCAACTGTTTCACCAGTTGCTGCAAGCGTAGTAGCTGCCATAGATGAATAGATTTGATCAACTGCTTCCATGTAAGTAACATTTGAATAATTAGTTAATAAACTGTAATCAAGTTCGAATAACATGTCTTCTTGAACCATTTTTTCAACCATATAATCAGAAGGAATAACGATGTCATAAGCAGTAGTTTTACTTTTGATTTTTGAGTAAAATAATTCATTTGAATCAGCAATACCTTCGATAACCTTGATATTATATTCTGCTTCAAAAAGTTCAACAACTTCAGGGTTTAAATATTCTCCCCAGTTAAGGATTCTTAAAGTTTGTTTAGATTGACAAGCAACCATAAAAGTAGATACTAGTGTAAGAACTAGCAAAATAGCAAATTTTTTCATTTTTTTAATTTTAAATTACCTTTCTTTGTATTTTTTAAAAATTGATACGTTAATAATCCAAGTAAAGTAAATAATGTTAATAAAGTAGAAAATGCGTATACAGAAGGAGTCAATTCTCTTCTTCCGATAACTCCATAAATCCAAACAGATAAATTATCATAACCAGCACCAGTATTAAAGTAACTAATTACAAAGTCATCAATACTCATTGTTAATGCCATAAGCATTCCAGCGAATATACCAGCTTTTATTGCTGGGACTAAGACTTTACGTAAGGATTTAAATGGTTTAATTCCTAAGTCTAAAGCAGCATCCATTAAGTTAGGATCTATTTCCTTTAGTTTTGGCATTACATTTAAAACCACATAAGGCATGGTAAAGAATAGATGAGCCATAACTAAGGTGAATAATCCAAATATGTTAGGGAATAAAGGCATCAATAGTCTAAACATTAACATTAATGAAAACCCTGTAACGATATCTGCGTTTAGGATAGGCACGTTATTTAGTAACATCCATTGTTGGCGTTTTTTCTTTTTAAGAGAATATAAACCAATTGCGAATATCGTTCCAAATATCGTAGCTAATATGGTTGCGATAGAAGATACTAGAAAAGTATTCTTTATCGCTATCATTAAATCTTCTTCATTAAAGATATTTAAATACCATTTAAGGGAAAAATGATCAAATGATGACATTACTCGACTGCTATTCACAGACTGAATAGCAATGACTATAATTGACAAATAAAGGAAGAATACCACTACGTAAGTCAATATAGTTTTTATAACAGAAATTAATTTTTTTATATATATAGGAGTTTCTTTATATCCGTACTCTTCTAAAGTAGCTACAGGATATTGACTTAAGTTTTCACTCATAGTAAAGTCTCTCCTTCTTTATCTATCTTAGTTATAATAAGAAGTGCACCCAAAATAAATACTAATATGACAATAGCTAATAAAGAACCATCATTAAAGGTTGTATATAAGAATTTAGTATCAATAATATTACCGATGAATACTAGATTACCTTTACCTAAGATCTTAGGAACAGCGAATCCGGCAATTGTAGATAGGAAAACCATGATAGAACCGGTGATAACACCTTTTAGAGATAGCGGAAAGGTTACTTTCCAAAATGTCATAAAAGGAGTTAAGCCTAAATCGTTAGATGCTTCAATCAAAGAAAAATCAATCTTTTCTAATGCGGTATAAATAGGCAAAATCATAAAGGGCATATAAGTAAAGATTAAACCAAATAATACGGCTGCTTGTGTACCAGCAATATCACCAAAGATACTAAAACCGATGATACTATTTAAGATATTATTTTTTTCCATAATATTTAATAAGCTTTCAGTTCTTAATATCAAATTAGACCACATAGGTAAAATGATTATTGTTAATAAAACAAATTTGTTTTTAAATTTAGATTGTTTGATTTGATAGGCTACAAGGTATCCTAATACAAAACAAACCAATGTAGTAACGCTAGCAAAGAGAAAACTGTTTTTATAAGCTACGAGAGTTTGACTTTCTATTAGTAGATGTAAGTTAGAAAGTGTTAAATTTAAATCTACTAAGTCAATACTTGAGTTATAGTTTGAAAATCCAATAACTATTAAAGCTATTAAAGGAATGAACACCAGTATTGTTAGCCATATTTGATATGGCATCGCAAATCTCTTATAAAACTTATTCATTATCCAATACCTTCATCATGTGTATTTCGTATGGATCAATAGATAGACCAATTGCTTGATTTAATTCATAGCTTTCATAAGTATGAATTAAAAGTTTTGTATCATTAATCATTACTTCTAATTCGTTATGTACACCTTTAAATAAACTAAATACAACTTTACCAACTAATTTTGCTTTTGAAACATCCACTACATCAAAATCTTCTGGTCTGATCACAACGTGAACAGCTTCATTATCTTCAAAAGTATAACCCATACATTCAAAATCAACACCAAAGAAATTGACAAGGTCTTTACGAAGGTAAGTCCCTGGTATAATATTTGATTCTCCAATGAAGTTAGCAACATAAGTGTTAATTGGTTCGTTATATATTGATTTAGGTGAACCAATTTGTTGAATGACACCATCTTTCATTACAACAATACGATCACTCATCGTCATTGCTTCTTCTTGATCATGGGTTACAAAGACGAATGTAATTCCAAGTTTTCGTTGCATTTCTTTTAATTCATATTGCATCGCTTGACGTAATTTAAGATCTAATGCAGCTAAAGGTTCATCTAGAAGAAGTATTTGTGGTTTGTTTACAAGTGCTCTAGCCAAAGCGACACGTTGTTGTTGACCACCAGATATTTGTTCCACAGTTCTATTTTCAAAGCCAGAAAGTTTCACAAGTGCTAAAGCTTCTTTCGCCACTTGGTTAATTTTATTCTTAATGACTTTTCTTATTTCTTTTTGAGAAGGTTTTTTACCGTATTCTTTTTCAGCTTCAGAAACTAACAATTCTTTTCCAAAGAACTTGATTAAGTAATCCCAAGAACGATTATTTAATCCAAAAGCTACATTATCTAACACATTGAGATGTGGGAACAAAGCATATCGTTGAAAAACAGTATGAATTGGTCTTGCATATGGTGGTAAATCGTTAAATAATTTTCCATTAATGATAACAGAACCTTCATCTGGTTGAACAAATCCGGCAATCATTCTTAATGTTGTTGTTTTACCACAACCTGATGGGCCTAACAACGTGACAAATTCATTCTCAAAAATTGATAAGTTCAGATGATTTACCACCGTCTCATCGTCATAAGTTTTTGTCACATCAATTAAATTAATGAGCGTTTTTCTTTCTTCCATGTTGTACCTCCATTTTTTTCCTTTTCATAAGAAATAATTATAAGGCTTTTTTTCAAAAATACAACACTTTTTTTGCTTTTTTTTTGATTGTAAATTTACTCAAAAAATAAAGTCAAAAATACGTCTAGAAATAGACGTTTTTTTTAAATCTAAAAATGCACTAAAAATCACCTATTTTTGATAACAAATATGAGTGTGTTTTTTTTGAAGAAAAAATCTATAAAATTCCTTTAAATATTTAAAAGGATGTCTATCTTATTCTCCTTAAAAAATACTTATTCTATTACTTATTTTTGATAAGGATTCAATCGTTTATTTTTTGTTAAATTTAAACAGTTTTCATAATTTAATGATTATTATAGATTGATTTGATATAATGGACAAAGTGAATAAGGTGACTTGAATGAATAAATTACAAAAATTGGCTATTTTAAGTATTTCTTTACTTATTATTATGTCAAGTGCAGCAATTTCACCTGCTTTAACATATATAGGTGATTATTTTAATAATGCTTCTGAATTAATGATTAAGATGGTAGTGGCTTTACCAGCTATTTTTATTATACCTGTAACCTTAATTACCGGAAGGTTGATTTTTCGCATAAGAAAAAAACATTTAGTTTATATCGGCTTATCTTTGTATCTAATTGGCGGACTTGGTGGAGCTTTACAAAATTCTATCTATGCTTTGTTAGTATTTAGAGCATTGATGGGAATTGGTGTGGGAGTTTTACTTCCTTTAACCAGAGGTCTTATCGCAGATTTCTTTACAGGGGATGAACGAGCTAAAATGATGGGTTATTCATCTTCTATTAATAATTTAGGAAGTATCCTAGCTACTATTTTAGCTGGTATATTAACTGTATATGGTTGGAGATATCCTTTTTTAGTTTATATTATTGCTTTTATTGTTTTAATATTAGTCATTTTATATTTACCAAATGAAGGTATTCCCCCAAAGGAAACTCATAAGATTCACATTAACAAAGATGTTTGGATATTAGGCTTTAGTCATTTCTTTATGATTCTTAGTTATTATACAGTCTTAACAGGACTAGGCTTTTTAATTACTACGAATGATTATGGTGGAGGACTCGCTACAGGGATACTGATTTCAGTAGCTAGTTTATGCTCCTTCTTATTAGGCTTCTTTTTTCATCGAATACGTTCCTTCTTAAAAACTTGGACGATTTTATTTGGAATGGCTCTAATCAGCTTAGGAATGTTTAGTATTGCATTTTCTAGTAGTTTATTCCAAGTCGTTATTGGATTAGTAGTAGTTGGTTTTGGTATGGGAATAATCCCACCAATGATTTATTTACAAACTTCTTTAGTTAGTTCTAAGAACGATGTAGTATTATCGTTAGCGATTGTTTCTATTTTTTCCTTTTTGGGACAGTTTTCATCTCCAATTGTAAATAGTTTTTTTCAATGGCTTTTTAATTATCATTCTGTTGAATCGCCTTTTGTCATATCAGCACTTATTGGTGCAGCTACAATTTTAGTAATGTTGATCGCGAAAGTTGTGAAAAGTAAGGCGAAAAAATTTATTGAAGGTAAAAAGGATTTTTAAAGTTTTTTAAGGTGTGAATCTGCTTAGGAGATAGAGACACCTTTTTATTTTTATATACAATAAATCTTTAGATAAGTTGTTGAATATACGTAAATTTAATAACATAAATTATAGTTCTTGGTATAATAGTTAATGAAGTAAATGGATAAGAGGTGTTTAAATGAAATATTTAGAAGTGGTATTTGATGTTTTATATTTAGTTATCGTAATATATTTAGGTTTTAAATTAATCAAGACTAACAATGTTCAAAAACGTACATTTGGGATTATGGCTTTAATTCTTGGCTTTGGGGATATGTTCCATTTGATTCCAAGAATAATAGGTCATTTAACAACCGGTTTAGATGACTATACATTATACCTAGGCTTAGGATCTGCGATAACGTCTGCGACAATGACGGTATTCTATTTTTTATTGTATCGTGATTTTGAAAGAAGCTTTAACAGAAAGAATATAGTAGATAGAGTTGTTATCTATTCTATGCTTATACTTAAATTTGCTGTTACCTTTTTCCCACAAAACAATTGGTTTACGGGGGATGCATCTTATGGCTTTACAGTAATAAGAAACGCTCCTTTTATCATAATGGGTGTTTATTTAGTTACGATTATGTTGTTAAGTGCTTATAGAGAAAACAATCTATTATATAAGAAGATTTCATATGGAGTAATGTTGAGTTTCTTATTCTATATGCCGGTTATTTTCTTTGTTGATTTTGTTCCTGCATTAGGAGCTTTAATGATGCCAAAAACAATAGCTTATGTTTTTGTTATTTATAGCGTATATAGACTAAATCAAAAAAATATGGTAGATGTTGCAGAATAAGAGAGACAATATGAATTTAGATAGTAAATCAAGAATTTATGGTAAAAGAGAATTTGTCAAAATCATGAGTGATGCAACTTACTCAATGATAAAATATAGAAAATGTATAAAAAAAGTTAGCGAGAGTTTTCAAACAAACTTAATGCTTTCTGTTACAGAAGTAAATGACTGTGCTATTTGTAGTTATTTTCATACGAAACGTGCGATTGATTCAGGGATTGGTGATGAAGAACTAAAGAGTCTATTATCTGGTAATCACGAAAACGTAAAGAAAGAAGAAGCGAAGGCGCTTTTGTTTGCGCAGCATTATGCATCTGAAAAGGAAGTTTATTCAGTTGAAACATTTCAAGTGATAATTGATGCCTATGGTAAAGATATGGCTTATGGAATTCTTTCAAGTATCAGAATGATATCTTTTGGTAATGCTTATGGCATCAATTTTTTGAATCTAAAAAGTAGATTCACAAAAATGGGAAGAGTAAAAGGTTCTAAGTTAATCAATGAATTATTTATTTGTTTTTCACCGATTATCATTATGCCGATTACTTTTATCATTAATCTATTTAGAAAAAAACAGTATTAGTATTCACAAGAGTTAAAAGAAGGAGATTTGACATGTTCAAACGTTTAAAAGAAAATACATATATAGAATTGTTTGTAGCCTTCTTTAAAATAGGTCTTTTTACAATTGGTGGTGGATATGCAATGCTCCCAATGTTAAGAAAAGAAGTGGTTGAAAAACATAAATGGGCTAGCGATGAAGAAATGATGGATTACTTTGCCATTGGGCAAAGTACACCGGGGATTATTGCTATTAATACAGCTACCTTTATCGGGCATAAGAAAAAAGGCGTTCTAGGAGCGCTCTTTGCGACCCTTGGTATGGTTAGTCCATCATGGATAATTATTATAGCAATAGCAGCATTTTATAATGAGTTTGCATCAAACATATATGTAGAGAAAGCATTTGCCGGTATCAGAGTAGTTGTAGTCGCTTTGATCTTGAATGCAGTTATTAGGATGGGTAAGAAGTCAATAAAGAATTGGTATAGTATTGTTATTTTCTTTGTTGCTTTCGTTTTGGTTGCTTTAGTCAGCATATCAGCTATATATATTATTTTAGCAGCTTCCGTTTTAGGAATTCTAATACATTCTTTTAGGGAAGGAGCTAAAACAAATGATTGAGTTATTAATACTTTTTGTTGTCTTCTTTAAAGTTGGATTATTTACAATAGGTGGTGGATTAGCTGCGATTCCTTTAATTCAAGAGGAAGTTGTTGCGAGAGGTTGGTTAACTACTGCTGAATTTACGAATATGATTGGAATTAGTCAATCAACACCAGGTCCAATTGGAGTAAATGTAGCTACTTTTGTAGGTTTCAGTCAATACGGACCATTAGGTAGTATTGTCGCAACGATTGGAATTGTCGCTCCAAGTATCATTATCATTATTATCATTTCTCATTTTTTGAGTAAATTTCGTAAAAACAAATATGTCGAGGGAATTTTTGTTGGAGTGCGACCTGCGGTAACAGCCTTAATTTTAGTGGCTTGTTATATTATCGCTAAGGAAGCACTAGTAAACATTCCGTTATTTGAAGCTTCTGGAAACCTAATTGATCTCTTTGACATTAAAGCGATAATTATGTTTGTTGTATTTTTTCTTGTTATGAACAAATGGAAACATCATCCAGTCTTCTATATTTTGATAGCGGGACTTATCGGAATATTTATATTCTAAAAAAGTATTTTAGAGTATTTCTATATTAAATGTAAGGAGTAATTTATGAATAATCAGTATTTTAGTAAAAAACAATCTGTCTATGCAAAGAACGGTGTTGTAGCTACAAGCGAAGGCTTAGCGGCACAAGCAGGTCTTGAGATTCTTAAAAAAGGTGGAAATGCAATTGATGCAGCTGTTGCTACAGCTGCGGCTTTAACTGTTGTTGAACCAACTAGTAACGGAATCGGTAGTGACAATTTTGCTTTAGTTTATTTTAAGGATAAACTATATGGACTTAACAGTAGTGGTTACAGTTCAAGAAATATTTCAATTGAAAAAGTAAAAGAAAGAGGCTATGATTCGATGCCTCCACTAGGAGTAGTTCCAATAACAGTTCCTGGAACACCTAAGGGTTGGGCTAGTTTAATTGATAGATTTGGGACTTTATCGCTTTTAGAAGTATTAAGCCCTGCAATTAAACTTGCAGAAGAGGGATTTGTCATAAGTGAAACAGTTGGTTTTTATTTTGAACGCGCAATGAAGTCTTATCAAGCGAGAAATAAAGAAGAAATGTTTGATCATTTCTTTAAAGTATTTACAAAAAACGGTGTTAGTTATAAAGCAGGAGATGTATTTAAATCAAAGTGGCACGCTGATACATTAAGAAAAATCGGTGAGACAAACAGTGATTCTTTTTATCATGGAGAACTAAGTGAAAAAATAGTTTCATTTATGGAAAAATATAATGGCTTTATTGATAAAAGTGATTTGGCTGAATATACAAATGAGTTTGTCGAACCGATATCTGTAAACTATAAAGGTTATGATATTTGTGAAATACCGCCTAATGGTCAAGGTATTACTGCTTTGATGGCGCTAAACTTATTAAAAGATGAAACTTTTAGTACATTAGACGTTTTGACTTACCATAAACAAATAGAAGCCCTAAAAATAGCTTTTAGTGATACCTTAACATATGTTACAGATCCTAATTTTATGAAAGTGAATCCTGATTTCTTGTTGAGTGATGAATATGTATCATTACGTAAAAAGGATATTCTAGATAAAGCTACCTTACATAAACCGATTGATTATAAAAAATCAGGTACTGTATATTTAGCGACAGCGGATAAAGACGGAAACATGGTCTCTTTTATTCAAAGTAATTATATGGGCTTTGGTTCTGGGATTGTTATTCCGGATACGGGAATCAGTATTCAAAACCGCGGACATACCTTTAGTCTAGATCCAAGTCATCATAATAGTCTTGAACCTAGAAAAAGAACCTATCATACGATTATTCCAGGTTTTATTATGAAAGATAATAAAGCTGTTGGTCCATTTGGGGTTATGGGTGGTTTCATGCAACCGCAAGGACATTTACAAGTTGTGATGAATTTAATTGATTTTAAAATGAACCCACAAGAAGCATTAGATGCGCCACGCTTTCGATGGAATGAGGGTTTGAAAGTTTCGGTTGAGAGTTCATTTGATATTGCAAGTGCTCAAAAGTTGAATAATTTAGGACATCAAATAAATATCGACTTGTATGGTGGTGGATTTGGACGAGGACAGATTATTTTGAAAAATGACTCAAGTTATATAGCTGGTACAGAAACAAGATGTGACGGTCATATAGCCTACTATTGATAAATGATAAATGATAAATAAAAAGATGTTAGCTAACACTTTGTGAAGTGTTGATGCGCTGACATCTTTTTTTATGAAAAAAACATATTATTGAATGAATTCGAGTGTAAAAGTATTGCTTTTTAAAATGGCTTACTATATAATTAGGTAGTACCTAACTAAATGGATAAAGAAGGAGAAACTTTATGGATAGAGAAGTCGTTAGAAATGCATTTAATCGTTTTTTAAAAATGTATTTTAATAGTTCAAGAGAAGTGTATGAAGAAATGAACTATAAAGAGTTAACTGGTAAACAATTTAAATATCTAAAATTAATTCGTGAGAAGAAAAAAGCTACTTATTCAGAACTTGCGGAATTATTTAATATATCTAAGCCGACCTTAACAGAAACAATTTGTAGATTTTTAAAGGCTGGGCTTGTGAAAAAGACAAGATGTGATGAGGATCAAAGGGTTTACTATATTTCACTTACTAAAAAAGGCGAAATAATCGCAATGACTAACGAGTTAGAGAGTAAAAAAGCTATTACAAAAATATTCGATAGACTTACTGAAGAAGAAATAGAGCAAGCAGTTGTTCTATTTAACAAGATGGGGGATGACCTTAAATGATATTTGGAAAACTAGTGAATAAGTATTATTTAAAATACTGGTATATGTTCCTTCTTGGATTTATTACCTTAGGCTTCGTTGATTATTTTCAATTAGAAATTCCTCAAGCTGTCGCTGTTATCATAGATGGGATAGACAAAGGCACACTTGATACAGCTGTTTTACTAAAGCAAATTGGTAATATGGCTATTTTCGCTGCGGTCATTATTGTCGGTCGTTTCTTCTGGAGAATTTTCATTTTTGGAGCATCCAGAAAAATTGGTTTTGATATTCGAAATGAAATGTATGCACATCATGAATTATTAAGTAATGAATATTACTCCAATCATAAAGTCGGAGGATTAATGGCTCACTACACAAATGACTTAGAAGCTGTAAGACGTGCGATGGGTCCTGGGGTTATTATGATTTTTGATGCTTTATTCATGGGAGTTCTTACTTTCATGTGGATGCTTAGAGTAAATGTCAAATTAACAATAATCGCTTCAATACCACTTATTATTTTAGTATTCTTCCGTAGTTTTATCGGAGCGAAACTGAGAAAAAGATTTAAAGAACTTCAAAAATCATTTGAAGATATGAGTGATTTTACAAATGAGAATTTTAGTGGGATTAGTGTAATAAAAGCATTTGTAAAAGAAAAAATTGAGATGAATGAGTTTTCAAAATTGAATGAAGATTTAAAAAATAAAACAATCAGCTTTGTTAAACTTTCAACTTTGTTTGATATTGCAATACGAACATTGATATCAAGTGTATTTGTGATATTGATTGCTTATGGTGGGTATATAACTATTGTTAACAATAGCATATCTATTAGTAATTTAGTATTATTAATACAATATTTTGGAATGCTTATTTGGCCAATGCTTGCAATTGGCATGGTTATTAACACAGCTAGTCAAGGGAACGCTTCACGTATTCGCATCGAAGCTATTTTAGACGCTAAAGTAGATATATTCGATAGAGAAAATCTTATTGAAATAGAAAATTTAGAAGGTAATATAGAGTTTAAAGATTTATCTTTTACATATCCTGGAGATAATAAGCCAGTACTTAAAAATGTTTCTTTTAAAATAGATAAAGGAGATATGATTGGTATTTTAGGAAGAACCGGCTCAGGAAAAACGAGTCTAGTAGATCTATTATTAAGAATATATAATATTGATGATAATAAAATACTATTAGATAATCACAATATCATGGATTTACCAATCAAACAAGTTAGAAGTGAAATCGGTTATGTTCCACAGGACGGATTCTTATTTAGTGATACGATTAATAATAATATTTCATTGGGTATCCATAGAGACGGAGATTACTTAGAAGAAATAATTGACAGTGCCAAACTAAGTGATGTTCATGATAACATTTCAGAATTTAATAATGGATATGATACCTTTATCGGTGAAAGAGGTGTGACGCTTTCAGGAGGGCAACGACAAAGAATTTCTATTGCTAGAGCCTTAATAAAAGATCCGCCAATACTTATTTTGGATGATTCAGTTAGTGCCGTTGATACCAATACAGAAGAGAAGATTTTAAGAAACTTAAAGAAAATACGTAAAAACAAAACAACTATTTTAATTGCGCATCGTATTACAACGATTAAAGATGCAAATAAAATAATTGTTATCGATGAGGGTAAAATTATAGGAATTGGTACCCATCAACAATTGTTGTCTTCATGTGAGTTCTACAAAGATATGGTAGAGAGACAAAAATTAGAAGACGAATTGGAGGTGGCTTAATATGGCAAAAGGAGAATTCACTTCAACCGAAGAAAGAAAATTCACCATGACTGATAAAGTCATTATTAGAAGGTTATTAGAGTACGCAAGGCCATATACAATGCGTTTTATATTAGTTTTATTATTGATGATTGTTACTGTTTTGCTTGGCTTATTAGAGCCTTTCATTATTGGTGAGAGTATTGACATATTAAGTTCAGATAATATTGATGTTCAAAAGTTTATCATTTACTTAATAGTATTTGGTTTATCAATCATTGTCACTGCTTTCGTTACATTTTATCAGGTGATAATACTGCAAAGAATTGGTCAATCAATTATTTATAATATTAGAGAAGAAGTCTTTACACATCTTGAAAATCAAGATATTAATTACCTTAATAGTAAGCCGACAGGTACATTAGTTACTAGAGTAACAAATGATACGAATACCTTAAACCAAATGTATACATCAGTAATTATTAGTGTGATTCGTAATGTGTTGATGTTGCTGGGGATTGTTACAGCGATGGCTATTATTAATTATAGAAAAACAGGAGATTTTAAATTAACTTTAATTGCGATGGCTGTAATGCCGTTTGTAATGGTAGCTTCTATTGTTTTCAGAAGATTTTCACGTAAAGCTTATCGTTTGGTTCGAAAACGTTTAGCTGCTGTTAATGCATTTTTAAGTGAACATTTATCTGGAATGAAGATTATCCAAATTTTTAATCAAGAAGAACGTAAGTTCAAGGAATTTGATAGTAAAAATAACGATTTAAAGAAAGCATATATGCAACAATTATTTATCTTTGGTATTTATAGACCGACAGTATATTTGTTTTATATTGGCGCAATGATCTTAATTTACTATTTTGGTGGTATTCAAGCAATCGCTGGAGTCCTTACTGTAGGATTTTTAGTAACCTTTGTTCAATATATTCGCAGGTTCTTTGAACCAATTCAACAGTTGGCTGAGCAGTTCAATGTATTACAAGCTGCCTTTGCTTCTTCAGAAAGAATATTCGGTATTTTAGATGATTTGCCAGAAGTAATTGATTCATTGGATGCTATTTCTCTTGAAAACATGAAGGGAGAGATCGAATTTAAGAATGTATGGTTCTCTTATCTTGATGGAGAGTGGATTTTAAAGGACGTTTCTTTTAAGGTGAAAGCCTTAGAAAGTGTTGCGTTTGTTGGTGCTACTGGTGCTGGCAAGACCACTATCTTATCTTTAATTGTTAGAAATTATGATATTCAAAAAGGACAAATATTGATTGATGGAATAGATATTAAGAAGATTAAAATAAGTTCTTTGCGTTCGTTTATTGGACAAATGCTTCAAGAAGTATTTATGTTTAGTGGAACGATTGCAACGAATATCAAATTAAGGGAAGATTCGATTACTGACGTTGAAATGATTGAATCTGCTAAGTATGTTAATGCAGATAAATTTATTGATAAGTTAGATAACAAATACGAAGAATTAGTAAGGGAAAGAGGAAATAATTTTTCTTCTGGACAAAGACAGTTGCTGTCTTTCTCAAGAACATTGGTTCATAAGCCAAGTGTCATGATTCTAGATGAAGCTACAGCGAATATTGATACAGAAACAGAACAGTTAATTCAAGAGTCGCTTAAGAAGATGATGTCGATAGGAACAATGCTAATCGTTGCTCATAGACTGTCTACTATTCAACATGTGGATCAAATCATTGTATTGCATAAAGGAGAAATAATTGAAAAAGGGAATCATCAAGCATTACTAAAACAAAAGGGAATGTATTACGATTTATATAAACTTCAGTACCAAGAAAAAAATCTGTAATTCAAAATAATTATAATGCTAATTATTGAATATTTTATTGACATATGTTATAAAAAATGTGTTATAATTAGAATAGATTAGGTAGTGTCAAAAGTTTAATGGAAGAATGAATTAAGCGATATATTCTTGAGGTTTAAAAAGACTAGTTGAA
>JAEIOE010000055.1 GCA_016342455.1 Mycoplasmatota bacterium | reverse complement strand
ATAACCCGATGATTATGGCTTGAATAAGCCAAAGTCATCGGGTTTTCAAGCTCACAACTGTCAAACTCAGGATATATCAACTAATTCAGGGTCAAATTGTTTCCCTTTACAGCCAATTAATTCATTAATAGCTGCTTCACCTGTCATTCTTTCTTTATAAGTTCTCAAAGAAGTCATGGCATCGTATGAATCAGCAATACAAATGATTCTACCTTCATAAGAAATATCTTCACCCTTAATATTTTTAGGATAACCAAAGCCATCATATCTTTCGTGATGCTGTAAGATATAATTTGCGATAGTATCCATTCCACCGATGGAGTGAATGATTTTGTAGCCTTTCTCTGCATGAGTCTTAATAATTCTATATTCTTCGTCTGTTAATTTACCTTTTTTCTCTAGTATTTGATTCGCAATTGTTATTTTACCAATATCATGTAAAATACCAGCCACTTTGATATCACTTGCTTTTTTCTCCGATAAATTGGCTGCTTTCGCTAATCTCCAAGCAAGATCTGAAACTCTTCTTGAATGTTCTTCACTCATGATATCTTTTTCGTATAATGTTTTAAGCAAAGCATCAATGATTCCGTTTCTAACTGATAGTGAATCTGATATTTTATGAAGATACATATCATCTTCCGCTTTTTTAAGAACTTCATCAAAAGTTTCCTCAAGCTTTTCTTTCACCGCTAAACCATAAGCGACAGACAAATTGATATTTCCAACTTTTTCTCTTTTTATTTGTTTCAAGATGGAAGTCATTAAATCATTTGCTTCATCTTCATTTGTGTTTGCAAGAATAATTGCGAATTCATCGCCACCAATTCTAGCAACGAAACTATTTTCTTTTGTTACAAATTGACTAATGATAGAAGTGAGTTTTCTTAACACTTGATTTCCAACATGATGACCAAAACTATCATTGATAATCTTTAATCCATTAATATCTAAAATAAAAGTAGAAACAGGTAGATATTTTTCAAAGTTTAAAGCAATTCGTTGTTCTAAGAAATATCTACGATTATACACATTGGTTAAATGATCATGATAACTTGCATATAGCAATTTATCCTTTTCATTCTTTAATTCAGTGATATCGTTGATAACTCCGTGAACTACTAAAGGAACATCTCCATCACGGCTAACATAAGCTACCGAATGTATATGATGATACTCACCCAAAGAATTTAAAATGGTAAAGGTAATATCGTACTTGATATTACGTTCAAGTAGATTTTTCATTGCTAAATCAAGGCGATTTCTTTCTTTTTGTAGTGCTACCTTTTTGACCGTTTCAAAATCAACCATGTGATCATCAGTTATTTGTAAACCATATATTCTAGCCGCTTCATTTGAAACCCAAATTTTTTGAGTCTTAAGGTCTAATTCCCAAGTACCTACATGAGCAATTTCTTGACTTCTAGATAATCTTCTAATAAAATCAATATTCTTTTCTTTTAAAGACCTTTGTAAGAGATTATCATCTATAATTTCTTGGTACAAATCATTATAAGGTCTAATTAGATTGACAACGAAAATAGTATACATTAGTATTATAAAACTTACGAATCTAGCAGTAAGTCCTGCGAAGACAAAAAAATCATCCTCAATAAAATGGTTGAACAACAGTAATTCTGAAATGAGAAGTAAAATATATGAGATGAAAACATTTTTGTAATCTTTGTCAGTTCTTAATTTTTTATTGCTTAACCAAAGAATAAGAGTGGTTACGTAAACAATAATAATAAAGGCCTGGAAGCCTCTAGCAAAAGTAGTAATCTCATTTGCATCAATGGTTCTAGGTAAAACTTTATAATATGCTAAAGAAAAGAATACGCAAGCTAATAATGTTGATGCAACTAAATGATAAACAACATTCAGTTTGCCTTTATAGTCTATAGTGGTTATTAAACATCCTAAAGCAAGAATGGTATTCGCACCTAACCAAATTTGAGAAGAAAAACTTGGATTAATATTTTGAAACAAATTCATTCCTCTATAAGACAACATATGAATAAATAGAAGGATAATATAGATAAACAAAAATGGAGATAGTTTAGACATAATATTTTTCTTTATTCTAAATGCAGTCAAAATCCCAACTACAGGTCCAATTACTCCTAAAGTTATAATGGAATAAGACACTATTGTATGGTATAAAAGATCGTTTACAATTGATAAATAAAAGTATAAAGATAAAATAAGCGTTGAAGAAATAATTAAAGCATTTCTAACTATTTTTATATTAAAATAGTTGCTAGTTTTCATAAATACCTCCTTTTATTTCAAACGTCTTACTTATTATACAAAATTGTACCAATGAATACTACATAATATACGAAGTTTTATAACTATTATCGTACCATTATATAGAATTTAAGTTAACGCACTATATTTTTAAACGATATTATGTTAACATAATACTGGTGATAACATGATAAAAGGCCTATATATTCATATTCCATTTTGTAATCAAATATGTAGTTATTGCGACTTTGTAAAACAAGTTGCTAAACCTCAAACGATAGAAAAATATATGGATACGCTAATAGAAGAACTAAAATATTATAAAGATAACTATAGTTTTCTTGAAACAATCTATATAGGAGGAGGAACTCCTTCTAGTATTCCTAATGATTTATTAGAGAAATTACTATTAGCAATATCTCAGTTAATTGACCTATCAAAGATTACTGAATTTTCTATGGAATCTAACCCTAATGATATCACTGAAGAATTTGTTCAGTTGATTAAGAAGTATTCAGTGAACAGGTTAAGTATTGGTGTTCAAACAATAAATAACAAATTATTAAAGTTACTAAATCGAAATCATAGTAAAAATGATATAATAGAAGCCCTAACTATTTTAAAAAGAAACCATATGGATAATTTCAATTTAGATTTTATCTATGGTATTCCTTATCAAACAATGGAAAATGTTCAAGATGATTTAGAATTTATAAAAGACTCGCAAGCCTTGCATATATCGTACTATTCTTTGATTTATGAGGAGAAGACAGTTCTGGATTACCAGATAGGCAAAGGCTTATTAAAACCTTTAGATGAGGATTTAGTAGCGGATTTTAGTGATGTTGTCAAAGCGCAGTTACAAATTATGGGATACAAGCACTATGAAACAAGCAATTATGCATTTGAAGGTTATCAATCACGTCATAATCTTATCTACTGGAATTTAGAAGAGTACCTAGGAATTGGCTTAGGAGCTGCTTCACAATATGATAATAAAAGACTTATAAATCAAAGTTCAATTACAAAATACTCGTTGGATTATAAAAAGCGTATCATGGAAGATTATAATCCTAAAATGGAATATTTGTTAATGGGGCTTAGAAAAACTGAAGGAATAAGTCTTACAAAATATAAAGAAAGATTTCAAGCAGAAGTATTTGACAACTTCCCTAAGCTAAGAAGACACTTACAAACAAAACTCTTAGTTATCGAAGCTGACTATCTCTTATTGACAGATTTAGGTCAAGATTTAGCAAATCAAGTATATCTTGATATTATATAGGTGATTCTATGTTAAAAGGAAACTTAAAAGAATATATCTATTATTTAAAAATTACAAAAAACTTAGCAAAAAATACAATTGAATCTTATGAAAGAGATTTATTGGAATATATTAGTTTCTTAGAAAAAAATTACAATTTCAAGTTTTTTGACCAAGTCACAAAACAAGAAGTAGATAACTTTATAAGGAGTCTAGCAAGAAAAAAGACAAGTCCAAAATCAATTACCAGAAAAATATCTTCTATTCATTCTTTTCATAGATACCTTTTAGAAGAGAAATTAGTAGAAAAAGATGTAATAGCTAGGGTGAAGAAACCTAAAACCGCCAAAACATTACCAGTTGTTCTAAATATAGAAGAAATTGATTGCTTTATTGAAGCGAGTAATGGTTCAGGCAAAGCACTTGATTTAAGGAATAGAGCTATGGTAGAATTAGCATATGGTTCTGGTCTTAGAGTATCAGAGTTACTAGATATCAAAATTTCAGATTTACATCTAAATATGAATCTGATCAATATTACCGGTAAAGGTAATAAAGAAAGAATTGTTCCTTTAGGAGAAGAGTCAGTATTTGCAATAAGAAAATACCTGATTGAGGCCAGAGGAAACTTAAATCCAAAAAATAGCGAAATACTGTTTGTCAATAAATCTGGTAACAAACTCAGTAGAGTAGGTTTTTACAAAATAATAAAAGTAATAGCAGAAAAAGCGAATATCCAAAAAGACATGTCTCCACATACTTTGAGACATTCATTTGCGACTCATCTTTTAGAGAATGGAGCCAATCTCAGATCAGTTCAAGAACTGCTTGGACATGAAGATATCATGACTACTGAGATATATACTCACATTACTAAAGTTAGAATTCGAAAAGAGTATGAGTCGAAACATCCGCGTGCTAATGGAAAGAAGGAATAAAGATGAAATTTAAAAGAATATTTCTAATTGTAATCGATTCAGTTGGTGCTGGCGAATTACCAGACGCAGCTAAATTTGGTGATTTAGGAGCGAATACAATTGGAAACTTAGCGAAGGCTACAGGTGGAGTTACTTTACCTGTTTTAGAATCTTTTGGTTATGGAAACTTAACTGATATTTTAGGTGTTTTGCCTGTTGCTAAACCAAGAGCGAACACAACTAAAATGGTAGAAGTATCAAATGGAAAAGATACAATGACAGGTCATTGGGAAATAATGGGTATTAAAACTGAGATACCATTCCAAACTTTTACAGATACAGGATTTCCTAAAGAGTTATTAGATGAAATAGAAAAAGTATCAGGAAGAAAAATTGTTGGAAATAAATCTGCTTCAGGGACTGAAATTATTAAAGAATTAGGACCTCATCAAATGGAAACTGGAGACTTAATTGTTTATACTTCAGCGGATTCAGTATTGCAGATAGCAGCGCATGAGGAAATAATTCCATTAGAAGAACTATACGATATCTGTCATAAAGTAAGAGAGATGACTTTAGTTGAAAAATGGAAAGTTGGTAGAATCATCGCAAGACCATATGTGGGAAACCCTAAAGATGGTTTTGAGAGAACGCCAAATCGTCATGATTATGCTCTAGAGCCATCTGGAACTACAGTGTTAAACATTCTAGCTGATTCTAAGTTTGATGTTATCTCAGTAGGTAAGATTAGTGATATCTTTAATAAATCAGGAATAACAGACCATCACTCAATTATTTCTAATCATGATGGTATGAAAGTTACTACAGCATTAACAAAACAAGATTTTACAGGACTTTGTTTCATTAACTTAGTTGATTTTGATGCTAAATATGGACACAGACGCAATCCAGAAGGTTATAAATTAGCGATGGAAGAGTTTGATGCAGATTTAAAAGTATTATTAGGAGAGTTAAGAAACGATGACTTATTAATGATTACAGCGGACCATGGAAACGATCCTACCTTCCCGGGTAGTGACCATACACGTGAATATGTACCACTGTTCATCTATGCTCATGAGTTTAACGGCAAAATGTTACCAATATCAGAAACTTTTGCTGATATCGGAACAACGATAGCTGATAACTTTAATTTAAATGGTACTGGACTTGGTAAAAGTTTATTAAAAGACCTTGAATAAGTAAAAAACCACAGATTATCTGTGGTTTTATTTTTTTTAATTGTGTTTGATTCTCAATACTAATAGATTAAATAATACTAATAAGATGCTCGCCATGATAAATATGATGAGCGGGTATAGATTTATCGAAATATAACTGAATATAAACCCAAATAAAGTTGGAAAAACTCCTATTCCAATATATGCGAAAGCTATTTGATAGCCAATTACATAGCCAGAGTTGTTCTTACCAAAATTTCTTGGAGTATCATGTATCATAGATGGGAAGATTGGAGCTAAGCCCACACCCATAATAATATAACTAATCCAAAGAAGCATTTCACTTTTCGCTACTAAGAGTAGAAGTGCTCCAATAAACACAATAAAGATACCACCATAAATCAATTGTCTGTTCTTTAATTTAAAGGAAAGCAATCCAGATAAGAATCTTCCACCTGTTATTCCTAAGAAATATACAGTAATCAACTTAGCGGCTAAGGCGATGTCCAAACCTTTCTTGATAACAAGGTAACTACTTCCCCACATTCCAATAGAAAACTCTAATGCTGTATAAATTAGGAATATTCCTAATGCGTAGCGAACACCTTTAATTTTAGAAATCTTTGTTTTTTCTAAAGGTATTTTTTCCTCATCTTGTTTTTTCTCATTTTTCTTCCAAAGTGGTAATGATATGGTCAGTATCGCTAAAAATACAAACTGTATAATAGCGATAATTAGGTATCCTCTATGCCAATCATTAGTTAAAAGAGAATAACTCATAATTAATGGACCAAGTGTGGCACCAACTCCCCAAAATGAATGTAAAAAATTCATATGGTGAGGTTTATAATGCAAAGCTACATAGTTGTTTAATGCAGTATCGATAGACCCAGCTCCAAAACCTAAAGGGAAAGCAAGTAATAAAATAACAAAATAAGAATTAGTTAATGAAAACCCTAGTAAAGCAACGGCAGTTAAAAATACTGAAAAGACGACCACTTTGCCTGTTTTCAGTTTAGAAATAATATATCCAGAAAACAAACTAGATAAAACTGTTCCAAAGGTTGTCATAAATGAAATGAATCCACCAAACTCTAAATTAAGACTAAGGTCATTCATAATTGCAGGCCAGGATACACCAAAGATACTGTCTGGTAAACCAAGACTGATAAAAGCAATGTATATAAGTAGTAGAAGTATTCCTGCCATAGTTACACCTTTTCGATTATTAGTAGCTAATAAAACTTAATGAAAGTAGTATAAAGTAGTTTTAAACTTTTGTCAAACTATAATATGATATGAAAAATCAGTAATTGACAAACGCAGGTTTGAGCGTATAATAAAAATGTATTTATATATAAGTATATTCTATTATAAGGAGCACTTGATGAATATTTACATAATGGCAGGAATTATCTTAGTAATAGCGATCACTATGGCAATGGTTGGCAAAGGTGGTGGTAATTTCTATGTAATAGCTATGGTTTTAGCAGGAATTGCAATGCATAAAGCAGCCTCAACGTCACAAGCAGTCATGCTTGGTACTAGTGTTGCAGCTATGTTAATCTTTTCTAAACATAAAAGAGTGGATTGGAAGCTAGCTTTGATTATAGATCCACCTACAGACATCATGGCTTTTGTTGGAGGATATTACGCAGGAAAAATTGAAGGAGATACCTTAAAAATAATCTTTGCAGCGATATTGATATTAGTTTCTGTATTTATGCTGATAAAAGTAAAGGATAAACCAAGAGTTGAAAAACATGGTTTTGGATATTGGAACCGAGAATTTAATGGACATAAGTACACCGTTAACCTATGGTTAACAATACCTCTAACTGCCTTAGTTGGTTTATTTGCAGGAGCTGTAGGTATTAGTGGCGGAGCTTTTAAAATACCGCTTATGGTCATGCTTTGTGGTATCCCAATGGAGATAGCAATAGGTACATCAAGTGCAATGGTGGCTGTTACAGCTCTTATGGGACTACTTGGACATTCTATCAATGGAACATTTGATCTTAAGTTTGCTATACCTTTGGTTGCCATCGCTATTGTTGGTGGACTTATTGGTGGTAAACTAGCACTGAAGAATAAACCAAAGAATTTAAAACTGCTTTTTGCACTTACAAACTTAGCTGCTGGTATTATTATGATTGTTAATATATTAACTTAAAAAAATATGGGAACCAGCTGGGTTCCCATTGTTTTATTCTGTTAGATAATTACTGTCTTTACTAAGTTTAACAAGCTGTTTATTTTCCAAAGATTGTAAATGTTTCATTTTTTTCTCTGTTTGTTTTACAATTTTTTTAATGATGCCATTATTACTCGCTGTTTTTAAGTAAGGATAATAAGAATTTAAAATGGAATCAAATGCATTTGTCAAATTTTTAAAGTATTTCTCGTTTTGTACAATAGATTGATTATACTCATCCGTTAAGGCAGATACATCAGTTCGATAAATAACTGATATTTCTTCAGTTTTTGTATTATAGTGTTTTAGAAGTGAATCTAATTCATATTGCTTTTGAGTAATACTCTTAAGATGCCTATTCTCAACCATTTCTTTGTTTGAAGCAATCTTTTCTAGATAAGTCTTTAATTCACTTTCTAAAGTAGCGATTTGACTATGGTAAACTAAGTCATCTTTTTTTAATTTGTTAGAATATTCTTCTTGAATTAATTGTCTTTCTTCCTCAAGTTGTTCAATTTGTGAAAGATAAAGATCTTTATTAATTTCATGTTTTTCAGCGAAGAATACTTTTAAGTAATAATTCATTAAGTCTTTTGTAGCCGCTTCAAGCTGAGCTTCAGCAGTTTTTAATTTTAAATTGTGTCTTTTCTTCATTCTTTCTAAGCCGTTATAGAAAGTAGGGTCTAGAGCATTTACTTTTTCTTTCAGATAAGGTTTTAAGGCTTTGAATTTCTTTTCAGCATCATAATACAATTCAGTCATTTCATTAATCGTATCATTTCGAATAGCCTTAGCGTCATCTAAAGCAATTTCAAAGTGTTCTTCTAAGTCGACTAGTCTTTTTTTAGCATCACTAATGAATTTGTCTTTTTTCAGTTCTGTTTCAATAATTTGAATATGGTCGTCATGAATATTTTTATTTGTTTCGATTTGTTTTTCTAAGGCTTTTTTTAAACTTTTTTCGGTAGCGTTAGTGAGAAGAAGTGTATCGTTGTATAATTTTGCTTGGTATTCATCAGTTACTATCTTTTCACGTTTTTTGTATTTTTGTAAATGATTATCAATAATATCGTAGTAGTAGTTCTTTTCTTCATTAATTGCTGTCATAATTGCTTCCACTCTAAGTTTGTATTCATCATTTGCTAAATTAATTTGCTCACCAGCGAAACGCATTTGATTACTAAAGGTAGTTAAAATAAACTCATTGTTGATTTTACTTTCTTCAGAAACACGAGTTGATTGCATAATTAAAAAACGTTTTTCGTTTTCATACATCGTA
This sequence comes from Mycoplasmatota bacterium, assembly GCA_016342455.1. Classification (GTDB taxonomy): domain Bacteria; phylum Bacillota_I; class Bacilli_A; order Izemoplasmatales; family Hujiaoplasmataceae; genus 4572-104. Next base: position 5,309 of record JAEIOE010000055.1, on the reverse strand, counting down.
TTAAAGTGTAAAGCGAGAATATCATATTCTTTTAATGCTAGTTTAATTTGAGAAGCAGCACCAACAATTCGAATGTTATGTGATTCTTCTTCACGTATGTTAGCTTCCAAAATTTGAGTAATCATAGATAAGAATTTTCTATTTAGGTTTGTTTCCTTCACTTGATAATCCATATGATGATTAATTGCTTTTTCTAAGCGTTCAATTTGATATTTTTCAGTAATTAAAGAATTCATAATTTGTGCTGTATCATACTGATGCTCTGTAAAGTACATTTGTAGGTCTTTAATAGTAGAGAGCAATTCAATGTCTTGTTCTAACATTAATTTTTCAGATTCATAAGCAAGTTTAGCTTCAACTTGGTTAATTTGTTGTTTTAGTTTTCTTGTTTTTATATCAAAGGTTACATTGATTTTATGTTCTTTGTTCACTTGTAAAATCGATAAGAAATTTAATTCATCTTTAATAACTTTGGTTGAATTATCACCAATAATTTGTGCTAAAAATGGATCTATTTTTAATAGTTCTAAATAGAGGTTGTAGTATTTTTCTAATTGGAAGACTAAGTTTCGTGAGTCTTTTTGGTAGACTAAGTACACTTCCCTTTTTTGTTTTAGGATATTCTTTGTTAGAAGTTTTGCTTTTTTCTCACAAGCGTGTCTTTCTTTTTTGTATTGAATAGCTCTGTTGTACTTTGTAATTAAGTCTTTTAAAGTAACAAAGTCATTTTCTTTCGCAGCAGCAATTTCTTGTTTTAACTTAAATATTGATTCATCTGGATGAGAGAAGAATAAGGTATCATCTACTAAATCATTTCCTTTTCTTTTTAAAAGACGATCTAGGGTTTTGTTATATAGACTAAGGTATTCATTATGTAAAATATTTTTAACCTTTTGTTCTTGGTCATTCAAATGTTTTTTAAAGCGAGATAATTGTGTTATTTTATCTGAAATCAACGCCTGGATGGTAACAGAACTTGTATCATCCTCAACAGAAAAGGTTAATTGGTTATCTAAGTAGTTAGTCATTTCTTGTCTATAGAAGTGATTTACTGTGTTTAACTGCGATTTTTTTTGTTGGATTAAAAGAGATATTTGCATATCCACATCATTGATTTGATTGTTTAGTAACTTGAATGATTCAACAATCTCTAAATGGTACTTTTCTAATGTTCTATCAAAATCTTCCACTTTAAATTGAAAAAATTTGTATAAGAAATCATTATCTAAAATTTGATTTGCATAATGGTCTCTAAATTGATTAAAAAAGTTGAATTTCGTTTGAATTAAAGCTTTGTTTAGGTAATCAAGTGAATCGATTCTTTCTCCAGCTTGACTATATTCATAATCAAGGATATTACGATTTTCTTTATGCACGGATTCTTCTGTTTGAGAAATGATGCTTTGACGATCAACGATAACTGTTTCATCATGGTAAAAGACACTATCTTTTAATTTTTCAGCTTCCGCTTTCAAATTCGATAGTGATTCTTTAGATTCGCTTAAGTTGTTTAAAGCGGTGTCTTTATGTGTTTTAGCGTGATGCAGGATTTGTTTGTGGAAATCATCAAAAAACGCTGTTTCTTTGTTAGAAAATTTTTCAACTTTCTCTTGATAGTTTTTAAAATTATCTATCCCTGTGCTTATATCGTTATCCGCCATGCTTCCTCCTTATCCATTAATGATTCTATCTTGTCTTTCTTTTGAAACCTGTCTCTTATTCTTCAGTTGTGTTCTCGCTTTTTGACTTTTAGAAAATGTTTCTTTATAAGTATCGCTCGTTTTAGATAATGCCTTAGTATTAAGTGTTTCTAAATCGTCAAAAGCATGATAGAGCGGTGAGTTTTGTTCTATCAACAAATTATTTCCAGTTTGATTAGAAATGTATTCTTTGTAGTTATCTTCATACATTGTATTAATATTTTGGAATTGGTTTAAGAATTCAAACTCAAGATTCTGTACGGCACCATAGAGACTAAGATAATCTTCAGGCAAACGTTTTTTAACTTCATCAATCTCAGCTAAGTATTTAGGTCTAGAAACATATTTTTCTTTTTCTATCTCAACCAAGATATTATTGAGTTCTTTTGTTTTTGTAATTTGTAATTGATATTTTTCTTTTTTTATTGTTAAATAGCTGTTTTCTCTTTCGATTGGAAGTTTTAAAATTTTTGATTCCAATACAGCAATAGTTTTAGTAGCTTCTAAGTTTTTGTTATCATATAAACCTTTGATGTAAGCAAGTTCTTGTAAATGATAACTTTCTCTTTCTGATTTTATGTGTGAGAGAGATTTCTTAAATTGTTCATATTGTTTATTTAATTGTTTTTCTTCTTTGTTAAACATTTTTTCCATAAAACGAATCATTTTATTGAGTTCGCTGTTATTTTTATTCACAATCTTAAGGAATTTCTTATAAATGATGTTTCTTATCTCATCTGATTCTTTAACATTGTTTAAATATTCAAGGTTGATATCTGCAACTTGTTTTTTGTAAATGGTATTTAATCTGTTTGAATATTCTTTGTAATGTTTTAATTGTTTCTTTTGAGATTTACTATGTTTAATTGCATAAAACTCAAGTTTTTCGTACTCTTTCGAGATAATTGCTCTCGTACGATTCGCTTTTTTTTCAGTGTTCTTGATAAAGGCTTTATCATTAGCTGTAGTCTTGGCTAAGATGAAAGCTAAAGATGAATCAATGAACTCCATATACTCTGATAACAGCGTATATGTTTCCACATAATAAGATTGAAGTAGTTTCTTTATTTTCTTCGCTGACTTTGTTTTTTTAATTTTACTAAAGATTTTAATGTTATGAACAATAAATCTCCCCAGATTATCCTCTAAAGCTTTATCAAGATCTGCTACCTGGCTAGGTATTTGATATTTATAAGCTAAACTAATTGATTTTTTATAGATATAGTTTATTGCAGAAGTTAATTCTGTTTTATAACCACTGTGTTCTAATACATCAAGCATCTTTGGATTGATTGTCTGTAGAAGAAGTAGATCATTCTTTAGTAAGTTGATATACTTCGTAAAGATATGATGAAATTCTTTTTGTAAATTATGTATTTCTGATTCGTAGATATCACAGGCTGTTTGACAAATTTGATTCTTTTTGTTTTTTGTCTTGTTAACCTGCGCAACTAAGTGAAGACGATTCTCTTCTAAAGTCTTTAGGTAAGAGAAACTGTCGGTAGAGGTTTTAATGTATTCGTTTATTTTATTTGTTTGGTCAACATGTAAAGAAATTAAGTTTTGTACATGGTGGACAAACTCAATAACTCGTTCTGCACCTATTTGATTCTTGTTATCTTCTTGATTTATATAATCTGAATAGCTAGATGCATAACCATAGTTTGTCTTTTTTGCATTATAGATGATTTGATTTCTCGCAAGTTCTCGCAAAGAAATGATTTGATCAATTCTTTGTTTGTAAAGAGCTTTCGCTTCCTCTATTTTGCGAAGATGTCCTAATTCTTGAATTTCTTTTTCATGACGGGACACTTCAGACATGTATTGTTGGTATTCGTTGTAATCTAATTTGTTGTAATTGAGAAGAATTACTTCTCTATTGATATCAAGTAAGTTATTGGTGTAGGTAAACTCTATTTGAATGGATTGTTGGTTTTTATGATGTTGGTTCATCGCAAAGAATTGATCGCTCTCTAAAGAAGCGATATATTTTTGGTAGTCACCAAACACATCTAAGTTTTCCATTTTCTTTCTAATTTCAGCTATTTCTAGTCGGTTATTTGATTCGAGGGTAACGATTTGATGGCTTAATTCATCAATTTTACTAATGTATTCAGTAAGGTGGTTTGTTGTATCATTTACTTTCACTAATAAGTTAATTTTATAGTCTTCAAAAGTTTTTTGAGAATTATGGATATAATCTGTTTTATATTTAATGTAATCTTTATTATACTGTTTGAAGTTTTTAAGCATTCTAGATAAATCTTCATAAGTTTCATTTAAATAAAATGCAAAGTTAGAATAAACATTAATTGAGTTTTGATAGAAAGCTACTGGAACTGAGTAAGTAGTTTGAATCTCTTCAAAACGTTTAAAAGAATCAATTTTTATCTTTTTGATTTCATTTTGGTACTTTGAGATCAATAAGTCAGATAAAGTTTGATTTCTGTTTAATAGATAGGTAACTTTCTTTTCCATGATTTCTTTTTGTAAGATATATTTTTGTAGTTCGTTTTCGTTTTCTAAAGCGTCTGCTTCGATAATCTTCGGATATAATCTTTCAAGAGATGTTTCTAATTCTTTTCTAATCATTCTTTCAAAAGCCTTTTTATTGTCATTAACATCACGAATTTGTTTTATGAATGATAGAATCATCTTTTGATTGATTTCTGAATGAGGCTTTCTTTTTTCTTTAGCAATATCGGTGATTGTATTTCTTTCTTCTTCAAATTTAAGAGAAGATGTTTTAAATAAAAGCATCATAGCTTCTTTAGAACTGTTTAAGTGAGTTAAAGAGTCGTTGATGGTTTCGTCTAAGTAACTCTTATTTTGTTCGCCTTCCTCAGTAAGAGAAGAACTTAATTTAGATAAAGCATTTTTAGCTTTTTCCATTGTCCAAAGCAATTTATTAGATAAAGTAGAGTTTAAGTCTTGATACTCTATTTTCTTAGCAGTAATCTTTTCTTTTTCTACACCGATAAACTCGTGATGGACACGCATTTCTCGGTCTATTTTATAATTAGCTTCTTTGGTTAATTGTAAATAGGTATTAAATGCTTCCGCTTTTCTTTCTTCAAATTGATTCAATATTTGTTGATAGACATCATCTTCAGCATCATACTTTTTAGTGACTTCTTGATTATGATCTTCAATTTGAGTTTCTAGACTAATTAGTTGCTCTCTTAGTTCGTTACTGATACCTTTGTTTCTTTGACTATGAAACAATTCAATTTGGAAGTATTTAGCAGTTAATTTGTTTTCCTTTACAGAGAATTCTTTGTCTATATCTTCGAGGTAACTTGAGTAGTCATTTTTGCAACGCAAAAAATCCCGTTCAAGTTCCTTTGAACGGATTTTGAAATCCTGTAAATACTCTGGGAATTCGTTATAGTAATCTAGTAAGATATCGCTTTTTTTCGCCATTTTTCAAAAACTCCCTTGTTCCTATAATCAATTATATATTATTAAAATATATATTTCAAGATATCTCGACAAATATCATGTGTTTTTTTTCGTATATTTGTTATAATAGTGGTAGTGTCAAAAGTTTAATGGAAGAATGAATTAAGCGATATATTCTTGAGGTTTAAAAAGACTAGTTGAATATGC
>JAEIOE010000054.1 GCA_016342455.1 Mycoplasmatota bacterium | reverse complement strand
GTATGAACGTGAGGAAAAATTTAACAAATACTTAAACTCTATCATTTTCGCATAACAACTGCGTAAGTCGGGTTATAACAGAAAATGTAAGCATTTTCAAACTTTTAAAGTTTCTTTTAGAAAAGAATCTAAATTGTATTAAAAATCTGCTAAAGTCATTTCTATACATTATTTGAGTATGATAATGTTTACTTTACGCTTCTTCTTTTTCTGTTTCCATATTAATAATCAAGAAAATATATTTGTGTGTTTATCAAGATTTTATTGTATATAAAATTTTTATTTTTGACAAATGACATAAATAAATTAATATGATATAATTAACTAAATATATTCACATAATGGCGGTGACTTTCTTATGAATAAAAACATTGTAAAAAGTATCCATAAAAACAATATGGGTCTTACTCTCATAGAATTAATAGCAGCAATTGTAATACTAGGTATTATTGCTGCTATAGCAACTTTTAGTATCGGTTCATTAATTAGTAATGTAAGAGAAGATGTTCAAATTATTAATATGCAACATATAAATACTTATATCTCTGACCAAATATCAATAAATGAAATTGATGATGAGGCTTTATACACTTATAAAAGATCTGGAGCCGCAGGAGATGAATACTTTTCAACTTTTCTAGAAAAAACTTGGGAAGTAGCTAACGGTCCAGGTGATGATGATAATACAAATATACTAAATATTACAAATTCCCTGAGTCAAAAAACGGGTGTTGTCAATTGGACAGATGCTCCTGGCTTAGGTGATGATTTATACTGTAACCAATCATTATATATAACTACAGATTCAGATGCTAGTTACATAATAGATAATCCAGAAACAATAGATATGTGTTATGCAGGATCAATTGTTATTTGGTATAATAAAACCGATGCAGATAAAATAATAATATACTTTGTGGATAATGATGGTTTACAAAGTGACTTGTATTTTATCTATGAAAAAGATGATGAGTAATTTCAAAGTTTTATAAGAGCTAAACATAAAAAGAAACCTATGGAATATACACTTTTAAAGAGTGATATTTAATAGGTTTTTTATAATATTATTCGCTTGTAATTCATAGGAATCATTTAAAATTTGCTTTGCATTGGTGTTTGTGCCTCGAAACAAAAATAATACTATCTTTTCTTCTTTAAGGTGGTACCTATGTGTCCCACTTTTTCATAGCAGTGCATCTAAGAACAACTCAAGATATTCTCTTAATTTATCCTTAGGTTCATAGCATTTTTTGTAGTTATCTTCACACACCAAATACTGGTTACAAAATATGCTTGCATGAACTTGTTCAATATGATCATCATTGTAACCATCTGTACTCATCACTACATCCACACTTTCAACTGCTTTATTTAATCTAGCTACAAGCGTTCTATTCTTGGTTTTATTAAAAGTTAGTTCAGTAGGTTGTCTTTGTATATATGCTTCTGCTTGATCGGGAGTGAAACCAACACCAAGCATCGCATTCATCATCGCAATGCTAATCATTTCATAAAGATTTTTAAAGTCACTTTTCTTAACAGGATAAAACACTAAAACAAAACGTGATAGATCATGCATTAGCACAAAACAATTCTTTCTACTTCGTTTTACTATATGAGCATGCCAAGCATACATATCACTATCGGTATTTTTTTTAGTTATCTGTGGTTTTAAATAATCAAGTAATGCTTTTGTACATTGTATGTGCATGATTTAACACCTCACTTCAATTTATTATACCAAAATAGGTGAATGATTAAAATCCGAAATCGTCACAAATAATTGTAATTGATTACTACTTTTCAAGTTTTCAGTTTTTCTTCAATTTTTCATTGGAAGAAAGGTGAGTGCTAACGATAATGCATTGTTAGGGATAGGGCAGGCTTTCAAGCCCTATCCTACAAACATGCGTTAGCGTGTTGGTTACATCCAACTATATAAGGCCTATCCGCCAGTTTTTTTTGCAGTTTGCATATAGGTGATTTTTCCCTTTCTGCCAGATTAGTGAATTTTTGCAGGAAAATGCATTTTTTCCTATCTTCCAAGTTCACTTCTTCCGTGACACGATACCTTTTTTAGTGACATATTCATCACTAAACTCTTTTACTCGATCTCTAACAGTTCTTTCTGCAATTCCCAGATACTCAGCAAGTACAAATGCAAGACATGTACCATCTTTCTTTTTGTTTGCATCAAAAGCTTCATCAAACTCTTCTTTACGTGATTTTCTTGTTTGTCTTCGTTTATAACTTTTAAGTAGGTTCGCTCTTGGGTCTCCATCTACATAGTTCTTGTCAAGTTTTTCAGTTTCTTCTACTCGATGTATTGGATATTCAAACCAAAAGTTAACCGGCTTAAAACTAGCAAACTCCCGTAGAGTACTTTCTAACCTCCAAGCAGTAGCTGATGATTCATCATCTTCATTTTCTAATGGAACTTCAATTAAGTTAAGTTGAATCATATCTACTAGTGCATCCGCATCTCTAGCAAACACACCTGAACCTGATGCACGGTCCATTGACCTTTTAAAACCTTGTGAGCCTTTGGAGTGGTGATGGCTATATATAAAAGTACAGCCAGTTTCATTACAAATCCTATCAAAAAGGTTGGTGAAGATTGCTGTATTGCTTGCACTATTCTCATCTCCAATCATAACTTTATAGATTGGATCTAAAATGATGACATCAACATCTCTTAATTTTGCAATTTGAATTAGTTCTGGCATTAACTCATCAAGTGGTTTTGATGCTCCTCTTAAGTTCCAAATAGAAACACTATGTGCATTTATTGGCTTCAACCCTAATATATTATAGATGTTAATAAACCGGTGAATGAGACTATTACGATCGATTTCTAAGTTAATATACATCACTTTGGACTTTCTACATTGGAATCCTAACCATTTAGTCCCTTCTGCTAAAGCGATGGCAAGTTCAATTAACAAGAAACTTTTCCCTGATTTTGACGCACCTGATATCATCATTTTATGTCCCTGTCTTACAACGCCTTCAACAATTTCTTCTGGCAATGGTGGCAAATTAGCAAGTAGTTCATCTGTTGATTCGATTTTTGGTAATCCATCCTCATCATCATTTTCCCAATGATCGTAGTTGTTCTTATATTCACTCATTTTGAATACCTCGTTTCTATTTTTATTAGAGCATTATCTCTTCAATAGTTTAATGGCGAGGTTTATCCCTATTTGCCGGAAACATTGTAAAAAAGTAAATCTCTTCTTATATCTTAATCCGCAAAAAATGTTCAAAAGTTCGGGTTTTTAATAAAAAACGACTTGACTCAAAGAAGAGTTAGGTCGCTCTTGGCAAGATTACAAATCAATTATGCAAAATACACCTTTGTAATGAAAATACATAATATGTTCCCTCACACACTCTGCCTCGAGTGTTGTCCTTTGCTTTCTTTTTGTATAAATCTACAAGTAAAATGTATGCAAGTAACATATAAAATGTCCAAAATATGTTTCCACATATAAAATATAGCATAATATGATTATATATAAGTAACATCTCTTTGTTTTGCCTGAGAGGGGTTCTCGATTAAATCTCCAAAACCCCTTTGACATATATTTACAAATACTATTATACTCACTGTTATAAAACATACAAATCCGCTTTGTAAATTCGAATCATAAAAACTATTCTAAATGGTAATGTCATCTATCTTCTTTGAAAGAAAATACTTTAAACAGTCATTGATTAGTAAAAATGATCCAACAACAAGCCAGACTAAAATAAATATAGTTCTAGCATAAATGCTCACAAAAATTGGTATTCTAAATATGGTTACTGAAAAAAGAGAAATTATACCTGCAAGAAAAACTGTTGATGGATTGGATTGTTTCTTTGTTGGAAATTTATTATTTCTTAATTTATGCAATATATAAACATAAGTCATAAACATTATTATTGAGGAAAAAACAAGCACTACCAAAAGGTAATAATATATAGTGATACTCTCGTACACAAACACATATAAAAATGAGCTAAAAACTATATACAAATATGATATTACAACAACTGTGGCTAAATATAAATCGGATTTTTTTTTCCAAACAGCCAATTTAACTATAGAACAGTATACTAAAAACATATAAATAACAACACTAATAGTAGCCAAATAATAGTATTCCTGGAGTATCAATAATATTACTTCAATCGTTGATAAAAGAATGCTTATTATCAGTATCGGTATAAGCTCCTTTTTTGTAAATGTCCTTTTTAAGGATAGATACTTTTTAATTTCATTTTTCGTTATAGTTCCCACCATTCTTTGAAAAAGTCTTTAGAAATACCTCGCAAATCAAAAACTTCTATTGTCTTGTTATTACGGAGTTTTACTCTAAAATCGCTCGTGTTCGACGGAGTTTTACTCTATTTCCAACGGAGTTTTACTCATTTTCGGACAGAGTTGCTTTTCCGCATGTTATTTATGTTCCCTCATACAACATGCGTTGAGTATATGGGATTGCTTTCAAAATGTAGGGTTGTGTGTATTGGAGTAACATCAAAATGGCCACTTTTGAGCAATTTCTATGTTCCCCCACACATAGGTCGTTTGTATTGAAGTAACATATAAAATGGCAAAAATATGTTCTCACATACATAGTATAACGTAGGTTCAATATATGTAAGTAACATCTGTGAGTTCCAAAAATAGGATTCTTGTTATTGAATTTTTAATACGTATCAAAATCAATTTCATATACTAAGTCATTATCATAAGCTGAGACTTTCATGATGTGTTCTTTTGCCATTTCCCAAGTTGTTTTCATAGACTTAATATTTGAATAGTCAGAACTAAACTCAGAAAACGGTTGAATCCACTTAGAATCTAAATGAAATGCATCAATACCGAAAATTCTTAATCGCATTATTTTGCACTGCTCAATTATAATTAATGCATTATCTTTATTAAAAAGCAACAAATTGTAGCGTCTAATCCCTAAATCTAGGAATCTTTTGTCTATTCCTTTCATATTTTCCTCCTTAATAATTTAAATTATTCATATGGGGTAAATGGGTTTTCTATAGTACTATCAGGCACCCAATTCGGATTATATCTATCGCTTATTTGTATTACAGCATTTGTATAGTTATCAACCACTACATATGAACCATCACCATTAAAATAGGCTGTTGCTGGATTCCCTGTTGCTTTGTTTAGAGCATCACTAGTTCTATATGGATTCTGTACCGTATTATTTATTGACTGATTTGTCCAACCGCGTTTGTCCATTTTATTATTTATATGTTGATTTGTTGTTGGGTTGTTCTTTATTTGAGTATTAGCGTTAATTCTATATCCATTCAACAACCCGGTAAAAGTCCCAAATACTGTGAAAGTTAAGGCGGTTTCTCCACCAGCAGCAAACTCGTCCGAATCAAATCCGCTGTCACTAACCGAGTTCAGAGTAGAAACTATTGTTGCTCCTGCTAATGCTGTTGATGCGCCAATAAATGTTGCACATAATAACGTCAATCCGGTCGTTGATGCAGCTGCCCCATTGGCCACTGCTGTTAGGGCTACTACTGCTCCCATTGCACCTCCAGCGGTCAATACTGTAGCAACACCCAAGCCAACGACAATTGCTGCCGCCGCTGCCCAATGCCACCACGCTTCTCCAGTAGGATCCACGTACATAACTGGATTATTGGCACAATAAGCATACATATTAGTACTCAATATGTCACCGATTTTACCCGCTATACTATCAGAGCTAATAAATCTTCCGATTTCAGGGTCATAATATCTTGATTGTAAATAGTAATATCCTGTTTCAACGTCATATAATTAATAGACTTCTAAATTGAATTACTGACTCTCTTAATAAAACTTTTAAACTGCTGATAAATACTAACCAATAACTTCATTTAATATCTAAAAAGTTAGATATTATATATGTAATTCTAGCTTGTATTTGAGACCCAAAAATAAATCCTACTCACAAATTATAACATTTTGATTTTGTGATTTCAATACGACTTAAAAATTCTTTATCAATTCCTGTTAAAGTAATTTTTATTCATTATAAAACCCTTATCAAGTCATTTCAAATCAAAGTTCAAGTCCCATCGCCGGCTACCCTAAATAAAAGTTCAAGTCCGCCCCACGGTCTATACGATTTAATACTTAGAAAACATTAAAAATATCTTCAATTTTACTCGAATATCAATACATTTCAACCCCCATCAACCGCTCTTACATTGACTTTAACATGTTGTGTCATAAGTAAAAACGGCCATATTTGGCCGTTTTTAACATTTATATAAACTTGGTATAATTTTCGTGTCTTGTCATTACGGAGTTTTACTCTAAAATCGCTCGTGTTCGACGGAGTTTTACTCTATTTCGTACGGAGTTTTACTCAATTTCATATGGAGTTGCTTTCTGTCCAGAAAAAAGAGCAAGATTATGTCTGATCCTGCTCTAGTATCTATACATATGACATCATACCGCACTGTTAAAATTTCATACCAATCCACCTTTTTTTTATCTATTATATATCATCCTCTCAAATGGGTGGGAGTGTGTCTTGTTTTTTCATAGCAGTGCATTTTTTTGTGCTACATTATTCATAAAAAGGATTCTATACCCCTCATCTAGAATCCTTTTCTTCTTATGTATATTTGGAACATCTATTCCTTTTCTTTTTCGTTGTCTATTGTTTCTTTACTGCTCTTTTTTTTAACAACTCAACCTTATATTTCTGTGATTCTAAATAGTTTCCTGTTCTGTATCTAGATCCTTGACGTCTCGATAAATCAAAATAAGAATTAATTAAAATCTTTTCAGCAAATTTCCAGTGACACGAGAACGAATTATCTAGATTATCCAAAACGTACTCTGTTGTTGGTGGAGTTACGCCTGCGTAATTACCTATATAGATTAGTTCTTTAGGGATGCTTTTTTGTGATGTCGCAATCAATCCTACAGAATAAGTTGGATATTCATAATATTCTCCTAAGCCATCAAACTTCTGCAATCCACCTCGCATTGATCCCTTATGATAAAAATCCACACTAATTAAAATGTATTCCTGCGAATTGATTTCTTCTAAATTCCTTGGTAAATCTGGGCCATCAGTAATCTTCACTCTGCAAACGGGTATAACATGCCCTGGGTATTCTTTTTTTTCGCCTATCTTTATAAATATCAAATAGTAATTTTGAATTCCCTTTTCTATTGCATATCCACTTTCTAGCTTAAGCGCGTAAACATCGTTGATTTCCCAATCATCCTGGAAATATCTCTTTTGTCTAGGCTTCTTAGGTTTGTCATTTGGAACTTTTATCATTTGAGCAATCAGTCTTATTTCATCAATTATTCTATTATGAAGAATTATGTTTTTTTCGTTACCAAAGAAATTGTCGAAATATAGTTGAGCTCTAACTCTTGTTTCATTGGGTAAAATCCCATTTTCCAACATAATAAAAGTCAATGCAGACCATGCATATGGACCATCATCAATATCATCGAATTCGTTTGAGTACCTAGTTAGTATTTTTTTGGTTATCATATAACCAGATAATCCGTTAAGAGCCTCCTCATTAATGTCATCGCGAATATCGCATGCTATATCTTTATCAAATACTTTTTTTATCTTTTTCATTATTTCCCTAGCCTCCGAAAGCTTCTTTAATGTCATAATATAGTTCCCAAGCGTTATTTTCAATCCAATGCCACCCAGCATCCATATAGATATTTAAATTTTTATTTACTGGAGATATTCCGTTAATTAGGTTATTTGACTTATTCGCAGCATTTATTGTGTGTGCCCCAATCATAAGTAATTGCTCCAACCCTCTCGCTTCTGCATATGTAAGTCCGCTAGCAATTACTTTGAATTCTAAAGCAGCGCGATTTGGATTCTGTTTATGTGCAGCTTCTCTGTTGGCTCGGTTTTTTTCTGTAGTTCTGCCAATATAATCAAACTGATTCGTTGCGTTGTTGTATAATCCATATATTAAATACGTTTTTCCATTATTATTGTTTCTTGTCTGTGTTTCTGCTTGTTCGGCGGTTAGAGCTAACAATCCTGCTGTAATGGCAACTCCGGCAGCATATACAGCAAACGTTGGTACAATAACAGACGCACCACCCAACACAAATGTTCCCGCAGACCCCATCGACATCGCTAAAGCGGCTGCCGGGCCTGCAGCCGCACCCGCTGTTGCCACCACAACAGCTGCCACTGCAACAACAACCGCAACAACTGCAACAACAGTTAAAATAGTACTCCACTTAATTGAGTAGCCATTGGGATCAGAAAACATAATTGGATTGTTTTCGCAATAAGAGTACATGTTTGCAGATAGTACATCTTTGGTTTGACCCATATATCCATCTGCACTAATAAATCTCCCAATTTCAGGATTATAATAACGACTATTTAGGTAATACAAGCTTATTTCTTTATCGTATTTGTACCCCCTGTATCGGTATATGTTATATTGCCCTACTTGTGAACTGCCATCTATATTGATGATGTTTCCGTATGAATCATACTCGTATTGAACAACCACATATCCACTAGTTAAAGTAATATGTGTAATATCTCCTAATTGATTCTTAATGTAAATATAATCCGTTTTAGAAGAACCAACAAAATATGTAAATCCAATTGGGGATCCATCATAGTCGAAGTTATAAGCTATTTTGTATGACAAATCCCATTCATGTGTAGAATCGTTATATTGACTTACAATTTCAGCAATTACCAAAACTCCAGTCATTTTGTATTCGTGCTTAGTTGTAGAATATTCGTCATCAACTATTTTTTGGATTCTTATGCCTTGATCATTATAAGTATAGGATATTTCAGCAATAATATCAAGTCCTTGAGCATCATTATAGATCACAATATTTACAAGTTCTCTTCCGTCCCAAGAAAGGATTGCGTGATGATATTTGACATCATCGTAATAGAAATTTGATATTTCTTCTGGATTACCAGAATTGTCATATGTTATAGTACTCGTTTTTGAGACTCCATCGATATCAACTGTATAACTTTCTAATTGATCAAGCCAATCATTATCATATGTATAAGAAACATGTTTTTCAGCGGTTCTAAAACCACCAACAGGATTGCCAACTTTAAATACTATCCTGAATGTTAAGTCATAGTTTCCGTATGCTGCGTGATATGTTCTATAATAATATCCTGCGACAGAGGTATTCAAATTGCTATAAGTCATTGTAGTTGTCATGCCAGTTAAAGGAAAGTCGTGATGTGTATCCCACATATCATAATAGGTAAATGATAGAGATGGACTTTGTCCAATGGCGAGACTATAAATATCCATATAATCATTACTTCCATTATAGAACATGACGGCTGTATAACTTCCAATATTACTCAAAAAATAAGAGGGAATCGTTGGGTTGACCGTATCGCTAACCCCATAGCCATACTCTCTGATGTCAGTCAAATTTCCATTAACATCATAATAGTAATATTTCGAATAATTTGTTGCCGCATATGTACTAGATGTTGAATATTGATAGTCTCTCATACTCTCTTTTTCTAGTTGATTAAAGTCGTTATAGTAATAGTAATTTTTTGTTATTGCGACTCCATCTTCTTGATATTCTTCAGATGTGATATTTCCTAATGAATCATATGTATAAATAAAAGAAATATCATCATAGTATGGAGATACAAAATTATAGACAACTTCATTAATTCTTCCTGTGTTAGTGACGTAACTAATTTCCATATCCATAAAGTTTGTAGTTCCATTATAAAACATAATGTAATCCAAACGTCTCAATCCATATGACTCGTAGATATAATCTTTAGAAATGGTTGAATTTCCATTTGTATATGATGTGTAGTCATAAAAATCATAGTTTGTACCTGTTTGATAATCATAATTTGTTTCTGAATTTATAGATTCTAAATTGTATTCAATCTTGCTTAAATTTCCTTGAGTATCATATGAATATATAATCTCATCATCATTTTCAAATGTGATTTTATATAAATCTCCATTAGAATCGTATTCATAGTACTCAACAATGTTATTTATTAAATCCTCATAAACCGAGACCCTACCTAATGAATCATATTGATAATGAAATTTTGTTATTTCTGATTCTAAACAACCCGTAAATTTAATATACTCAATCTGGTTATCATCATTGTACATGAAAGAAATCTTGTCTCCATTACCGTATGTCTGCTCCGATACAACCCCGGTTTCATATACATCTACAAGATAATCATAGCTCATGATTGTTTGATCATTAATCTGTACATAGTCCATTCTACCCAATGAATCATAATGTAACTGATATACATAATTAGTGTCTAGTTCAATCTCTATAAGTCTATCCAGAGAATCATATGTGTATTTCACATAAGGCGTCGAGTCTGTAAGTGACTCTCCAATGTAAACTTGATAAAGCATTCCATTATCATAATATTCATATTGTGTCTCAATTCCTTTGGCATTCTCTATGTATTCTAGCAATCCTGTCAACTCATCAGTCATATAGTCTGTTGTATTACCAAATTCATCTGTTGTCGAAGCTACATACTGATTATTCCACATATAGGTAGTGCTATTTTCAAAGTACTTTACTTCATCTTCATATATATCCAATCCATACACTTCTGTTTTTGTAACTTGCCCATAACTATTATAAGTAGGCGTTGATTTAATATTATTAACCTCAATATATGTAATTTTTCCATTATTTGCTTCAATATAAGTTATATTTCCGTTTTCATCTTCAACATATGAAGGATATATATCTTCGTCACTATCATAGTGAAAATAATGTTCCTTTCCATCGCTCCAAAAAATATCTGTTAGTCTACCTTGAGAGTCATAATTATATGTTTTTTCTGATGATTCAAAAAATACAGAAAGACCATCAAAAATTACCTCACCTAATCCCTGATATTCATAAGATATTTTTACACCATAATATGAATAGTCTGGCGCATTTACTTCGCCATAAATATATTGCCAACTAAATATGCATTGGTTAAAGGTTATATAATTTGTATCTTCTTCATCAATTACATCCCCATTGCTGTCAACAAACTCTACAGTTATTCTGAAAACCTTGTCACCATCATAATTTGTATTTCCAACAAGAGGTGACGAATATGTGTTTGCCCACCCTCCTATATAAAACACTCCTTCATTACTGTATTGATCAAAATAATTTTTTTCAATAGTTGTTGAGATGTTTCTAATATCAGTTGCTGAGCCTTCAATGCCAACTGCATGCTCACTCAAAATCCACTCAAAGGTTTCATTAATATCATTATCTCCATCGTTGATAGAATAATAAGTTGTGTATCCGGGATCAGATATACTCCATCCTGATGTACCGTTGTTTTCAAATGATGAATTCTCTACAATATTAACTCTTGTATCGTTTATTCCATCTACGATACTCACATTGTCGAATCTTATAGTACCTCCAGTTTCATTGTAAAGATATAAACGCACTGTCGTCTCATCTTGACTAATATAGATTGGTACACTTACATAATACCAGGTTCCATCGTCTATTACTTCGTCCGACGAAACTCCTAATGCATATATATATGCCCCTGTACTAGAGCTAGAGTCATTACGAATACTCGCTCTAAATGTATATACTCCTTCATCAAGAACAACATCTTGATATGCAAATCCGCCAGAATGTGTGAAATCAGTTGTTGCCAGAGAGTAATTACCTACACACTCATATGATGACCTAAAAGCTGAAATAGTTGATGATAAAGACCAACCAGCATATGTGCCAATTTCAAAGCTGTAATTTTCTACCGGGTTATATGTTAGCTTTTGTGGAACAGATTGATAAATCAATTCATTATTACGATTGTAGTTATATTCACCACTTACATATGTTGATTCATCATTAAAAATATCTATGTAATTGTAATAGACTGTATTGGTATTTTTATCGATTATATTTGTTGTGTGTCCATAATCATCAAACTTATAAATAACAAAACTACCCGTATGATCAGTTATCGTTGTTTCCCGAAAACCATAATCGTAATTTACTTCTAAAAATTTTGTTGTATTGAAATAAGACTCTATAGTCATAACCTTATCGTTTATTGTATTTATATAGGTATATTCAATTTTTTCGCCATTTGTAACATATGCATACTGCAGTCTATCATAATAGTCATAATCATAATTTGCTGTCGCATCAATATTAGTGTCATTATCCTGATCATAATCAGAATAGTACTTCACTTGACTAATATCGTCTGTCCCAGATTCATATGTATAAACAACTTTTTCAAGGTAGTCTGTTGAAGTCCCTTCAGATTCTATTTTTGCTGTTCTAAGCAATATGTAGGACAACCTACCACTAGAATAATAAAATCGCAAATAGTTATTAGAGGAATCCTTAACATAGTTAATTTGATCAGGGTATGTTGAATCTCTGCTGATGGTAATATACAGACTATAATCAATTTCTTTAATACTCAATAGATATCCTGAATTATTAAAGTAAAATCTGTTATCACCATCATAAATATAGAATCCAATCAATGACCCATATATTGTCCTTTTATTAAGTATTTTTCCTGATCCATCTTCACTAACATAACATGTGTCTGTATACGGATAACCAGAAACATATTTGCTTGGACAAGATGTGGGATAATAATAGACTATATTTCCTGTATAGTCGGTGGTATAGTACAATTCCAAATCATCATCATAATCAATCCTAGTGTTATAACTCACATTCCACCCGTCGCCATAACCAATATTATTATCCTTTTGTGCATTGTTATATGCAAAGCTAACACCTAAACTCTGTTTATCAGTAGCAAAACTGAAGTCTGTTCTAATAAAAGTAAGATAACCGGTATAATCCGATACATAGCCTGTGCCAACAATTCCTACATCTTGTGAATTATACGTCCAGTAATCTTTTATTCCGAAAGTATTCACATAACCAATTTCAACAACCGGTCCCAGTGTACTACTATAGTTTTCAGAATTAAACCAAATATAGCCATATTCTCCCTCATTCTGACTTCTCAATTCTATCGTTCTGTATGGCGTTGAACTATTAGTCCACCTTTGCATATTGTATGTAATGTCAAACATATATGTTCCTGTATCTCCATCGGAATAAAGAACATTCGCAAAATCAATTTCCCTAGAGCTAGTTATATTCAACCCTTCAGCGTTGATATCATCATAATCAACTGTAGCGAGCACTTCTTTTGCAACAATAGTACAATCGTTTATACAATAATTTCTTCCTGTATAGGTTTTAAGATAAAGATGTGCATAATTGATTTTAACATCATTCGGTATCTGACTAATGTCAAATTCTAAGTAACTTCTATATGCATATGTATTACTGTACCCAACCTTGATATAACTAAGGTCATTACTGCTTGAACCAAAAACATATTTATCCCTAATAAGGTTATCGTCGCCATAATAGGTAACTGTAGGATCAATAGTTACAGGATAATTGGCGTTCTTTAAGAACTCATCATTAGGATTGATTTCAATCTGATATTCATCCTTTTTGATTTGATTAACTACTAATCCAATGTCGCTGGATTCCGCACCTTCGGAATCAAACATAACCATATTGTTAAGTAGGAAGATTATTTCGTTTTCCTCATTCATGAACACAAAATTACCGTTTGCATCTTCCACTAAAATCAGATTCTTAAGAGTATATGTAAATGACATCGTAAAATCCTCAATATATTTCTCTAGTAATATATTTTCTTTGATTTCATTTCCATTCAGGATATACTCAAGATTAACGTTGTTTTGGACATTATCATAAACAAGTTGTTGACTGATATTTGTTAAATCTTTCAAGTTATTTGATGCTTTTGTATTGTCATAATAGTTAATGTCAGATTTATCAATGCCAGTTACTGTCCAACTGATTTGATAATCATTATAATTAAGTTTGAATTTCTTATTTTCATCAATTTCCTTAGGGAATTTAATTGAGAAACTATTGGCGGTATTTGCGTACTCGTTGGTAGATTCATCGTAAATCAAGGAATTATCAATGTCTTTTAGCTCACCATCTTGTTCATAATGAATAACGCTATTATATATTGCCATAACATAAGTTCCATCTACTTTTCTGAAAGTTTTGGAATCACTAGTTCTTTTGGATATAACTTCGCTATCTATTTCCAAATTAGATATATCAAAATCATCATCGGATGTGGTTTTGTAGTTTAGTACCTCATCAGCATTTGACTCAACATTCAAACCGGAAGCATCTGAATCATAAGCATAAACCACCTTATTGTTCTGTGGAATAACACTACTTGCAACCATAAATAAACATAAAATTATTGATACAATTCTTCTTAACATTTTTCTTATCTCCCCTATTTATTATTTTTTATTTGCAAAAACACACGTTTCCACGTGCTTGTTAATATGTATTAATCCTAGTTTCTCTTAACACAATATTGACTTGGTCTGTCTGGCCCATCGGCTTTGCTTCTGTTGTTTTCCCAATGCAGAGGTTGTAGATTGCCAATCCTATTACTGCCACTTCTACTTAGTGGAACGATATGGTCTATTTCCCAACCAAATCTTGTTTGCATTCCATATGATGCTTTTGCAATCACCGCTCCGCATTTGTCTTTTCTTTTTTGATTGGGGTCAACTCCTGATAT
>JAEIOE010000002.1 GCA_016342455.1 Mycoplasmatota bacterium | reverse complement strand
ATATAATAAAGCACGCTCTTTGTCCGTTTCAGGCCATTAAGCGTGCTTTATTTATATTTGAACTGCAAAAGTTAAGAATCCAATTTGTTATCCAATACACATATACTATTGGAATGTTTATCTATTGGATTCTAGCATTAAAGAGAAAACACAGATAAAAGATTTAAATCTTATGCAAAAAAATAATAGGCAATATCCGAAATTTGGATATTGCCTATTTTAATTATCATTTTTTTACTTTATTGCAATGCGGGCATAGAATATCCCCATCCTCATTAATCTTGGTAATGTTCCTAAAGTACATTGAAGATTCTATTTGCTTGCTGTAAAACCATTTTTCATCATCAATGATATCAGCGCTATACGTATTTTGATCAATTACCTGTTTACTTAAAGTATAAAAATATGATTTATTGGTTTCAATACAAAAGCCTTCTTTTATTTCAATCAAACAATCATTACATTGGTAATCATCGTTGTATTGACTCTTTATCAGTTTACCACCACAGAAAGGACAAACTACTCTTTTGGTATCGGAATAAATCATTCCTCTTAGAATGATTTGTTGGATTCTTCTAAAAGATTCTATATCTTCTATACTAATAAAAACATCATCACTCTTTAAGTAATCTTCATCAAAATGATTTACGACAATTATCTCATCAAGCCTTTGATCCTTTTTGTATACTTCTAAGGTGTTTTCTTTATCAATATTACTAATCAATAAGATTCTATATGTCTTATCCTTTTTGAATTCTAATAATAATTCCTCTTTTTTGTTATTCAAAATTTTTAGTTTCCAGTCCATGAATTTAAAATCGCTATTTAGCGTTATTAAATTCATTTTGGCATCAGACTCAATCTTAAAATTAAAGTGTTCCACAGAAAATATAGTAAGTATTCTTACATACATTAAGTATTCTTTTTTTAATTGGTCAAAATCAAAGGCTTCTACCGGTTCTTTTTCTACAGCTTGATTTTTTAATAAGAACTTATATGTTTTATATACCATACGATAATCTTTTTGTTTTAAAAAGATATTTGTTTTTTTAAGACGTAATTTCTTCTTTGCTTTCAAGTTCTTTTTGTAGACTGGTCTATATAGTCTAGATTGAATGGTTCTATTCATCAAGGATAACTCATTCAATAGATCTTTAGATAAGTTATAATACTGGTTAAAATCTCTAATATATCCAGTATGTAACTTTCCTAAAGCTAAGAAATAATTTAAGTGATTCCCTTTCTCTAATATATTGAATCTCATGATATTAGAGGCATAGAAGATACTGTTTAATATTTTTCTGTTTTTCTTAATGATAGATAATACTTCATCAATATAATTACAGAAAATAATATTTTCATAAATACCGTATTCATCTTCATAAATTCTTGTTAGTAGTTTTCTTGGTTTTATTCCGTCTTTTGTGATATTCGCTATATTCTGAGCGTGATTTTGTAAGTGTAATATCGTGTTTTGGTTGATAACTCTTGTGTTTTCAACTGGCAAAACATCTTCTGTATCTTTTAAGAATATTATTGGTTTCTTAAATATCCTTTTGATAGCAGGAGATGATTTTTTTATTTGATTTAAGGTATATTCTAAAATTTCAAAATCGAAATTTGGTTCAACTGAAAATAAAATCATATCATGTACTACATAATAATCAAACTCAATGTACGATATGTGTTGATGTTTTTTAACAAAGCTTTTAATGCCTTTTAAGAGTGAAGATAAACGTATGTATTCCTTTAACTGAAAATCATTTGTTTTCTTTGTCATACTAATCTTCATCAAGATGTTTTATGAATTCTGCACATGCTAGTAAATTCAGTTTTCTAAATTGTACTTCAAGTTTTTCTTTATCTTCAATCGTTTTTACTTCAAGTTTAGATACTACCTTACTTAATAAGATCTTTTCAACCGCTTCACTTTCTACATCTTCATTAATAAAACAGCCTTTGTATATCGTAACAAAATCTTCAATTTGACCTAATATACGATTTCCAAATGAAATATTATAAGGAGCAAGCAATTCTTCAACACTTTTTATTAATTCACTTTGTTCAGCATCAAAACTTTTGTTTTGTTTTGCGTTGTTAAATAAATCATTCATAATCTTATAATCATAGTACTGCTTTTCAATTGGATCTGAATAGTTTCTTACCTTCGGTGCACGTTTCGTAAAATTCATTGTATGAGCACGGTCATATACTTTATCAGATATAACAAAAGTAGATTCGTCACGATTGGCTGTACCGATAAACCAAACATTTTCTGGGATTCTTAGTGTGTGTCCGTTTTCTAGACATAAATAGTCAATATCTTTATCTTCTTCTTTTCGAGACAAATTGATATTAACCAATTTAAGTTCTCTTTGATTTTCTTCACTTTCCATCAATGAAAAAAAATCAGAGAAATAATATTCAATTCTAGATAAGTTCATCTCATCTAAAAGAATAAAGGTAAATATCTCTTTATTCAGTCTTGCTTTATATAGTGCTAAGGTAAATTTCTTAGGAGTATATATCTTTGAAAACTCATTGTAATAGCCTAATAACTCATTCTTATCCTTCCAAGATGATTCCACTTCAATGATGTCACAGTTCCCATAGATAGCTTCTGAGAATATCTTAGGTAAACTTGTTTTACCTGTTCCTGACATCCCTTGAAGAATGGATAACTTAGAAGCTCCAAGTCCCGCAACGAAAGTTGCGATATCTTCTGGTGTATATGAAAGATGTAGTCTTGAATTTTTAGCATAATCGACAACAAATTGAACTAATGCATGTAAAGTAGGTTCCTTTACAATAAGTTTCTTTCTTTCCAATAAGTCTTTATTATATATTTCTGTTTTTAAATCTAGTTCAGTAAATGAATAACAAGGATCAAAGTCTTGAATAGTTTCTTCTTCTATTTCTTTTGAAACAGTTGCATTAGAATTATCTATAGCAGCTGTTTCAAGCAAAGACATTTCTTCTCTATCAAAGGCTTTTCTCATAAACATTATTATTAATATTACGATAGAAGCGATAAGACCATAAATAGCATCTGTAGCTACTGTATAACTTAAGGCTGATGTGTTTGTTATAGTAACACCATAAAAGTCAGCCATATCTATAACAATCGCTTTGTTTATATCTCTTGCAATTTGGAAATAGTAACCTGATATACCTACGATAAATACAAAGAATACATTTACAATAGTTGAGACTTTAACTATTGAATAAAATCGTTTTGATTTCGATAGGTAACTAGTAATAGATACCACTAAACAGAACCCAACAGTGATAAACATCACAACTAATAGATAAGCGGCGATACGGTAACCTTCCTCTAAACTTGCATAATCTCTTAAAATATCAAATCCTGTTAGATTGACAAAATGAGAATAACCACCAGATACAATATCAAATTTGATAATAGCTAAAAAATTCATTAAAACAGTAATAGCTGTCAACAAGAATACATATAGTAATGGTTCAAAGTGATAAAACTTCTTTTTCTTCTCTTTTACGATTACTTGATTGATTGTTTTGTATTTCCCCATTAATAAAGCATTATAAAAAACTACAATAAACATAAGTGCCATAGGGATATATGAGATTGAAGTAATGGTTTCTTCATATAAAATAGCATAAGATATATCTACCACAAGCCCAACTAAGAAAAATAGCGATGTGATGATAAAAACAGACTTAATAAATTTCTTTGATTGACTGATAAATTTATCTTTATCAAAAATATAACTGGACATTATTTCTACTAAATATAATGAAATAACGATAAATACTGTTATATTCACTAAGAAGTATATTAAGTTAATAACAGAGGAATCTCCTGAGAATAATACATTAATCATTATCGCATCGTAATCTGGTCCTGGTTTGACCCAAGTATATATTGGGATAAAGAATGTTGTGATTAAGATAGCATAGGCAATGATATTGATAAAATATGTAGTCAGCGGAATATTAGTGTTATGTGAATGAACCGTTTTTACTTCTTTGGTTTTAGGCTTTGTTACATTCTTGCTTTGCTTTATTCTAAGAATAATCAAAGTAAATACACAAAGCAATAAAACGATATTTACAATGATTAGTATCGAAGCTAATAAAGGTAAATAACTAGTTAGAGATTGAAAAACAATCAGAGAAATTACAAAAGCTAATAAAACAAAGGCTTGTATTAACAATCCTTTGCTTTTCTTTCTAAGAATAATAAGTCCTGAAAATAATATAGGAAGAATAGTAACATAGAAAAATACCATTAAAATAAAAGCAAAAATATAATTAAAGCCATTATTGTATTGGTTAAGAGATATAGATAGTAAATTATCACTTGTATAGAGCCACGATAATTCTAGTGACATAATCCAAAAGTTAATAAAAAACACCATTATCATTGTTGCTATAATGGATAATCCTACAAACCATTGTTTTTTTAATAATTTAATCATATGTTTTTCTCTCCTTGTTCTATTATCTTTTGTCGTATAAGATAAACTCAATTAATTTGAATTACTTTCATCAAAAATTTATACTGATATTATATCACATTACTTAAAAAAGTGATTACAGACTCTAAGTATAATTTTATTTCCTATCTCTATTTATTGGCATTTGTTTTTTACCTTCTTAAAAACTAACTCATTGAAAAAATATACTATTTGTTTTTGATATAAAACATTAAAAAAAGCGATTTTTTAATCGCTTTTTGTCTATATTATGTCCTGTTAATAAACAAGTATCCAATTACAATATCCGTATCATTTCTAAGCTGGTAGGCTAATATCACAGTATCTCTTTCAGGTTCTTCATCAAATATATTTTGAATAAACTCAGCTTCTATAACTAAAATATTGTCTGTAAGTGTGTAATCACTAGTAGATAATAAAGAACCATTAATATCTACTAATTCCCCTTGACAAAAATCAAAGATAAATGCCAAATCATTTCCAACAAAGTCGACTTCATTATCTGAGATAATATATGGCTTTGTTATCTCTAGAAGATTTATATTGATTATATAAATTCCTTCAGCTGTATATGCTTGAACTTCCATATCGTTTGTCGCTCCACTAAAGAACACATGTTTCAACATTGGTACAGCTAAAGTGTTATAGAAGTTTTCAAAAACAGAGATTAAATTACGATAATAGAACACTTCGACTCCGGATAAATCCTCTAAATATAAACCGAAGCCATTGTTTAAGTTGTAATCTACTTCAATGGTGTTTACTGTAGAGTATTGTTCGATTGTAAATGCACTACTCTCATAAGTTACATCATCTTCCGTTGTTACCTTTACAACAATACTATAAGTTCGATTATTAGGTAGTTTACTTAGTTCTAACATATTAGAAGTCTCAAAAAATACAATTTGATAAAAGCCATCTGTTTCACTAGTCCATATCTCTTCAGAGATATCTGTAACAGTGAACTCATAAGAAATAGCCCCACATATCTCAGTAGAATAGATAAAACTACTGCTCTTTGTAAGTTCGGGAGTGGTGATTAATGGATCGCACAGTTCAGCTGTGATAATTGTGTATGGTTGTTCTAAAGTTTCTCCTTCTGTAGTTGTTGAAGTTGTGCTTGTAGATTCAGTACTTGCATTGTCACATCCAACTAGAAATAACAGTAACAGTAGAATATATACTTTTTTCATTATTCCTCCTATGCAGGAATGTTTGCGTGATCATACCAAATTAGTTCAACAAAATAAGGGTTAGTTATGAAACTTGATTGAAGTTTAAGTAACCAATAACAGATGAATCATCTATATTTATAACATAACTTAAAATGAAGAATGTATTACTTTCAAACTTGGAAGAAATAAATTCCTTTTCAATCATAAGAATATTTTCATTCAACTGATATTGTACTGTATCTTCTCTTGTTCCATTAATAGAGTATATTTCACCATCAAACAACTCAAATTGTAAATATATATCCTCTTCTCCCGAAGTGGCTATATTAGTACTACTAATAATATATGGTTTCACTTTATCATTTATGTCTATTTGTAAAAGTGTTTTATTAGTTCCTTGAACTAAATAAAATCTAAATACACCCACACCTAAGTCTACAAGGGCAGATGACTTAATTTCAATGTGCTCATTATCTAAAGAAATATAGCTATTTAAATCAATAAATTCTTCATCAATATCAAGCAAGTATAAATCTTGTTTAGACAAGTCTTCCCAGAT
Source organism: Mycoplasmatota bacterium (assembly GCA_016342455.1). GTDB lineage: Bacteria > Bacillota_I > Bacilli_A > Izemoplasmatales > Hujiaoplasmataceae > 4572-104. The sequence continues at coordinate 91,029 of JAEIOE010000002.1, read as the reverse complement.
AATAATATCTATTACTGAATTCTTGCTATATTGAAAATCAATTGTTCCTGTCTCAATTAAGTTAGAAGCAACATAAAATATATCACTAACATTAGAGACCCCAATTGGATAAACAGCTTGAATAGTAATTGAATTAACCCCATCTACTAAATTGATTAAACTATAAGTGTTTGCATCAATTTCATATTCAGTACCATTAACAAGAATAATGTAACTAGCAGCATCTATAATATCATTCCAAGACAAAACATTATCCTCAACAGATATATTAAAATCTACTATTGCTTCATAATCAATTTCTACATTAATAGTAGCTGAAGGATCTGAATCTAGATAACCTGATGCTTTTGCAATTATATATACAGAATAAGTACCTTCTTCATCAAAGACAAACATATTTTCATTTACTGTTTCAAGTTCTTCGTTTAAATATAAATCGTAACTCACAGCCCCTTCAACATTATCCCATTCTAAAACTCCATTGTATTCAAGGTTACTTGGGGTTTCCAGTTTAAGTACAGTAGTTTCTTCAGTACATCCTACTAACACAAAAGTCAAAGCTAAACTGATTATTATTACTAAATATTTCCTCATGTTTTCACACCCTTTTAAAGATTTTTCATGCTCATTTCTATATAAAAGTATAACATATTTTCAATATTAGAAAAACATTTTCCGTATTATAAACTAAAAAATTAAAAGACAGCATCCTTTGAGGGAAGCTGCCTTAATAATATTATCTATTATTCATCATAATAACTATGATCTCCAAAAATCATTTCTACAAAATGTGGATAGTCTATAAATGGGTTTCTGTTATCTTGATATGAAAAAATTACATCATTTCTATTTTCTTCCCAATCATCTACAGGATCCATTTCATGCCATTCAAGTAAAGTTGCCAAAAGTGCCATTTCATATACTACTGGCAATTCGTCTACAAGATTTAGATAATCATACATAACAATCATGTAAAATAATATTCTAGCTACATCGCCTTTAACCTCATCAGGAGGTTCATAAGCTACTGTAGTTGTTGCGTTATCAAAATACTTGTTACCTCTTGAAGAATTGAAATCTGGATCAGCAGCCATCAAATTATGCAAGTCTGAAGCAATATTAGTTCCTCCAGCAGAGGTCCCTAATAGTGACTGAGGCCATACATGTTCTCTATTCCAAGTTGCTCCATAATCCCAAACTCCAGAAACTGACAATCTTGAATACACAAGTATAACGTTTCCAGGCACATCAGGGTCAGCATCTGTTTCATCTAGTATATATCTAGCATCGTCATAACTAACACCGTTGAAACCATCGTTGACTATGATTCTCAGAGCCAATAGTAACGCTGTGCTTGTCAGCCCTTCAGCATCATCATAATATGCTTCTAAGTCCATTGTAAGGGGATCGATTTCCTCACTAACAGTATATGTAACTTCTAAAGTAGCTACATTACCAGCTGTATCAGAGGCTGTAAATGTAACATCATAACTACCTACAACACTTGTATCAACTGTTCCAGAAAAACTACACACTACTGAACCATCAATATTATCTATTGCTGTACAGCCTATGTTTGTAGTATCCCCTATAGTATATGCATAGACTTCATCTAGCAATGTTATTTCTGGTTCTGTTTCATCTACAGGGGGTGTTACTCCGATAAGTAACTTAAGTCTGGAGTTACAGCTGCAAAATCAGCTGAATTATCATTAGTATCAATAAATGAAGTTCTTTGTACTGATTTTGTATTAGACGGCGCCGGTGTTGAACCAGTTCCTTCATAAGCATTGGCAGAACCATAACCTACAAAATCAATAACACTAGCATCCCCTGATGGATCCGAACCTGAAAGTGGTGTAGTTGAACTAACTAACGCTACTTTCCCTCCGGTACCTGCCATAGATATTGAACCAATAGCATCAGGAGTAGGCAAATCAGCTGTACCACCACTTCCTGCATTTTCTTGAATTAAATAATATTCTCCTGCACCAATTGATCCACTTAAAGTGGTTACTGACCATGAAGTTCCTGAACTACTTGCATATTGAACAGAATATCCAGTTAAATCAATTGCACTACCAGAAGAGTTATACAATACTATATAATCATTTTTATAGTATGAGCCGCTATTCCCGCCTCCACCATATACTTCATATATCATTAATTCACTACCTGCAGCTGGCTCATTCCATTTTGCATACAAAGTAATGTCTACAGTAATCTCTGTAGTAAATACAAATTCTGTAGTTAACCCTAGATCACTATACCATCCTCCAAATTCTTTATCTGCTTTCGTAGGATCAGCAGGTTCATTCGCTGTCAATCCATTTCCGACTTCTTCAGGTGATACTGCTGAACCACCGTTAGAATCAAAAGTTACGGTGAAATTTTCTAAGAATTCAGCATATATTGTAGTATCTCCTGTTATTGGTTCATTATCAAAATCAAATAAAACATCAAAGAAACTATCTACATACCATCCATTAAATGTATGATCAGCTTTTGTTGGTTCCGGATCAGGTAGTGTGGCTTTCTCAGTATCAGCAACTGTTTGTGCATCAACTGATGTCCCACTATCTGTATCAAAAGTAACTGTAAACTCTTCAAGCCATTGAGCAAACAAGTCAGTATTACTCACAACTGAAGTTTCAAAATCATATAAGTTATTAAAAGAAACATCATCAGTATACCAACCATTAAATTTATAACCAGTCCTTGTAGGATCAGCTGGTTCAGTTGCAGTTGACCCAGAACTAATTCCAGATTCATCAGATACTAATGATCCGCCATTTTCTTCATATGTAACAGTATATGTAGCTGGTGCTGGCACTTCTATTGAGTGTGAGTCTAACACGTCGTGATTAAATAAAGAATAAGCATAAACTGTTGCAGTTCCTTGAGCTACGCCAGTTACTATTCCAGATTGGTCAACTGTAACAACTGCTTCATCACTACTATACCAAATAATATCATTATTCGCATCAACTGGATCTGTAGTAACACTTAATTGTGTTGTCCCACCAACTACTACTGTAGCTGCTCCAGATAATGTTATTGAAACTGGTGGGTTAACTTCTCTCATAATATGAAAGCCTAAATATGAATATGTATTCTGTGGGTACACATCCCATTCAATAGTTCTATCAAATACATCATCAGCAACTGAATCTCCTGCTACTACACTTGATTTTCTTACAAGTGTTGCATCGTTACAGAAGTAACCATCATCACCGATTTGACCAACATTATCAATAATAGCTCCACTTTTTTTAAGTACGACAGAGTCATTTCCATTAAAGTTGGCTATACCATTGTCAGCTAAATCTCCTGCAGCAATTATTTCTGCAGCTGATGCACTATTATATATAACATAAACTTCGTTATGTTTTAATATTCCAGTTAAATCCTCTGTACTACCAGGAGTTAAATTGGCGTTCGCATACAATTCGACAGTATAAGGTGTTAAATCAACTGAGTGCCCTGTACCGTTGTAAATTTCTACGGCCTTATTTCCGCCTTCTTCAATAATCTCAGATATAATTAAATCTCTAACAAAAGGTGCGTCAGAATATGTTACTGCTTCATCTACTCCATCAGTAGTTACTACATAAGCTCTAATAGTTTTTTCAGAATAAGTTGCATCTGAAAAACTCCCTACAAACTCATTTGTTTCAGGATTGTATTTATTAGCTCTCATTTTTTGAACATCAGGTGTTTGGAAAGTAATACCACCTGGATAATCAGATACCAAATACCCATATTCAACTAAATCTTCACCTGCTGGAACAACAAATTGACCAACAAACGTTCTATAGTCAGTAACATAGCCTGAATACTGTACTAAACTAACAAATAATGATGTAGGATCTGGTGAAGCTTCTGTCTCATCATAAATTGCTATATAAGAACCTGCTTCAACAACTGTAAATGAATAAGTAGGATTTTGACTAACTATCATACCTTGATTCATCCAAAATTGGAAGTTACCTGTTCCACTAGCAGTTAAAGTAGCTACTTCATTAAAATCATATGTTGCTTGATCAGCAGATCCATTAGTCACTGTCAATTCAATTGAACCAGGTACTGCTGAAACATATTGTACCCAACAAACAGTATCCTGAGTAACACCGGTATAACTACCACTCCATGGAGTTACTTCATTTAAAACATATCCAGGTTTTACCATCCCATTAGGGTCTGGAGCAAGAGCACTTCCTCCACTGCTTACAAATTGAACATCTAACATCTCCTGGTTAGAATCCATAAATGCTACAGCAAAAGTTGCATCAGGTTTATATAAAGCTGTTATCTCTAAATCACTTGTTATTAAAAAATCGTGACTTTCAGGTAAACTAGCTTCAACTTTACCATTAACAATATAAAAAGCAAATTCATAACTTGGGTTATAGGTTCCAGCATCAATTGTTACTGAAGAACCATACTCTTTTAACCCCAAATCAGATACTACAGCATCTGCAGTACCTACCTTAGTTTCAATAGTAAAATTGAAACTTGTATTTACAGGTGAGTCCGCCTTTACAGTTACCGCACCAAAAAATGTGAATAACAAAACAAAAAAACTCAATATCGCAATTTTTTTTCTCATAATTACCACATCTCCCCACCACACATGGTGTCAGATCCAAAATCCCCACTTGCTGCGATTGAGTCTTCTAACTCAAATTCAACAAATTCAATTTCTGGAGCTTCATACTTCTCTCTTTGTTCCATAAATCCTCCTATGTATTTTTATTTTGTATAAACTAAATTATTCTCAAATTTTAAACACTATAACAAAAACTTGAAAAGAATTATAATTCTTGATTCACAAAAACAACAATATATGACGATAATAAAGTACATCATTCTTAAAAATTTTATCATATTTTATTATCTCGCTCAATGGCTTAGATAAAAATATGTATGTTTAATAAAAAAAAATGTTATTTAGAGCATTTTTAGGTGTTATTAGCAAAATATTATACATCAATAATCACTTATAAAGTCAATGTCTAATCCTGCAATAAGTCATGCTTATTAATTTTTTCTATAAATTTGGCAACATCTATCTCTAAAGTCTTCTCATCGATATCGAACTTTTTCAACATTTTGGAAAAAAGTTCCTTTTTAGTTAGGTTCTCTTTTTGTAATAATTCAAATATATATGCACCAGTCTTATTTAGAGAGATAATACCATTGAACTTTACAGCTTCATCTTTAATAGGCACAACTATTATCTCATCTCCAATAGTTTTTATTACATATTCATTCTTGATTTTCATTTAATTCCTCCAAAATATCTCCTAGTGATAAACTAGAAGTTTTATTGTTAGTACAAGCATATTTATATATAGTTGCTTTACTTATTATCTTTTCTACCAAAGATACCATTTGATTGATATTATATTCATCTCCTGGTCTATGGATATTTCTCATTACTTCTTTCAACTTTTCTTTATAATTCAGGTTCTCTAACTTAAATACATTTGACTTTTCTAGGAATAGAATTGTCCCTAACTTCACTTTTATATTGTTATTCTGAACATTCTTTCCTGACCAAGGTGTACCACAAACAAATAACTCATTGTTTTCTTCGAAGATTAAAGGTTTGTCTTCGTTTATAATAACACTATTTATATAAGTATCTATAAAATATTTGGTTTGAGTAGATTTACCTGAACCAGATGGGCCTGATAAAAGTATCGACTTATTATTTATTGCTAAAGCAGAAGCATGAATTGGTAAATAACCATTATGAAGAGCTACCTCAAAGAACATCATTCCGGTTAATACATATTCGTACTCTGGCAATCTATTAGCAAGGTTATTATTTAAAGTAATAACTATTTCTTTATATGCTTTAGAATAAGAAATCCTATGCTTGATTGTTTTGTCTGGATAATAAGTAACAATATATGTTTTATCTTCTAAAATAATTCTTTTCTTGTTTTTATAATCAAAGCTATCAACACTATAAACATCTTCTATGTTTGATTTCACTTCTACCTTGATTTCATGGTAATTACTATTTAATTGATCTATTCTATATTTTTCTAATTCATTCTTAAAATAATCGATATATTGATGTGTAAACAATACATCAATATTGCCAATCCTTAGAGGTACTATCATTTAGATACACTCCTTGCAAATTCTTTTAAGTATTCTGAACACCCATACATATCACCTTCTAAATATCTTCTTGCTAAACACGTAAAACAACTTTTATTTATTGAGCAATCTTTACAAGGTGATTTTTTTAGATGCTTTCTCCATTCAGCACCTAAGATATTAAATACCTCAATGAAGTTGTCTTCTACTTTTTCAGTTGGTATAGGCATCATTGCACATCCTTGCATATATCCTTTATGATTAATAAAGAATGCATTTCTAAAAGCTCCACAATGTTGACTAGTTGATTCATTTTCTTTAAGAGGAAATGCCTTGTCTATTCTTTGTTTAAAATCTATTAATTCAGTTGTATTTAACCTTTTCATATCTTCACTTGATTTACTAACATAAAGGAAATAGCTTAAAAATACTTTCTTATCTTTAGCAAAATTAATTATCTTTTCTAAATTTATATAAATATCAGGAAGCGGTATTGTCCTTAATATTAGATTTAGATTATTCTTTTTATATGAATCAATATTTTTTGAGACATTAGAAAAAGCATCATTTTTAGTGAATGATTTATATGACGCTGAATCAAAACCATATAACGTAATAGCAATTAACTCTGGAGGTCTTTTAACTAAGGTATTAAGTATAGCTGTTGGTAATATTGACCCATTAGTATATAAGGTGATTTTTACACCTAAGTCATATAAATACTCATATAATTCAATAAAATCAGGGCGTGTGAAAATCTCACCCCCTGTTAATAAAGCAAATAACATACCATTTGCGTATGCTTGATCAAATATATTAATCCATTGGCTTTTACTTAAGTATTCATCATTTGACTTTGCATAACACATAGCACAGTCAAAATTACAATGACTGGTAAGTTCAAATTCACCTACAATAGGTGTTTTACTTTTATATGCACTTTTTAGTAAACGATCTTTAATTATTGAATAATTCGCCATGAAACCCCCATCATACTTTAATCTATTAGTTAATTGTTACATCAATATAATATCAACACTTCTATTTACTCATATTCAATACGATAATTCAAGCAAATATGATGAATAAGTTATTCTTTTTGGTTTCTGTTATGTTAAAATAGTAATGAAAGTTTGGTGACGTTAATGACAAAAATAATAAAATACATATTAATGATATGTTTAACTAGTTCTATGCTTGTTAGTTGTACAACTAATACAACTGAAGTAATCACAACAGTTACTACTACTATGGCTACTTTAGAAGCCCCTAGTAACTTAATTCATAACAATAACATTATTAGTTGGGATTCAGTAGAAAATGCTACTGAATACGACATACATATTAATGGTAATGTCTTTACAACAAGCAATACTGAATATACCTTAACTTCAGAAGGTACATTTGAAGTTACTGTGGTTGCTATAGCGGATAATTATTTTAATTCAGTTTCTTCTGAAATGTTATCATTTACCCTAAGTTTTGATCATAATGTAGAATTCAATTTAACATTAACTGACAATATCCTCACTTGGGATGCAATCGATGGAGCTGAATCATATTATGTTGTTGTAAATGGTTACGGCACAGCAGTTGATGGTACATCACATAATGTAGGTGGTTATGGAACTGGATATCTATCTGTTAAAGTACAGGCAGTATTTCCAATAGGCTCTTCTGATTTCTCAGAACCTGTATATTATGAGAGTAATCTAAAAGATACAGATCCTGTTAATGTACAATATTCTATTAACTCTGTACAAGATATTATCCTATGTACACTTAATCTTACTTCAAATACTATTATTCTTAATAGTGATAGTGAAGTAATTGATTTAAATGATATTTTAATCAATAGTGACCAATATTTAACTCTAAATTCAGATTACATTACAACACTTGAATTAGGAGAAAACAGTTTATTCGTTATAATAGGTCCAAATAAGACAGAAGTTATCATTACTGTAACCGATAAGACAAATCCTTACATCATATCAAGCACTGGAATTCATACGGATGGAACAGAAGATATTTACTTCCAATTAGAATTGTTTGGGGGTTCACTATATTCAGTAAATGGTGCAGCGGAAGATACAGTACTCTATGAAATGAATGGATACATATTAACGATTGAATCAGAGTTTATCGCTGATAAGTTTATTACAGAAGATTTTTTTGTATTAAGCTTTGTTATTAAGAAAGACGATACATCAGTAATAGGTTATATGTTCTTCTATAAAGAATAGATAATTCAATACAATAACTAATGGCTAGTTCAATTTGAACTAGCCATCTTTTTATAATCCCATTTTGTTAAATAAATCAGATACTTTAAGAACTTCTTCTTTGTCCACAGTTTTTATTTGTTTAAAATAAGCTTTAATCCTTTTTGGTTGTTTAAACAAGACACTAAACCCTCTAAATAACCACCCAATTGGTAAAAACACCTTATACTTTAATAATTTAGGGTACTTATACTTAATGGTAATATATTTAGGAAACACCATTCTAAACAGTGACTTAAATCTAGTTGTATTCTTCTTTTTAAGACTAGCAAATCTATTTGTGAAAGCATTAAAATCAATACCTAATCCGTGAACACCAGATCTTATAACGTATTCTAGAAAAACATTATATAAATCTTCATCAAGTTCTTTTGTTATATTGAACTTTTCAGACAAATCCAGATTAAAACATTTATCACAGATAAGAACTAAGTTTTCAAAGAAATCTAAAATGCCAGTTTGAATTAATAACTCTTTTAATCTTGTTTTATTAATCTCCATATTTAATTGATAAAGATAAATTGGTATATCTATAATCGATCTTAGTCCTACTCCAGTAGAATAGAAATGCTTCTTTATATGATAAAGCAAATAGATAAGCTCTATCTCTGGATCGACGTATATGATATGTCCATCAACCATATACTCATATTGAAACATATCGTCTAATAAATCGAATTCTAGAAATTTATCTTCTTCTCTTACTCTTCTATGTAATTCTATTTCCATATCACCATAATGATATGCATCGTGAACAGGACCAAAACCTTCTAATTGCATAGCTAAGTTTTTAAATGCCATACTTGCCTTTTCAAAATCTGATTCTTTTACTAAAACATCTATATCTCCCTTAGAACGCATATAGCTATGATTATAAAGATGTTTTATACTCATACCCTTTAAATAGATATGATTAATCTCTAAGCGATTAAATTCATCAGTTATCTTCTTAGCAAGTTCTGTCTTTTTAGTATCATCAGCTATATAGAAATAGTAGTCCTTTTTAAACTTAGCAAGTATTTCTTCATTCTTAATTTTATCTTTAATCGTTTGATAAATCGTACCAGATATACCATTCTCTTTAGCCATTAGATATAGTTTTTCAGGATTAGATACAGAAAATTTTATTTCTTTAAAGAAATATGTATTTTTAAGTATATCTAATAATTGTTGAATAGTTTTATCCATATTATCCCCTTATAATTCTTTTCACTAAATTTTTCATTCCTTTGTACATTAAATAACATCTCAATGTAAACATATTAATAAAACTATATAGATTTTTGTTATTCGAAACCTCTTTATATGCAACTACTTCAGCTAAAACATCTTCGTTTCTAACTAATTCATAACCATTAAGAGCATCTCCTCTAAAATAGTTCTTATTATTCTTTGTTTTTAAAAATCTATGCAATATATATTTATCACCTATGTGATAAAAATATATATGATACTTTTTAAGAGTACCACTGTACTTTTTTAAAATAACTGTTGATTCCTGGTCCTTAAGAAATGGTTTCATACTAGTGCCAAATACTTTTAATTCAACTAATTGATTATTGTTTAAACCATTATTAATAGTTGGTAGTAAATCTTGAATAGAAACCTTTATTGACCTATTCAAGTAAATCATTCTCCTTTAAGATGTTTATGAAGTTTTGAACGTCTTTTGAAGCCTTTGCTTCAGAAACTTCATACTTATCTAAAATAGCTTCAACTAAATCAGTAATTTGTTTGTCTTCTTGAAGTTGTTTAAATAAAAACTTACCGGAATTATTAAGTGTAATAATTCCATTAAACTTAATTGCTTCTTCTCCAATAGGAACTACTACAAATTGGTCTCCTATTTCTCTTAATACATAGTTTGATTTAATTTTCATGATTTCCTCCTAATAGTTTATCTCTTATTATTTTAGCAGAATTTAAATCATTAGTCACTGATGCTAGATACATTGGTGTATCTTTTAACAAAGTATCTATTGTTGGAAACATTCTTTGCCATAGTTCTTCTTCTCTTGGTCTTAGAATATTTCTCATTAAATAGGTCATTTTTTCTTTTTTAGATAAAGCTCTTAATTCATTCGTTTTTCCTTGTTCAAGGAAAACGATAGAATGAAGAGGAATGGTTATATTCATATTTAGTGTAGATTTTCCAGACCAAGGTGTACCTGATGTTACTAGTACATTATCTTTTTTATATAAAACAGGCTTATCTTCATTATATACTTGAATATCTTGGAATGCTTCTAACCAGTATTTCGTGTGTGTGGTTTTACCTACTTTAGATGGAGCTGAAAAGATAATAGCTTCATTGTTGCAGATAATACCAGCACCATGTAGTGGAACCATTCCATTAAAGGCTGCTATATCTAGAAAAGCAATACCTGAGAAGACATATTCTTTTTCAGCGAAGTTTTGTTCTAGATTTTTATTTAAATAGATATCAGTTCTTTTTAAATCAACACTTCGCTTATATAGTTGCATGACATTATCTTCTTCATCTAATGCATAGATAGATGTTTTTGTTCCATTACCATAGATAAGCCTTGTACTGTAAGTAGAATCTGGTTCTTCTTTTGGTAATTCAATAGTATCTACTAAATGAGTCCTTATGTTATATGAAGTTTCAGGCAAATCATCTATTAAATACTTCTCAATGTTATTTTCGAAGTATTCATTGTATTGATAGTCTAATCCAATGATTATACCAGCAATATTTAAGTATTTAAGGTTAGACCTTGTTATAGATACTTCTTTTAAGTATTTAGAACACTTAGCATTTCCTTCTTCGTTTAATCTTCTAGCAACACAGGTAGAACAGTTATTTAAGAACTCACAGCCTCTACAAGGGTGTGTTTCTTCTAGTTCACGAAATCTTATACCTAATTTTTTGAAAGTCTCTAAGAAGTCATTTTCGATGATGCTTTTGGATAAGTTATATCCAAGTGCACATGGTTGCATATAACCTTTATGATTAATAAAACAAGTTGCTCTTAAAGCGGAGCAGCTTTTATAGTCATCTTCAAAGTCATTTGTTTTATCTTTATAATTAAATGCTTGATTAATTTTCTTTTCAAAATCAATTAATTCTTTAGCATTTAATCTCTCGTTTCGCAAGTTTTTCAGATTAGTTTTAGTTACATATGATAAGTAATATAAATTCATATCTAATGATTTAGCTAAGTGAATCATCTTATCAAGATTATCATAGATATTCTTGATAGGTATTGTTCTGATAAGTGTATTTATATTACTTTCTTTTAGTTGTTGTATATTACTAATAACATTCTCATATGAGTTCTTAGATTTAGTGAAAGATTCATATGATTGAGAGTCATATCCATATAGAGTAATAGCTATGTAATGTGGCTTCTTCTTTGATAATAATTCTAGTGTCTCCTTTGGAATAATACTGCCATTAGAAAAAAGTGTTATTTTAATACCTTTATCAAAAAGGTATTCGTATAACACATTAAAGTCTTTTCTTACAAATATTTCTCCGCCAGTCATATTGGCAAATAACATTCCATTTTTAATTGCTTCATCAAATATTGAAATCCATTGCTTTGTAGATAATGAATTGTCTTCATTACATACATAACACATAGGACAACTAAAATTACAATTAGATGTGAGTTCGAACTCACATAAAACTGGGATGCTTTGTTTGCTAGCTGATTTAATTAGTTTTGATTTAATGTCATTATATTGCATAATTCCACCCAAATAACTCTTTAACAAAAACCACATCAAAATATATAGTAATAGTTCTTACCATATTCAATGAAGTGATTATATATTATATAAAAATTTTTATTTTTTGTAATAGATATGAATATGTTTTGGCTCTGTAATCATTGTAATGTCTATTTTTTTTGCATATTCATTAATTAAGAAATTCATACCAAGATTAATTCTATTAATTCTATCCTCGGATTGAACAAATGACATTTTCTTGCTTACATAGTTCTGTTCAAAATGTTCTTGATATGAATAGCCATCAAAACCAGCCAAAAATACGTTATTCACACCAATTTCAAATAATAGTTTTAACAACATTAACCCAGAATTATCTTCTACAGCAGAAACCGTATTCAAAAGATAATGATAATCTACTAAATAATCTGTTTTTTCACCATTTTCTATGTTAGATGTAGCAATAATCTTAGTACCTTTATTTAATGTAAAATGGTCAAATCTTTTTTTGTTACTAAAGAAAACATAATCACAGTTAATATTATTCGGCACAAAATTTACTGCTATTGTAATAACATTTTCGTTTATATAATTTTTAATTATATTTTCGGAATATAATATTGATTTTCCTGGCGCTAAAATTAGAATTGTTTTATTTTTAAATATCAGTTTTAATTTTTCAATATCGTTTCTTTTCGCTGAACTCTTTTCTAGATATGTTATATACTTTGAACGAATATATTCTCTATCAAAATTATTTTTCTTTACAGGATCTAAATCGCCAAGTATTAAAGATATGTCTTGAATTGTTAAAGTATTTCTGTCATCAAGATAACTTGCATAATTTGGGTGACAGTTGTTTACTGCAGACAAGTAATGAGGCAATGAATATCCCCATTTTTTTTCATGATAAATGGGTTTAATTATTGTATCTATTACTTCAAGTAATGGTTTAACATTGTAATCTCTGTTATGCAAATCGTTTAAGTATTCAACAAACAATTCTGTATTAAGATTTCCTGCGCCTCGACCCATGCCATGAATACTTGAATCAATTATTAATTCTCTTTGAGTATTAACTTTTAAAAGAGCTATTGCATTAGCATATGACAGTTGAAGGTTGTTATGTGAATGAAACCCTACATATATCTCTTTATCTAAGTTATAATCTGCCATAAAGAAATATTTTATTACATCATTTTCCTTCATAACTCCAAAACTATCAACCACATAAAAAGCATATGGTTTAACTTCATTTGATAGTTCTATTAATTTAAGATACTCTAAATCACTATAATTTGCTGCAACCATTGGTTGCATAAATATTTTATAACCTTTTTCTTTAATACCTTTACATAACTCAATTGCTTCATACATATCTTTTTTATGAAAAGCCACTCTAATTCCATCTATCAAGTTACTTTTTGCTTCAGGAAGATCTTCCAGATTATATTCACCAAAGTTAATCATACATACATGTATAGAATTATTATCTTCTCGATTTAAAATATCACTAATGTCTAAAATATTTACGAATTTTGATAATTCATCGTTTTTTTCTATTCTATTCGAAAGAAACCCAATTTCAATTATTTCTATTCTTGCATCATTAAGAGACTTCACTACCTTTTTGACATTTTCTAACCCGAAATTCCATTCATTAATATATCCCCCATCTCTAAGGGTACAATCCAATACTCTTACTTTACTCATAATTCACCTCACATTTTATCTTTTTATTCTAGCATTTCCATCTGATTCCAGTAGATTTTTGACATCTTCTACACTAGATAGGTTGAAATCATCATTTATCGTATGTTTTAGACATGATGCTGCAGTAGCAAACTCTAATTGATCTTTTGTACAATATGATTTTAACTCACTATAAATAATACCTGCTGCAAAAGAATCTCCTCCACCTAATCTATCTACAATATATATATCATACTTTTTTGATCGTGATATACCTTGTTTATCACAAGAAATTGATGACCACCCATTAATTGTTGAGTTCAAGCTTTCTCTAAGTGTAAAAAAAACTTTATCAAAACTATTGCGGTTAAAGACTTCTCTAATAATATATTCATATGATTTCATATCTATACTAGATTGATCACTATATTCATAATTAAATATTACTTTTGCATCTTCTTCGTTAGCAATCAAGATATTTATATATGGCATAAATCTTTTCATAACTTCTGACGCCTTATCCTTTGACCACAATTTACTACGATAATTTAAATCACAACTAATTTTCACTCCCATTTCCTTTGCTTTTACACAAGCTTGAAAACAGATTTCAGTTAACTCATCTGATAAAGCAGGTGTTATTCCAGAAAAATGAAACCAATCAGCACCTTTAAAAATTTGTTCCCAATTGAAATCTAAACTCTTCGCTAATGCTATTGAAGAAAACTTTCTGTCATAAATCACTTTTGTAGGTCTCTGAGATGCTCCTCTTTCAACATAATACGTACCTAATCTATTGTTATCATATTTAATAAATTTAGAGTTTACATTAAACCTATTCAATACTGATATAACTGTATCTCCTAGAATATTTTTAGGCAATTTTGTCACAAAATATGTTTGTTCACCAAAATTAGCTAAAGACACAGCTACATTTAATTCGCTCCCAGCATAGCTTGCTCTAAATATATCACTTTGCTGTATTTTTCTATAATTGTCAGTAGACAACCTCAACATAACTTCTCCAAAAGTAACAATTTTAGACATTATTGGAGACCTTTTTTATTTGACACTATTTCAATAACTTTTTCTAGGTCCTTAGGCGTATCAACAGCAACTGTTTCTGAATCAACTTCAATAAATTGAACTTTATAACCATTTTCTATAAACCTTAAAATTTCTATATCTTCAATAGTTTCAATTTTTCCGCGTTCTGAATTACAGAAGTATTCTAAAGCTTCTGGTTTAAAACCATAAACACAAACTTGTTTATAATAGTTAAAATCTATAGAACCTTTTGGATAAGGTGCCGGGCTGCGAGTCAAGAAAATTCCAATATTATCCTTATTAGTAATAACTTTTGGTACAGTAAAATTATTTAATTCTACAGGATCTTTAATCTTCGTCATTAGATTTGAAACCTGAAGGCTTTCATTAGTTAAAAATGGTTCTATTGCCTTTTTTATAGTTTCAGGTTCAATTAAAGGTTCATCTCCTTGAATATTAACGTAGATATCAGCCGCAACTTTTCTTGCAACTTCACCTATTCTATCAGTTCCAGTTTTATGTAAATCTGAAGTCATTAAACACTTTATATTTAAATTATTACATGCTTCAAGTATTCTATCATCTTCTGTTGCAACATAAACTTCACTAAATAATTCTACTTTTATTGCCTGATTATAGACCCACCATATCATTGGTTTCCCTAATATATTAGCTAAGGGTTTTCCTTCAAATCTGCTAGATTTAAATCTAGCGGGAATAATACCTATTATTTTCATTTTTGCCATATTCATTATCTCCTTATCTTTTGTGAATTTATAAACCATAAACTATGTCATTCATCAATATAATTTTTAAATTTAAATAAAGTTTTTTTACGATATTCTTACTAAAAATACTATTTTATTCGCCCAAAAAAACTTTGTACCATTTAATGGTTATTTTTAATCCCTCTTCAAATGAGTATCTGGGGTTATATTCCAACATTTTTTTTGCTTTAGAAATATTTGCGTTGCTATGAGGCACATCTCCTTTTCTTACACCACTATAAAGCGGCTCGATCTCTGACTTAAGTTCTTTAGCAATAGAATTATATAGATCAATAATGCTAACCCTATCACCACAAGCAATATTGAAAACTTCACCAAAACTATCATTAGTGGAAAGACAAGATAGCAAATTCGCATCTATAACATTTTGAATATAAGTGAAGTCTCTAGAAAAAAAACCATCCCCAAAAATTGTTGGCCTTCTCTTATCTAGAAGAGCCTTAATAAATTTTGGAATTACTGCTGCATATACAGAATTTGGATCTTGTCGTTTACCAAATACATTGAAATATCTTAAACCAATTGTTGGCAAACCATATATCTCATAAAATAAACGACCATATTCTTCATCTATTTTCTTTGTCAAAGCATATGGAGATAAAATCTTGCCCTCTACACCTTCAACTTTAGGCAATTTCGGATGATCACCATAAACTGAAGAACTCGATGCAAAGACAAATCTTTTTACTCCACAATTTTTTGAAGCAATTATTAGATTTAAAAAACCATTAACATTTGAATCATTCGACTCGTAAGGATTGTTAATTGATCTTGGAATACTACCTAATGCAGCTTGGTGTAAAACATAGTCAACACCAGTTACTGCAGTTTCACAAGTATTCTTATCTCTAATATCTCCTTTAATAAACTTAAAATTTTGATTATCAATAAAATTGTTCATGTTTTCTTTTTTACCAGTAGAAAAATTGTCTAGCCCTATTACTTTATATCCTATGGAAAGTATGTACTCAGATAGATTAGAACCAATAAACCCTGCACATCCAGTAACCAAAAAAGTGGTTTCCTCACTAAAAATATATTTCATCATAACCTCCATATTTTAAATATATCACTAAAATCAGAAAGTTTAAGAATAGATTTCACATCTATTATATTCTTTATCTTTAAGTCGCTCTTAAAGAATCTATTAAAATCATTAACTTCTAATTTTAAGAATTCTTCATGTGCCACCGCTATGATAATTGCATCATTTTGTTTTAGTTCATTCAGTTTTACTAAATCAATATCATATACATGTTTTGCCTCTGTTAAATTAGCAATTGGATCTGAAATAACTACTTCAACCCCATAATCTTGTAATTCTCTTACAATGTCAATTACTTTTGAGTTTCGTAAATCTGGACAGTTCTCCTTGAATGTCAATCCCATAACTAATACCTTAGACCCTAATACTTTTATCCCCGACTTTATCATCTGTTTTATAGTATTTATAGCAATTAATTTGCCCATATCATCATTTAGTTTTCTGCCAGCTAAAATCATTTGGGGATGATATCCTAACGACTGAGCTTTATAAGTTAAATAATATGGATCAACCCCGATACAGTGTCCTCCTACAAGTCCTGGTCTAAATTTTAAAAAATTCCATTTAGTGCCAGCAGCTTCTAAAACTTCCATTGTATCAATATTCATCATATCAAAAATAATACTTAATTCGTTCATGAAAGCTATATTGATATCTCTTTGAGTATTTTCTATTACTTTTGCTGCTTCTGCTACCTTAATTGATGAAGCTCTATAAACTCCAGCTTCTATTACTAATTCATATACTGATGCGATTTTATCTAGACTAATAGCATCACACCCTGATACAATCTTAACAATTGTTTCTAACCTGTGCTCTTTATCTCCGGGGTTAATTCTTTCTGGAGAATATCCGACTTTAAAATCGCGCTTAAATCTCAATCCCGATATTTTTTCTAGTAATGGAACACATATTTCTTCAGTTGCACCAGGATAGACTGTTGACTCAAAAACAACATAGTCGTCCTTTTTTAGGTGCCTAGCAACTATTTCAGTCGCTCCAATAACTGGAGATAAATCCGGTATTTTATCAACTGTAACTGGTGTAGGAACAGCAACAATGTAAAAAGTACAATCATTTAAGTCTTTCTCATCGGAAGTAAAAACAATGTTTTTGACTTTGCTCAATCTTTCATTTCCTATTTCCTGAGTTGTATCTACCCCGGCCTTATATAACTCCACTTTTTCTTTATTAATATCAAAACCAATAACTTTCTGTCCTTTTTCAGCAAAAGAAACAGCAATAGGCATGCCTACGTACCCTAATCCAATTAGTGCAATTTTCATTTTTTTCCACCTTTCATTTGTGATAATAATCTCAACATTTTCTTTCCTTTTTCTTATATACTAAATTATAAAATCTACTAATTATCGCTTTCAAGTTTTTTCTATCGAATAACAAAAGATTTAACATAGAAATAACTAGAACCCAAAGTCCTACTATTACAGCATCAAAAACAAACTCTATTACATTTTGCGGATTTAACTTGAACCAAAAAATAAATGGTATATAAGAAATAAAAATAACCAGTATACTTCTCATAACTAAACTAAAAATTGAAAAAATTGATAATTTAATTACATATTTTCTAACAACGCCTATGAGCCATACTGTTTTAATTGTCGCTCCGACAATTAAAACTATTAAAGCACCTGTTATTCCGTAAGTCGGCACAAATGCCAACAAAAATATTGTTATAAAAATAATTTGGAATATATTCGCTTTTCTTGACTCTTTATACAACCCAGCTCCCTCAATTAAAGATGTATATGAAAGTCTGGCATTGTGTGATAATCCCCATGCTACAAAAAGTATTCCATAGACTAAATTTATATATATTGACGAGTCTGGAATTCCAGAAAGATATATAGTTAAAAAAGGTATGATTAGTATTAATGCACAAGAATATAAGAAAGAAATTGTAAAAAATAGAATAGTACTATATTCACTTATTGTTTTCTTTAGTATTTCAGTTTCTTCCTTCGCAATAATATTTCCAAAAGTAGATACTACCCCACTTGTAATAACATGGAGTATTTTCTTAAGACCAGAAAAAATAATTGCGTAAATTGAATAAACACTGATTGTGGACAGCGAGCCAAAAATCGTAATAACTATTACTGGCAAAGTAAGATTGATTGATTTACTCACTTCCATTAGCATTGCATCAAAACGTTTTTTAGAAGCTTTTTTTATAGATTTACCTTTGTAATTAATATAGGAGTAATGCTTCTTTACATACAAATTCAGTATAATCACTCTAACAAATAGAGATATTAGCGGGATTAGCATTACAAAAATAATACTCGCATGTATTTTTACAAGAATAATTGTAAAAATTAAATTAAAAACTAAAGTAATTAATGATGTAAAACTGATTATATATACTTTTTGATCTGCAACTAATATAACTTTGTACTTTGACAAAGTCTGTAACTCAAAAACTCCAGCAACCCCAATTGAAAATACTAATATAAATGCGAATATATATGATATTTCATCAGAATTAATAATAAACGGATATATTGATGAAAGTATTGCAACCCCTATAAGGTAATAAATACTTGTCCTAACATATGATCTCCTAGCTTGAGATACAATTTCATTAATCTCACTTTTATCGTTTTTAGATAGAGGTTTAAACAATGAATATATGAAACTTGCTCCCAATCCTGCTTCAAGGTAAGCTAAGTAAGCAACAAACTGCTTAATCGATACAGTTAACCCATTTAATTCAGAACCATAATACCCTATTATTAATCTTGGTATTACTAATCCAACAACAATTGAAAAGATTACTTGAATACCAGATGAAACAGAGTTCCAAATCATTTTTTTTGTTCTTGTCATTTTTCCCTCCATGGATTTATACTCAATGAATTCTACTTTGAACCTCTACATTTCTTGGCAAGTAAAAAACAGAAGAAATAAGTATTATATAAAAATATAGACTATCTCGAAAAAATAAATTTATTGCAAAAGACCTTAAAATAAATACCGCTAATGGAATGATTAAAAGGAGATTAAAATTCTTCTTTTCCATATTTTTTGTTATTAATCTAATTACCAATAAAAAATATATAAGACTCCCCATAAAACCTAAATGATAAAAAACCTCCAATATATAATTGTGAGAAGCAACATCATTCAAGGGGCCAGAATTAAATCCAGTTCCGAAAAGAAAAACGGTTAAATCCGAAAATATGTATTTTAAATATACTAGAGAAATGGAAATTCTTCCTGACGTAAAATCAGAAAGATCGAATGAATTTTGAAAATCATACAAATATCTTTGCAATACATCATTAATTGAGGTTAAGTCTGCAAAACTCAAAAATAATAATAAAATAATAAGCAATATAGTAATGGTCTTAAAACCTTTTCTTATGTTTGAAAAAAATACCCAAAATAGATATACAAAAAATATAACTAAAACACTAACTAGAAATGACTTGCTTCCAGTAAGAAAGCCAAAGTAAATCAACAGTGGTAACACAATAAAAAATGTTTTATTTAGTACTTTAGTATCATATAGAACTAATAAAAAAGCTACCGCCATTGTAATAACCATCGAATAATAATTAGAACTCAAAAACAACCCTGAAAATCTTACAACATCATTATCACCAAAATATGTTATTTCATAGACTAACAAAGATGACAATTCCGGATATATCCCTTTGGTTATTGCCATGATTGAAGATAGCACAAGACCAAATATAAAAAATAGAATCATGCTGGATGCAGAAACAGAAAACTTTACTTTATTATTTGAGTTTAAAAATAATAATATAAATATGAAATATCCTACTGTTTGCAT
The DNA here is from genome assembly GCA_016342455.1 of Mycoplasmatota bacterium. Taxonomy (GTDB): domain Bacteria; phylum Bacillota_I; class Bacilli_A; order Izemoplasmatales; family Hujiaoplasmataceae; genus 4572-104. Next base: position 70,542 of record JAEIOE010000002.1, on the reverse strand, counting down.
CGCGTCAATAATCATTCCAAAGCTAGATAAACTTATGTAAATACTAACAATTACCCACAGAAACAATTCTGCTTTATCGATACTAATTTTTCCATTTAAATAGCTAAATAATTGCTTAAGTAAAACTACTATTATAATAATGTTTAAGATTGAAATAGAACCAAAAATAGATATCTTGAATATCGCAGAAAATGGGAACACAAACAAAACATATAATATGTATTTATTTCCTTTAGAAGACAATATGGATACAAGGAGAAGAAAAAAAGCAAAATACATGAAAATAGAATATTTAATTCCAGCATATACGAGTAATGCAATTATTGTGGAGATAACCAATTCAAGTTTGCAAAATTGAAAAATCTGATTATCTCTAGATTTTTTCATCTATAACCTCAGAAGAGTCGGTTTTAACACATTTCCTGTATTTAATTACCTTTGCGGGATTACCCGCAACTACAGCGTATGAAGGAACATCTTTTGATACGACAGCCCCCGCACCAATAACAGCACCTACACCAATATGTACTCCTGGCAGAATTATTACTCTACCACCTATCCACACATCATCTCCAATAATTACAGGTTTCTCAACTGACTTCTTCTGTTCTCTAATTAAAATTTCAGAATTCATGTAATTGTGATTTCTAGTATAAATTATGCATTCCGGCCCCATTAATACATTCTTACCTATAATTGTTTTTCCAGTTATTGTCGCTCTTACTCCTATACCTGAATTATCTCCGATATCTATTCTTCTAGAGAAATTTGCGCCTTTTTCAATGTTAACATTTTCACCACAACTATCAAGAAATCCCTTTGCTGAAATATATCTCAATTTCTTGCTAATAAAACCTATTCTTGAAAAAGAAGTGGGTAAGTGTTTAGCAAAACATCTATAAACAATGTATGAAATTACTTTTACTATCTTCACTTTCAATCACCTACTATTCTTTGTACGAATTTGTTGTATTCTGCTTGTTGAACATCAAAACTAAAATCTTTGAATCTCTTATAAGATAAATCTTTATATCTTCCCATAATAGAGTCATTAGTTAACAAAATTTCAATTGCCTCTGAGAAAACTATGTGCTCTCTGTCTATATCATCAATATTTAATCTACAAGGAAATGTAAACTCCGGAGTTAATATACCATAATTCGCAATAAAAAGTTCTTTCACTTTTTCTCTGTTTTTTCTTTCGCCATGTAATATTTCGTACGGACCAGTCATGCAGTCAACACTAACAACAGGGATTTTATTACCTAAAAGTTCAATTATAACATTAGGAAATCCTTCATTTTGAGATGTCAAGACCCCAACATCACAATATTTCAAATACTTGTATGGATTTTTACGATAACCCATAAGTAAAATATCATTTTTAAAGGAACTCTGTTTAATCATTTTTTCAATATTATGCCTTTCAATTCCATCACCAATGATAACTAACCTCACATCTAACTTTTTTCGTAAAATTTCAAATGATTTCATTAAATGAACATGTCCCTTTTCATTTCCTAACCTTCCTAAACAAACTATAATTCTATGTTTATCTGCAAAATCAATAAATTCTTGTTCTACTGTGTGATTACATTGTTTAATATAATCTCTTTCATTAAATACATTGTTCAAAGAAAATGTTTTATATGCTAAATCTGGATGTCTCAAATCATAGTAACTGTGCATTTCTTTCGAATTAAACAGAATACCATCAACCCGTGTTAACATAAGCGAGTACTTTTTCTCTAACCTCAGGAGATCACCATAACCTCTACATGAAATCACTTTCTTACACTTCTTGGGTGCAAAAAAATTAACGGCATTAGCCCCATCCATAAAACTTATACTTAAATCAACAGAATAGTTTCTCAAGATTTTCCTATATCGAATTATTCTTCTAAATCTATTTACTATTTTCATGAATAGAAATTTACTTGCTGGTATATTCATGTTAACAATTTTTGAACTACATGAATATACATTTTGTGAAGAATCAAATTGTACTACAATAACATCATTTTTTTTAGATAATAAATTCGCAATATTTGAGACACTTCTTTTGCTCCCTCCATAATAAAATGTTGGAACAAGCAATGCTATTTTCTTCATATATGTTTTAAATCTCCTTTAAAGGTATTTTTACACCTAAACTTCTAAGCGCTATTTGTTTATAAGAAAACGTTATTATTCCTTTTCGTTCTGCAATTATTTTCATTTTTAAATATAACTCTTCCTCATTTATAACTTTTTCAACTAAACTCGAAATTTCTTCAAGTGTATCATTATATATGAACTTACAGTTTCCACCTAAATCAACATGAGTAAATCCAGGAATAAATTTAAATATGGATGGCACACCCATCCCCACAACTTGCTCCCAGTAGACTGAATGTAATCCAGGAAAAATAGCTAAATCAACAGAATGAAAATATTTATAAATTTTAGTTGAATCTAACCATCCAACGAATATAATTCTATCTGATAAATGTGAAGCAAAATCATTTTTTAATTCACTTGAAATCGACCCAAAAACTACTAATTTCCCATCAAATTTCTCCATTTTATTTACTGCTTCCATAAGAACTAAAACTTGTTTTTTGTTTTTATCAATTTTTCCCCCTGTTATTATAAGAAATTCCTCTTTTGAAACTCCAATCTCATTTCTAACAATTTCTCGCACAAAATTTTGTTTTGCTTCAATAACCAATTCATCATCTACACCCATATATAGAGTTTCTGTTTTTGATGTAGGTATTTTATATATTTCATTTAAGAATAAAGTTCTCGCAGGTAAAACGCCATAAAATTTATCTACATGTTTTATTAGTTTTTTTGATACATATCTCCATACAATTTTATGCAGAATATATTTAGAAAGAAATGTGTTACCACTGTTGACAAAATCTGTATGACTATCGATAAATAATTTTGGTTTTGATTCACCTGCTTTTTCAATGACTCTGAGGTATTTTAGTATAACAAAAATATCTAAAAACTGTATGTTATGAACAAATATAATATCAGGCCTTATTGATAATATAATTGGTAATATGTTCTCGAATTTTCTAAACTTGGATGAATATCTACAACCATTTTTTAACTTCAACCTAAAAATTTTACAATTATCACTATTTATGTATTCTGATCTTTCGTCATTAAACACATTTCCTTGTTTGTCTCTAGATAAGTTAGTTGTAATTATAGATACTTCATAACCTAACTTCGCATGATATTTAGTTAATAAATTCTCTTGATATAACCAATTATCAATCATACCTACACCAGTCAAACATATATGTAACACTTTCATAAACAACCTCTTCTATAAAATATGGGTTAAAATAATAATAAATCAAATATTTATCATTACTTTATAAACTCCATTAATCACTTTATCAATTTCTCAGATTCAACTTTTTGTTTTGCCCAAGAAACCATCATACTAATACCATCTGAAAATCTTGTTTTAGGGACCCAATTCAATTCATTACAAATTTTTCTACTTTCTCCATAGATTCCAAATTGATCTCCGGGTGTTCCCAAACCATACTTAATACGTAAATCGTAATCTATATTTTTTGATATTTCAGTAATTAAAGACTCTATTGTGTGTTTTATTCCACTAGATACATTATATATTCTAAATTTATTATCTAATGGAATATCTGAAACTCTGTAAAATGCATCTACTACATCATCAATATATACAAAATCCCTAAATCTATCTTTACTGCCTTTTATTAAAATACTTCTCTCGCTTAAAGCCATTTTAAGAAAAATACTAACCATACCTTGTTTCATATTTCCTAAGTTTTGCCCAACACCATATACATTGAATAATCTTAATGCAGTACACTGGATACCTAATGAACTATATATACTCATATAATTTTCACTTGCTAACTTCCCTACAGCATAAAATGATTTCGGATTAGGGGACTCAAGTTCACTAACCATTTCGTTTTTTTGATCTCCATATACAGACATAGTGCTTGCATAGATAAATCGTTTACACCCTGTTTCTTGAGCATATTTTAGAAGCATTAAAGTGGATTTTGTATTAGTATTTAAATCATAAACTGGATTTTCGAAACTAATTTCTCCTGAACTTTGACCTGCGATATGAATTATACAATCAAATCTATATTCATTTAATGAATTAATTGTTTCAACATCAAAATCATTACCAAAAATAAATTTACACCCCTTAGGTATGTTATCTTTGTAACCTGTAGACAAATTATCTATAGTTACTACCTTGTTTCCATCGCTAATTAATTTCTTAGCTACTGCCGAACCAATAAACCCTGCTGCTCCTGTCACTAAATATAAAGACATATTAACACTCTCCTTGTTTAATTATTTCATCTAATTTTTTTCTTAAATTTTGAATAGAAAAAATTTTAAATATTCTTCCATCTTGTAAAGATGGAAAGGTTGCCAAAGTAGCTTTATCTTTTTGATTAATTATTATTGCTATAGATTTTGAGTTATTATACAATGCTTCAACCAAAATAGTGGATTTTCTTGACAAACATATGTTATTACCTATAGCCTCTTCAAAAGAATCTAGAAAATTTAGTCGATTCTTAAATTTAGAATAATGTATCTCCCTATCTTTGGGATGTAACTTTATATACAACTGATTCTTTTTGAATATATCTAAATCAAGTAGATATTGTATAATTTCGAGGTTTACATAAACATCTCTCGGTTCGGTAAAAAATACTATCTTAGGTTTCCAATCAGTTTTATTGTAAAACAGAATATTGCTTTTTCTTAACATTTTTTCCGCTGTATAACTATCATAAATAAATTTTTTAGTTCCATACAATTTATTTAGTTCATTACAAGAATATTCTGTCGTACAATAATGCAAATCACATGCGTAACCTTTTGGGAATTTGTATCCATATTCCATACCATGAGGTATGCAAATAATTTTACACATATTCTTCTTAGCATTTATAGATTCAATAAAACTAAATCTGTCTAAGCAGTTCCCAGTGTAAAAATCTTCTCCTCTATACAAGTCGAAAGATATTTTTGAGATTTGGTTGTAAATCAGCGTATGCAATATCCTTTTTGAATAATGCTTATTAAGAAGTAAAGAACACTTCGGTCCGTGAGTCTCTGATACAAACATTTTATACGCTTTAAGATTGTTAGAACATTGAAAAACACATTTAATTAATAATTTTAATCTAACAACTCTTTTAATAGTAGAATATATATTATTTACCGATGTCCAATCTTCATAATATACATCTACGTGTTCTAAAAAGCTCATTTTAGATTTTGCTGCTGGAGTTCTAATAATCGAAAAGGGCGAGTTGTAATTTACTTTCTTTTTTTTATAAGGAATGAGGATAATCATACGAAAAATCAAATATATGAATGAAATAAAAATATACATTTTAGAAACTATATATCTAGGTGCTGATTTTAACTTAAAATTATTTTTTTTCTCAACAGATAATAGTATCCCTAGTTTTTCGGAAATATCGTGTATTATTGAATAATAATATATTGTTGTATTCTGAATGTATACTCTTTTAATTTTTTTTTTAATAATAAAATGCTCAATAGCTAAATAATTTTGAGTTAATAAATTAAAAACTTCATTACCTACAATTATGTCTGTTTTAAATCTTTGAGAATTTTGATTACAGTAAGTAAAATATTCAGAGGTATAAAAATCACTTATTGTAAACTTTTCGTTATTAAATGTAAAACATTCGTCAGAAATATACAACTCTTTCATTAAAATCTCCTTTTTATTTAGTCGCTAAACATAGCTACTTTTTTGTAGTGATTACTTAAATTTAAAACTAAGGGTTTAATATCAATTATCATCTTATAAATTTGATATTTTTCTAATACTAAAAAGTAAATTATAAAATCTTATTATAAGACTTATATCCTACATAATCAACATACGATAAAATCACTTTAATCACATTTAAAGAAACATTTTTTGAAGAATAATCATCTACTATCTTCTCGCATTTTATTTTATTTGATAATTCAATACTTAAAGCTTGCATTACTCTATCTTTATGTAACCCTACCATCATAACCGTTCCTTCTTCCATTGCTTCTGGTCTCTCATGAGATTGTCTTATATTTAGCGATTTCAGTTTTAATATTGATGTTTCCTCACTGATTGTTCCGCTATCACTTAATATACACATCGCATTCATTTGGAGATTTATATAATCTACAAATCCTAAAGGCTTTATATTCCCAATTAAGGAATTGAATTGGATATTCTTTTCTTTAATCTTATTCATAGTTCTTGGATGCGTACTAAAAATAATTGGCTTTTTGTAAGTATCCGCTATTAGATTAAGAGTTTCTACAAGATTATCAAAGTTTCTATCAGAATTTATGTTTTCTTCTCTATGGGCTGAAACTACAAAATATCCTTCCTTTTCTAAATTTAAATCTTCTAAAATATTTGAGCTCTTTATTTCCTCCATTTTAGACATTAATACTTCATACATAGGACTACCTGTTTTAATTATTCTATCAGGTGCGATCCCTTCTCTTAATAAATATTCTCTTGCTATATCGCTATATGGCATATTAATATCTGAAATATGATCGACAATTTTTCTGTTTGTCTCTTCAGGTACTCTTTCATCAAAACATCTATTTCCTGCTTCCATATGGAAGATAGGAATATGTCTTCTTTTTGCCGCGATTGCACAAAGGCAACTATTTGTATCTCCTAATATAAGAAAAGCTTCTGGTTTTTCTTTTTCTAATATTGGGTCAATCTTAATTAAAATATTTCCAATTGTTTCCATTGGTTTTCCCTTAGCGGCATCTAAGAAATAATCAGGCTTTCTTAAATTAAAGTCTTTAAAGAAAACCTCATTTAATTCATAATCGTAGTTTTGTCCTGTGTGAACTAAAATATGTTCTATTGCTTCTGTGTTTTCTAATTTATTAATAACAGCTGACAATCTAATAATTTCAGGTCTAGTTCCAACAACTGTCATTACCTTTAGTTTTTTCATAATTATACCTCCAAATAAAATGTATCAGGATTATCTTTATCAAACAACTCATTAGCCCACATAATAGTTACTGAATCAGTTTCACTAATTGTTGTTATATTATGTGTATATCCTGGTGGAATATCTACAACTTCAAGTTTATCTCCTGCTGTTATATACTCGTATACTTTTTCTTCATCAATTTTTCTAAATTTAATCGATGCTTGTCCGTATACAACTAGAAACTTTTCATTTTTTGTATGATGCCAATGATTACCCTTAGTTATACCTGGTTTTGATATATTTACTGAAACTTGACCATAATCTACAGTTTTTAAGAATTCTGTAAAAGAACCCCTATGGTCAACATTCATCTTTAATTCATATGAAAATTCCTTTGGATCGTAATAGCTAATAAAAGTTGAATACATCTTCTTTTCTAAATCATTACTCATTAAAGGAACCATTTTATCATTTCTATTCTCTTTAAATCTATATAACATATCCGCTAAATCTTGAAGTCTAATTTGATTTGTTACTGGAACATAACAGAAACCATCCTCTTTAAGATTAGATTCATTATTAATTGCATTACTAATTTCTTCTAATATGTCATCTATATATACTAATGGTAATAAATAACCAGGGTTATTGACTTGAATAGGTAAGTTATGCGTAATATTATAACAAAATGTAGCTACTGCAGAATTATAATTAGGCTTACACCATTTACCAAATACATTGGGTAATCTGTATACAAAGATTTTGTTGCCTGTTTCTTTATTAAAAGCAAGCAATGCGTCTTCAGCAGCCTTCTTACTTTTTCCATAATCATTATTCTTAGTTGCTTGAATACTTGATGTCATAAGAACTGGTATATTCCTTTCCGTATTCTTAACACATTCAATTACTTGATCTGTAAACCCAAGATTTCCTTCTAAGAACTCTTTTGAATCTTTAGGTCTATTTACTCCCGCAAGGTGAATAATAAAATCAGAATCATTTATAAATTTTTGTAACTCATCAATATTATTTTCTAAATCATATTCAAACAAGAAATAATTATCTAATTTACTAAATTCAGCAATTACGTTTTTACCAATAAACCCTTTTGCTCCTGTAACTAATATATTCATATTACTTCCAACTTTCTAATTCTTTTCTTACATAATCTAGTTCAAGTAATTTTTCTTTAATTTCTTCAACAGACAATCTTTTTGTATTATGAGAATTGTACTCCCCATCAGTTGATAGTTCTTTATCTCCCTCGACAAAATATTTATCATAATTTAAGTCTCTTTTATCTGCAGGAACTCTATAGAATCCCCCCATGTCTTTAGCTACAAGATATTCTTCTTTAGTTAATAAAGTCTCATATACTTTTTCACCATGTCTAGTCCCTATTATTTTTATTTCATTATCAACATCAAATAGTTCTTTTAACGCTTGTGCTAAATCCCCTATTGTTGAAGCTGGTGCTTTTTGAACCATGATATCTCCTGCTTCCGCATTTTGAAATGCAAACAAAACAAGTTCTACCGCCTCTTCTAAGCTCATTAGAAACCTTGTCATTTCCGGATTCGTAACAGTAAGCGGTTTTCCCTCTTTAAGTTGACTAACAAATAAAGGAATAACTGAGCCTCTTGATGCCATAACATTTCCATATCTTGTACCACAAATTAATGTTCTATTTGGGTCTACTGTCTTTGCTTTAGCAACAAAAACTTTTTCCATCATAGCTTTCGATATCCCCATTGCATTGATTGGATAAGCTGCTTTATCTGTAGATAAACATATAACCTTCTTCACGCCGGCGTCAATCGCTGCAGTTAGAACATTATCTGTTCCTAGAACGTTAGTTTTCACTGCCTGCAATGGGAAAAACTCACAAGAGGGGACTTGCTTTAGTGCGGCAGCATGAAATATAAAATCTACACCATACATGACGTTTTTCAATGATGAAATATCTCGAACATCACCTATATAAAACTTTAATTTATCATTATTATATAATTTTCTCATATCATCTTGTTTTTTTTCGTCTCTTGAAAAAATTCTAATTTCTTTTATTTCCGTATTTAGAAATCTTTTCATTACTGCATTTCCAAAAGAACCAGTACCGCCTGTAATTAATAAAGTTTTGTTTTTAAACATTTTTATCAGCTCTTTCTAAATAGTATTTTTCTAAAAAATCAACAGATATACTAACACTAAATTTTTCTTTTAAATATCTGTTAGCATTCATACCTTTTTCTTTTAAACCGCTTTTATCATAAATAAGTTTTTCAATTTGTTTGACAAATTCTTTTTTGTGTGCTGAATGTACCCAATATCCTAAATCATTATCTATAATCAATTCTTTAATGTCAGTATTAATATCTGTAGCTGCCAAGACTGGTAATGAATGCCTAAAATATGACAAAATTCGGGATGGGTAATTTGGTATTGTAAATTTTGGATTTAGTGTTATGATACCTAAATCGGAAATTAAAACATAGTTTTCATAATCACTTCGAGATAGATTTTGCAATAATTTAATATTGCTTATACTCTTATTTTCAATTAAATCTTTAATTTTGGTTCTTTCTGTTCCCCTACCAATTAATATAAAATAAACCTTTTCATTATCTCTAAAATATTCTAACGCATAAATTAGCAACTCAATATATTGAGGTAATCCCATATTGCCACCGAAAACAAGAACTAGAGAATCTTCGGGTATATTCTGACTTTTCCTACAGAATTCTTTGTTTGTTGATACACTTGGATTGACTCTTATTGTGTTAGGAAACACACTGGTTTTTTTGGATAACTGATCTATTTTATTGTGTTTTAGAATATATTCCAAATTACCTTTAGACATTACACCAATCTTATCAGATAGTCTATACATCTTAACTTCCAAATATCTATAATAGTGGTAAAATATCGATCTTTTTGAAAACAATTGTAGATCAACAGCATTTTGAGGAAAAATGTCTTTTAACATCAAAAAATTAAGGCAGTTAAAAGTTTTCTTAATCCATCTTACAATTGAAAAATTCGAAACTGGTGGTGACTCATGTAAAACAAAATCAAACTCATAGCCTTTTAAATATTTTTTTATACCTTTTTTTATGTATTTAGGCATAAACATAAATGAAATCGCTTTTTTTATTTTGTTTACATCATAAAAATTCATACAAGCAATTCTTAAAACACGTATTCCGTTTTCTTCTTCAAAAGAATTCGTTTTCAAATTCTTTTTTTGATCTGCAACCACAACTATTACACTGTGTCCTCTTTTTTTTAATTCATGAGCCAAATCAGTATATATGGTTTCTCCCTTATCTGGTTTTGGAAAAGAGGTCGATAAATATATTATATTCATAATGATTCTCCTAAATATTCCATTTATGATATATGTAACTTACATCCGTTTGTATAAATCCCATTTTCCTGTAAAAATTATTTGCGATTTTATTAGTCAATTGTGTTCCAACAATAACTGATTTATTATCTTTTTCTGCAATATAATATAAATAGTTGATAAGTTTTTTCCCTATACCTCTATTTTGTATACTATGACTCACGTTTATAAGTTCAATAATTATAGAGTTAATATTTTCTTTAAACAATATGTACCCTTCAACTTCATTATTATCATTTAGATAGATAGCAAACTTTCTGTCATCATTCACAGCAGTGTCAATCCACTTATCATACACTTTGATACCGCCTAAAGCATTTAATCTGTAATCATTAATAAACCGCGAATCTTCAAAATTTGAAATACTTTTTACTTGACTTATTAAATTGGAATCTTTAGATAAAACAATTTTTTTATAATCGAGGATTTTTTTGTTGCTTGTAGGATTTTTACATTCGTATTTTATATTTACATCCGCTAAATATATCCCGATTATAGTAGATAATATAACTGAATTTTGAATTGTTAGTTTTTTATTCACTACAGTAATAAAATCATATTTTATTATATCTTGAGATATCTCTTTAATATCCTTTAAATCTAAATCTCCTTTTATAGTAATTCTACAGCAAGATATTTTTAGTAATTCTTCATCCCAATAATTCTTAGATATTTCGAATTTATTCTCCATTTTTTATTCTTCCTTGTCTATATATACATTCTTTCTGAGAAGTATTACTTTTATCGTTTTTAAAACAATTTTAACATCAAATATAAAAGAGATATTATCTATATAATAAATATCATTTTTTATTCTTTTTTTCCATTCAATAGTATTTCTATAATAGGCTTGATTATACCCTGTCACACCAGGTTTTATTTCTAATTTTCTATTTTCATTACCATCATATAAATTTTTATGCTCAGGCAAATCAGGTCTTGGTCCTACAAAACTCATATTACCTATTATGATATTTAATACTTGTGGAATCTCATCTATACTTGTTTTACGTATAAACTTACCAATTTTTGTCAATCTCGGATCATCTTTAGAATTGTAAGTCGACCCATCTTTATTCCTTATATCCGGAGCATGTACTTTCATAGATCGTAATTTGTACATTTTAAAAACCTTTCCATTTTTACCCAATCTACTAGAATTATAAAATATCGGACCTTTATCATCAATATAAATTATTAGAGAGAATAATATCAATATTAGAATAAAAAACGGCAGGATAAATAACGATATCAGCAAATCTAAGATTCTTTTTATAAATTTTCTATACATATAAACCTCTAATAAGATTTACAACTTCAGAAATTAGATATTTTGCATCTTCTAAAGGTAATATACTATAAAGAGGTAAAGTAATTTCATTTTCAAAATATTTATATGTGTTAGGATAGTCATTAATTTTAAATCCAAGATTTTTGTAAGCAGTCATCATTGGAATAGGTTTATAATGAACATTAGTTGAAATTCCTTTTTTTGCAAGTTTTTTAATAATGCTATCTCTTTGATTAGAATTTATATTATCAATTCTAAGTATATATAGATGCCCACTTGAATAACTATGGTTAAGATATTTAACACCTAAACCATCTAGTGATTCATTATATATGTTAATAATTTGTTTTCTTCTTTCAATCATTTCTTCATATCTTTCAAGTTGAGCTAACCCTAAAGCTGCTTGAATGTCTGTCATATTCGCCTTGTAGCCAGGATATATAATATCATATTCCCAAGAACCAATTTCCGATTTAGATAGTGCATCTTTGCTTTGACCATGTAGTGATAGTAATTGAAATTCTCTATAAATATAATCGTTATCTATTCCATTAATATTTTTCCACGTAACCGCTCCACCTTCTGCGGTTGTTAAGTTTTTAACAGCATGAAATGAAAAACAAGTAAAGTCAGCCACTTCACCACTTTTAAATCCATTATATGAAGCTCCAAGAGAATGTGCTGCATCCGCTAGAACAATTACTTTTCCAAATGCTTTTTGAATTTCATTTTTAGCTAAGAATAGACTTTTTTTTCTTTTTACAATATCAAATATCCTATTGTAATCACACATTACACCTCCTAAATCTACAGGAATAATTGCTTTAGTTTTATCTGTAATTGCGTCTTCTAGTTTTTCATAATCCATTTCATGATGCTCGTTTTGTATATCAACCAGAACTATTTTAGCACCTACATGCTCAATTACAGATACACTAGCAGTATAAGTATAAGCAGAAGTTATAACTTCATCGCCTGGGCCTATACCCAATATCCTTAGAGTTAATTCGAGTGCAGATGTTGCACTGTTAAGACATACAGTTTTACTTGTATTGCAATACAAAGATAGTTTTTTTTCTAATAATTTGGTTTTAGGTCCAGTTGTTATCCATCCACTTTTAAGAGTATCTACAACATAATCTATCTCTTTTTGACTGATATCTGGTGGTGAAAATGGTATTTTCTTCATTATTCTCTCCTACTAAAAATATTCTATTATATTTTTTTCTAAAATTTTTGTATTTACTAATTTTTTGTTTATCTCCTCTTTATGTGAATAACTTGATATTAATATTGCATCATATTCAAAATCGGATAATGATTCTCTTGAAATAATTGGTACAGTTAAGATAGAATTATTTTGTTTGTCTGCATCGTCATCTATTATAGCTACAATATTAAAAGGAAGCTCTTGTTCTTCAAGTATAGCCATAAGTGTTAATTCAGCCACTTCTCCAGCTCCATACATTATAATATTCTTCATCTCCGGTTTAATAATCTGTTTCAATAAATGCATAACGTCTTTTTTTGCATCTAAATATATACTTCTAATAGTTTCAAGATAAATAATATTTAATTCTCTTAGTCTTGTAATACCAATTTTAGTTATTTTATAAGCTACTTGTTTAGATGTAATATATTCTCGTTTTAATAGTTTTTTTATTTCATATTCTTCTAAATATTGGTTAATCATAGATAAAGAAGAGTCTAGTTGTTTCGCTATGGCTCTTTGAGTTATATTAGAATCCTTAGATAGTAATTCTAATATTGCATATTCTTTATATAATGGGGTTGCTTTTAAAAATGGATTATTTAATGGCATTTACGATACTCCTATAATAATATATTCTATTCACAACAATCTGGTAAGTTTATTACTTATAAAAGAAAAACATTTCTAAATTTCTTATATACTTCTTGTTTGTTACTAGCAGATCCTAAATCATTTTTAAGAACGATTTTACCATCAAGTAACCGTTTATCTTTTTCTTTACATTTGTCTTCATGTATTTCCATTTGTTTTGTTTCTTTGTCTAAATATAAATGGTATTTTCGCAGCATGTTTAATCACCTTCTAAGAAATACTTGTTTGTTCGTAATACGAACATTAATATTATTTCATATTTCAACTAATATTTCAAGTGTTTATAATGTTTTTCTCAATATAATTTTATGTAAATGATTTCATTTGTTATAAATATGCAAAAACGTCAAATTCGTGTGATGATTTTTCGTTTTGTTTTCTTTATGTAAATATCTCATTATCACTATTCTTGACATTCAAAACTAAAATCTGAATATACCAAGAAGTTTTTTATTATTTTACAAATAAAGTTACTAATTATATAAAAACACAATCTGTTATCTACGTTAAGTAGATATATATTCTTGAATATATTTATTGTAATATATAAGAAAACTATAAATAAAACAAAAGTAGGTAGATATTTTTGAATAAAAGTACTAAAATGTGAATTATAGAGGTGATTTGAATGAACGATAATGAAATTGGTTTGTTTATTAAAAATTTGAGAGAAGAAAAAAAACTAACTCAATTACAGTTAGGCGAAATGCTAAATATTACTGATAAAGCTATTAGCAAATGGGAAAGTGGTATGGGTTTACCAGACACTTTAACATTTCCTAAGTTAGCTAATATTTTTGGTGTAACAACTGACGAATTACTTTCTGGTAAAAAAACAAAAAAAAAGTTTAAAACTAAATATGAAATTGCTTTGGAACTTGATGACATAGAATTAATGGAATCATTTCTTAAAAACATAGATCTTAATAATCAAGACGAAAAAGGGAATACTTTTTTAGATTCTGTAATGATTTGTGATTACAAACAATATATACCCTTCTGTTTTTCAAGAAGATTGTTTGATATTAATAATGAAGGCTATATTATTGTTGATGGAATAATAAGTGTTTATGAGACAAAAATAGCAAAAACAATCATTGAAAATTTATATAAGAAAGATTGGATTCATCTTGATAAGGAGTTCGATAAAATTAAATTAAGACATTACAGTCTTGACGAGTTGAAGTTGATTATTGAAATAGCTAGTTACATGGAAGAGAAAACAAAAGAACATTTTAATACTTTGATTTATGTAATGTTAATATTGAGATACAGCAAAGATATAAATCAATATATCGCAGAGTCTTTAGAAAATCTGTATATTAAATTAAAGTTAAATACATACAGCGACACAAATCAATTATTTACTAAGATGCACAGTTTTCTAGTTAAAGAAAAAATCATTCTTACAGATCAATTAGTCAATTATTTCGATAAGAACAATATACTCTTTATAGACAAAGTTAATTCAGCTAAAACTCTTTTAACCACTAACGGTTATTCCATATATGCTAATACACTTAGAAGAGTAGGTGATATAGAAGAGATTATAAAGATATCTAACATCTATGAGGAATATAAAAAAAGAAATTGGCTATTTATTGATAAAGTGATTGATAGAAAAGAAACATCTTCCGAACTATACTCAGTAGCTGGAATGATAGAACCAATAACAAAATTTGATAATTTTACACATGAAATTGTTGGTTATAGAGTTAAACCAAAGTTTGAGACAGAATACGAATTAGCAAAATTCTTTAACGAGGACTATCCTGATGTTGTGGAAAGAATTATTAGGAAAGGGAAAGGCATTCCTGAGAACAGACCACATTTAGATACTAATACTGGCTTTTTATCAATGCGTGAAAATACAGGTATGAGTGTGAGCTTCATTAAGACATTACTAAAATATCTAATTGAGAGAATTGATACTCTTGAAGAATCTTTAGAAAGCAATAATAATAAATGAATCTAATATTGAAAAAACATATATAATGTATAAATATAATTTAGTAGAGAAAAAAGTCTAATCTTTAGACTTTTTTCTCTTATACTGTTGTTTTTATCTTATACTCAATCTTTGACATTTAACCTTAATTAATTAGCAACATATATAATTAATTAATACTTATAGAACTCCTTAATAGTTTTACTTAATGGTTCGCAAAATATCAGATCCTCTTGATATGTAAGTATTTTGCTTAAAAAATGTATATCCTTATTATGATGTTCTAGGATTTTAACTAATGACTTATATTCATTCCTATAGTTTTCTAGGCTTCTATCAGCTGTGGAAAATTGCCCAAAATCAAATAGTATTTCACCAAGATAAATACCACTGTCTTCGTTTAAATACTTACTTAATCTCTCTTTCGTTTCTTCAAATACATTTCTTTTTAAGAAATTATCTATAGAAATGAAATGAGAAATCATTTGCTTGATTCCGCCAGTATATAGTTTATATCTGTCTTTCTTTTCTAATTTAATCTTTTCTACACTCTTCACCATTGCTTTTTTTATAACAATGTTTTCGCTTATCTGTGAATTGCAGTCACCAAAATATTTTAAGTACTTTTCTTCATATTCTTTTGAAACATACGTACTTCCGCTGTTAAGATATTCACCGAATTTAGATTCAAGAAATAGAATACTATTACTCTCAGGCGATACAAGTACAACATCCATTGAAGCTGTGCTTTTTCCAAGGCAGTAGTTTTTTACTTCAAAAAATACTTTTGTAAATTTAAATATTGTGCCATTCATATTTATACTAAGAGGATTTTCAGCACTTACTTTATAAAAATGAAGGTATGAACATAATGAAGATGAGTGAAATCTTGTTATTCTTTTATATTCATTTCCTTGTGCTGTGATTGCTGATCCAAAGGATTCTTTATATCTATTATTGGTTTCAATCTCATTATCAAACACTGATGATATTATATGTAATACATCTTTAGTACTATGATTATACTCACATTCTCTATTACTGAAACACTTAGACCATTTAGACTCCATTTTATTATGATATGAGTTTCTTACTTTTATATTACCAAAGTTACTTGGATCATGCTTTATTCTTATTTCTTCGAAAAAATTCACTATTATACTTTCTTTGCTCATGATGTTTCCTTCCTGATTTCTGAATATTCTGTGTTAACACAATTATTCTCATGTTCTCCCTCAAACAAGGATAACTCCACGTTCTCTGCATTACTTATATCACTTGTGATATATTGTATCAATGTACCATTCTTGTCTTATTTTATATATCTATTTTGATTAAATAGTTACAAAAATATAAGAAAAATTTAAGAAAAAAATAGGATCTATCTAAAAAATTAATATCTAAATGGGATGAATACCTCCCCCTAACCATTTTCCTGTATATTGCCACAATTCAAAATAGTACAACCATAAACTTGTCCAAGGTACTATAGTATTTGAGAATACATCTTTATCCGCGTTGAACTCGTAATTCTTTTTATAGTATAAACATAAAGAATAATCCCTAAACATATGAACTTCATAAGTTTTATTTATTAAACTTTTTAATTCTGGCTCTAAAACATATACTTTAGGTCTTGTCTTACCATCAAAATTAATTTTAACTTTATATGTTTTTGACAAATCTGTTGGTGTTAAATTACAAATTATTGAAATTTCCTTGTAATTATTATCAATCTTAAAATCAAGAAAATTCTTTTCTAGGTCTTTTTTAACTCTTATAATATTTATATATGGGTTTTTAAATGATTTAAAATACTTATTCGCCATAGAATGTGTTTTTCTTTGCTGTATTGATATTATTTGATGTACTTAACTTTCCCTTATTATCAACTGAGTAGTTTTTTCGATTATTCCATTCTGAATATGTACTTACCACTGAATCTACAGTACTATCTCCAAATAATTCAGATAGATATAAAAGTTTATTGTTAATCCCTTGAGAGTTTTCAATTTCATTTATCTTTTTATAAAGAAAATCGATGAACGACTTAAAATTTGAATAATATTTAATATCTGTTACCCATTTTTCCGTAAAACTCTCATTATTATCAACTGGATTTTTTAACTCAAATGTGGTTGTATATTTTTGTTTCAAAATACTAACAACATTCTTTATACATAAAAAAGGAGATTTCTCACTATTATAATGTTTTCCAAATAATGTAGTAATGATAATACTGCTTGTATAGTATTTTTCTTCATCTTTAAAGAAAATATCACGACTTCTTTTTACTAGTTGAACTGCTCTTTTTAAAGGTGGTTTCATTTGAAATGGCAATTCATCTGTTTGAAGGGGTTCTAGTTCTCTATACTCAAGAAGTAATGCTGCAGCTTTTTTGTTAAACCAATCTCTATAACGTTTCGGACTTGTTCTAACCCATTTTTCTAATTTTTTATCAGGGGCATGTTTAATGCCTTCCTGGTTAGTAGGTACTACCGGTAAGATATCAAAATAATAATTAGAACTCTTATAGTTTATTCTTACACATCGATTTTTCGGTTCGACGATATCAGCGTATCTACTTTCACCGCTAAACACATTTAATAACTCATCATAAAATACTTTAGGACCTTGAACAGCAACTTTTAGTGGAAACTCCACAATAATATCTATATCAAATTCATCATTTCTAAGTGGCTTATTTACAGTATCTATTGCATAAGATCCTTGAGCATAAGCAATAATTTTATCATATGTTTTAGTAAGACTGTTATTGTTTTCTATATAATCTACTAAAGCCTCATAATTTTTTTGTATGCTTTCTCTTTGATTCTTAGATATCTGTAGTTTATCACCTATTAAGTGCAAATACTCATCAATCTCTAATTGTCCATACTTGCTTAAAAATTCTCTGTATATCATATCAAATATCCTCCTCATATAATATATATTTTGTATGTTCATTAATTGTAGGCTCATGATTGTTTACTGCAATGTCCATCCCTAGACAGCTAATTTGAATCTTCTTAAATGTTTCAAATTTAGATGAAGTCTTAACTAAATTCAATAATTCAATATCTTGATTTTCAGACAAGTCAACATTATATACCATATATATATTCATTCTATTAGGTTGGGTGTAAAATTGTTCTCTTCCATATAAATACGATGTTTTTAAATATTCAAATTTTAAAGTTTCCTTATCAAATAGCTGTTTATTCGTTTTAATATTTTTGACAATTTCTTCATCAAATTCCCTATAACATGTATTTTCTCTATTTTTTCCTGATTTTATTTTCTTAAGAAACTTTAAAACATTCTTTCCCTTTACTGTTCCTCTAAAGTCATACAATTCTCCAGTGCCGTCGTTAGTAAAACCTAACTTTTTCCAATATGCAATTGTATTTTCACTGTACTGGAACACTCCTCCTACAGGTTGATATTTCTTATTTCTTCCTTTAATTAAAAGAAACTCCTTATTTGATAAAATTATTCTAAAAATGTAAGCAAATGAGACTCTAAATTCTTCATTAAAGTGCTCATAAACGTATTTTTTTCTTTCGTTTGTAATAAACAACCCATAAGCTATAGTTACTTTGGCTACACAAAGTCCAAAAACAGTCCAAGTAACCATATTTAGTCCATTTATAGTATCCAATTTGGGAATCATTGATATGCCAAAGAAAATCGCACCAATAACTATATATCCTAAATTCTTTTTCATCGTAATCCTCCTAAATGTTTTTTTTCAGTAAATGCGTATTTATTTGTATTTTTCGTATTTACTGTTTTATAAGTAACTGTTCATTTTGAATAACTGAAATTGCTGATTCTAGTAAATAAGTCATGTTATCTTGTGCTAGAACATTTATTATATTTAAAAAATTCTTACTTAACATATCAACATCTTTTAAAGATATCTTAGTTATTTTCTTATTGAATACTTCAAATCCACCAAATAAAAGAATTGTTGAAATATACAGCACTTTTATAGCGGATTCATATGCATCTGATAGCGTATAAACCGTAGTATGAATATATCCGCTAAAACTAGCTATCGCATTTTTAAGTTTTTCATTGTTTTCAGTTGAGAAATATCCATCTGAAATTATATTAAGAGCGGTTTTGATTGAATCTTTTAAGGTTTCTATATAATCAATATTTAAATTTCTCCACTTTGCTTGCTTTTGTGCTTTTAATTTATACGTTGAAACCTTTAATTCATTCACTTTGATTTTATCGCTTACTTTCGTTATATCGTACATTTGTTTAATGATTTCTATGTATTTTTTTGATTTATAGGTAATACCAATTGTCTCAGGAGCAAAAGCAGTTAGCTTATCTATTAGTAACTCTTCCAAGGTAGGCACAACTACTTCTATATAAGGGGATTCTGTTTTAATTAGCATATACTTAATTGGAATTTTTTTAGTATGTTCAAAACTGTTTTTATCAAACACAACATCTAAAACAACAAAATTATCTTCTTCCGTTAATTTAGACAAATAGTGAAACTGATAATGTAATTTATCAATTCCAGCAGTTGCTTTACTTTTTTCTTTAGATTTTGTAATTTTACTAAAAAACTTACTCGCTCTTAATATCTCTATGATTTCTTCTAGTCTCTTATGTGATTCACCTGTACAAATATCAATATCAATAGAAAAACGGGTAAATTCTTGTAACATAAGTGAGAGTGCAGTTCCGCCTCTAAATATGAATTTAAATCCAGTTTTTGCAATCAACTCCAATAATTTCAAAGCATATATTTCTTTCTCTATAATATTCTTGTCAGCTCTTTTATATTTATCATTAATTTTCTTAAGCCATTCAGCACTAAAACTTATGTCATTAATCACTTTAAATTCACCCCTAACGACTCTCTTAGAAATTGTAACATCTGCTGTTTTACACCTCTGTTTTTTGCATAATACAATAATGTAACTAAATTAACATTATATTTGTCATTGATATTTCTGTATAACTCTTTCAAAGTACTTTCGTCATAGAAATTAAATATTTCATTGTCAACAACAACATCAACTAAAATTTTCTCTATTTTAGGAACGGTAACAAAGTATTCTTTTTCTGTAATTTTTTTATTTATAGGTGCTCTTTTTACTAATTGTTTAATATAGATAATATTTGATTCATAAATAATATGATCAGAATCCAATTGACGTGTCTTTGTTACATAATATTTTTTAGAAAAATTCTTTTTTATATAATTGAACACATCATCTATTCTGTATTTATCTACTTCTACAATTATACTATTTTTAGATATTGTGTGTTTAATATATTTATTTACTATACGAGTATCCCAAACAGAAATAAATGGGTCTAAATTAAAATACTTATTATCAATAATTTTACTATTATACTTCTTCAATAATTGAACTAATGTGATATCAGCTTGTTTGACTTTAAAATATATTTTAGGCTTACTAAAATTAAGAATATACATTTCACTTGAGCCAATAGTTATTAGTCCCATTTCTTTTAAATCATAAACCATCCACAAAAAAGAGCTCGTAGAAATATTTTCATAGTATTTTCCTAAGAACTGATACAATTCATCTCTACTAATACTTTTCTTATTATTATATTTAACCTTTAAATCTTCACATACTTTATTCATCATATTATCACCCAAAAGTATAATATCACATTCAGTAAAACATTTCAAGGTAATTGCGTATTTATAATCATTATACGCAATTACCGCATAGTTTTAATTCTATGCTTTCTCATTTCATATATACCAATATGATTATTGAATCATAATATATGTCTTATATTTAATGATTAATATCATTTAAATGTTGCATGCATAACTTTAGAAAATGAATAGTAACAGATATATGTTTTTTACTCTATATATATTATACTCTGGCAATTAATAAAAAAACAGCGCACATGTGTCGCTTTTGCTCTTCTATGAAAAAGTGATACACATGGCCCCCTTTTTAGGGACAATAAAAATAGCAATGCTTATTAAATTCGTTTTAATTATTATATCATAATAGATTATAGATTTGTATAGAGTTTCATTATTTAAAGCCTTTTGATGTTGTATATTCTACAGGCGATAAATAATCTAGTCTCTATGCTGGTCTTGAATGATTAAAGCCGTTTACATATAATTCAATCGCTGTATTAATATCAGAATACTCATTTATTTTTAAGTTATATTTTAGTTCTGATTTGATCCGGCCATTCAATGCTTCTATAACAGGATTGTCTGTTGGTGTAGCTGCTCTTGACATACTTCTTCTTATTCGGTACTCTTTATGTGTCTTTTCAAACTTCTTTGATGCATATACTAATCCTTGATCACTATGTAATATTGTCATATTATTATGATATCCTCTTTCTTCTTTTATTCTAAGAAAATCTTCGAGTGATCTTAGGTGATTCATAACGCCATTTCCATGTTGATAGTTTGCTATGTCCCATCCTACTATCTCATTATTGTATACATCCACATGGAAATTCCAATCGTATTTCTTTCCTTGATATACTACCATTGTAGTATCACTACACACCTTTTCAAACGGTCTAGTCACGAACCAATCATTAATTATTAGATTCGGATATTTGTCTGATACTCCTTTTGTCCTTCTATAGGCTTTTCTTCTTGCTTATGATGCTATTCACATTTCTTTGAAACATTGATACATCATATATAAACTTACTATCCATCCATCTTCTCTCATGATCTCTCTTCTTATATTTCTGTATCCTTTTGTTGGATATAATTCATGATATTTCTTAATTTTTATTTTAACTGATTCCTTTTGCTTTTCACCTTTGGTTTTAGTTCCCAACCTTTTAAACCATCGATAGTATCCGCATCTGTTTATATCAATGAATTCGCATAATTCATTGATATAATATTTCGCTCTAAATTAATATATTAGATTATATTCAAATTCTAGAATTTGTTTTTTTTAGATATTTTGCATCTGATTCTGTATAGCCTTTTTTTAATCGTTCAATTTCTATCTTTAACAATAAATTTTCCTACTTAAGTGATTCTATTGTTTCTTCTTCGTAATCGATGTAGATTTTTTCTTTTACTTTTCTTTTCGGCAGTAAACCACTTACTCCCTCGCTTCCATACTTAAGTACCCTCTCTCTTTAAGATTATCTTGATACATTAAAAGTTCTTTCTATTTCATGTTTGCTTATATGTTCATTTAAAATCATCTTTACTAACTTTAATTTAAAGTCTAAACTGTACGTTTTGGCCATTTTTTATTTCCTTCTCTTTCTTCATTCTATTTTATCATCAAGAGGGGGCAATGTGTATCACTTTTTCATAGCAGTGCAAAAAAGCCTAAACTAAGTTTAATCCTAGTTTAGGCTTTTTTATTCTTATCTATATTGATTTTACTTCAAATTCGATATATGTATTATCTGATTCATCATTGAAATAGTTTGATTTCCTACAGCTATCATTGCATTGAAATTAGTAATGATTGCATCAAAAACGTAGTCTGCTATATTAATTATTTCTTTTACCAAAAAACAATTCATAACTGATTGTATCTTGGTCATACATTTGTCTTACTAACAGATAGTGTACACCAACTGATAATTCCATTGTATTATACATTACTCTTTCCCATTCACCTGTTTCAAGGATTATATAGAATTGCATATCACTATCTGTGTAACTAGACACTGAATACGTTCCAGCTTCATTAATAACTATCCTATATATATCCCAATCTCCTATATAATCGATTTCCCCAACCAAATGGATATGATCCTCAGTTGTAAAATCAACTGTACGATATACTTCATCTGCTAAGCCCGTTAAGTTTGGGTCTAAATCAACTGTAGTATAAGTATTTAGTATTACCGTATATATTTCTACTTCATTTAGCTCACTTACAAATTCGCCAATTGCTAGAATATAATCACCTGGAGCTAGTTGGAATGTTTTTTCATCATAACTTGTCTCCCAGACTTGAGTCCATAAACCATCATCCAAATATAATCTAGTAAAAGATGTACTAGCATTTTCCTGAATCATCTCAATCGTGGTTAATTCATCAATTGTGAAGGTATAATAATCAACATCTTCATCAACCTCGATTATTACAGTAAATTCCTCATCCAACTCAATTGGCAACATATTGCTTTCAGTTGATTCGTCATGTAATAAAATTATTTCAGCAGCTTGAGTTACAGACTCTTCAATAACACCATTGGTAGTAAACATAAGGTAGTACGTTCCTGGTTGCAAGTTATAAAACTGATTTGCAAAATCACAGTCCCCATCTTCGCCAATCAGACAAGACGAAACAACGCCACCACCATCAATCATTAAATCCGTTATTTCAGTAAGGACAAGTTCATAAATATCTCTGTCACAAAAGCCTTCAAATGTCATAATGTTTTCGCCAATCAATAATTGTCCAAAATTCGTGTCATTTAAAAAGATATCTCCTGAAAAATCATTTATCATATAATCAACATCAAAAGTAACCGTAATTGACCCTAGTGGAACAAAGTTAGCAGAATGGAACCCTAACATATATTCCCCTTTAGGGAGAATAAATGTTCTAGTTTTATAGGGACTGATAAAATCAGTATGACTATTATAATCTTCTCCATATTTATCAGCTATAAAATAGTTTCTTGTCAAATTATCCATTGAAATTGTTACTTCAGCTTCTTCTAGAAGCGTGAGATTAATCCATTCAACATCCCTGTCATAGTCATAAGTTACTGTAGATGTGTTAGAATTCCCTTCAATCAATGTAATATTTTGACCAAAAGGAGCATCATCATATACCGACTCTATAAGAATCGTGTAATCTCCTTCTTCTCTAATAGGATTTATCTCAACTATATAAGTACCCACATCCAATGAAAAATAATTGGATCTAGCAACTTCATTTCCTTCTAAATCATATACTTTGTGGCTTCCATCAAAATCCCCACTGATACCTATCCTATAGACGGCTGCTTCAGTTATCTCTATTTTGATATATTCATCATCAATTGATCTATCATATTTATTAGCGTTGTATATTGCTCCTATTGGAACGGTAACTGTATCGGTTGTGAAGAAATTAGACATATCATCTACGACTCTATAACCAATCTCTTCTACTCTATCCACACCGTTTATTTGATACAAACAATTTACTCTTATAATTAATAAGTCTTGGTAATCATTAAAACTGTGAGTGAATGTAAATTCGTCCCCACTAACTATCGTTTCGCTATATAAAATTTCTGTCTCATCTTTATTATAGATATTAATAACATATCCGTTTATATTTACTATAGATGGAACTCTGTCTTTTATCAGTTCCAAACTAATATTCTTTGCAGTTGTCCCTGTACTAACCACTCTTATATCAGCATTTGTATCAAGGTATCTATTTGTTTCTAGATAAGCTTCATAGAAACTATCATATGATGAAACAGATATATCCGGTTCTATTCCAAATTCTATAGATTCAAATGAACTATTCGTTAATAAAAAATTTGTAGAATAAGAAATAATCATATTGTTTGGTAGAACTGTATAGTTAACTGCACAAGCTCCACCAGTTGTGTTTGAGCCAAAAACTATAGCTAAATCGTTATCTTTAACAATTGATACTAATAGATTCGCTGCGCTAAAGGTAGCGTAGGAAGTATAGAACTGAAACTCGTTCTCTAGAGCTTTAGGCTCAAGTGATTGAAGTGACTCTGTGAAAGATTCACCAGTAGCTGGATTTATGTAGTTAAGGTCAAGCGGGTCGTTTGTTACATAGGCTAGCAATTCAACAACAGAGATTAAATTACCTCCAGTACAAGTTGATAAATCAACAATTATTTTTTTGTTTGGATTTAAATCTTGAAGGAAGCTTGCTAAATTATCTTTTGTTTCAAGATTAAATTCAACTATATCTAAATAATAGTATTCTGCCTCTTCTGTAAAACTAATATCATAGCCTTTGTTAAAATAACCAGAGTTGAGTAGCGTGGTAATGAACCTAATATATCGAGAATTAGTTGGTAATTCTGGTAGATTTACTGAATCTCTATTATAACCGTAATCAACAACTGTAGTATGTATTTCATCTAAATCAAAGATAAACTCAGTAAAATTCTCATCAAACTCAGCTATTGTAGAAGCTGAATACATGTCAAAACTTGCAAATTCAGCAACAAAATCATCATAGTTAAATTCTTCTTTGAGTCCATAGAAATTATCAAACAATAAAGCTGAATAATTAGCAGTATGTTTGATTAGGTTTGTTTCATTTACATCAGTTGGTAATGAAGTCTCCTCTAACTCTAACAACAACTTCATAGGGTCATCAACAATGTAGATTTCATCATCGTTAAAATACAAGTTTATTATATCTCCAGATAATAATAGATTAGTTAAATAGAATGATATGTGAAACTCATCTTCGCTGCGAAGTATTTCCATATCATAGTCATCTAAGTCGATTGTTTTTTCTGTATCACCCAAATCATTAACTATAAAATCTACAGTTTCAATATTAGTAGTATATTCAATATTATCAATTCCAATACCGGAACTAAAATTAAAATCATTGTAATATATTGTATTCTCCTCTGCATTAAACTCCAAAATAGCAGTAAAGAATTCTGTTTCCGAATAATAGATATCATAAGATACAGATAAAACATCTCCACTAGCATGTAATGACAGATCAACTAAGCCTTCATCTAAGATACCGATAAACTCCTCTATATCAACATAAGGGATATCAGGATCTATTCCATACTCATAGATATTTAGCTTTGTTGCACTAAAAGAGTAATCGTTAGTCAAATCCACAACGTCAACTAAATAGGTTTTATCCTCTTCTATTTCTAATGTAGTTACTGCGGTTACTGTAGTATTTATATCTTCTGTTGAAGTATCATTACAACCTACTAAAAACAAGCTTAATAGCAACAAGATTAAAATATTATATTTTTTCATAAAATCCTCCAAGTAAGATTGACATATATCACATATAAATTACATTATATCACTATATAATCTAAAATGAGATGTAAAATAAGGTTTTCAGTAAAATTTAAGCACTACAAAAAAAGTATCTGCTTTAACAACAATACTCCCAACAAAAAATAAAGTCAGTGAAATCATTACTGCAAATAATAAAACTTTCTTCATAATTCCTCCTTAAATTTTTGTTTCTATAAATATTATATAATTTCCACCAACTGTAAAACAGAACAGATGTGTCTAAATTAATTACATGCTAACTGCATATAAAACCATGGCCTATTCCCTACACATTTTTTTTAAATCATCATATAAGTATCATATATAATACATTTGGAGAATATAAAGTCAGCTTTGCGACATATCTGTCTAAAAACAAGGCGAGAATTACAAAAAGACTAAACTAGTTTTAGGATATTACACCTCTGAAGATGTATTGTAAAACGAAGATATTGTTGTCTTTGGTGTGGTATCTATCGCTCTAGTTATGTCTTTAATTGATATCTACAAAGGCAATTGAACTTAAACAAATGATGAAGTAACTCATACTGTAATAACATATTATGTATATAAAGCTGATCAATTCACTATCACATTTAATAGTAATGATGGTTCATGATTCACAGCTATTACTCAAGCATTCAATACTGCTGTAACTGAACCTTTAGAACTTGAGTTAATTGCTTACACATTTGATTTAATGGGCACAGAAGATATTACACTTTATGCCAGTTGGATTGAGAACGAATAAATAGTTTAGTAAGAGTATATATAACGATAAGAAGACAGAATCCGAGGATTCTGTCTTCTGTATTTTTTACTGTAGTAATTTAAGTTTTTTCATTAATTTTGAATGCTTGCCGAAATAATCATGTAGCTCTATATACATTTTGAATAGTTCATCATAATTGAAGTCTTTGTTAGGTAGAATAGGTTCTTCAACTAACTTAGACATATATTTACTGGCAACCTCAATTGATGAATATCCACCATTGTCTTTAGCAGCCAAAGCTCCAAAGATGGCTGCGCCAAGCGCAGGTGCATACTCTTCTTCTGTAAAGAATACAGGTCTTTTAAGTATATTTGCATAACATTGCAATAAATACTTATTTTTAGTTGCTAAACCACCACAAGCTATTAGCCTTTTTACTTCTATACCATTTGATTCATATGCTTCTATAGTTACTCTTTTACCGAAAGCTGTTGCTTCTATAAGCGCTCTATAAATATCTTCAGGTGTAGTTTGAAGATTATAGCCAACTAAAATCCCACTTAAATCTGGATCAACCAATACAGATCTATTCCCATTCCACCAGTCTAATGCTAGTAGTCTAGGCTTAGTCTTCGGTATTAGTTTGATTCTATCTTCCATGTACTGATAAATGTTTTGATTATTTCCTTTTGCATATGCATAGTATCCACTAGGTAAATGATTTTCTATATACCAAGAGAAGATATCCCCCACTGCAGGTTGTCCTGATTCATATGCAAATAGATTAGGAATAGCCCCATCTTTTACAACACCTTGAATGCCAGGTATATTTACTTCTTTTTCGCTTAATACAATATCACATGATGAAGTTCCAATAATCATTAGCATGTCTCCGCTGTTTACAGCTTGACATGCAGGTGCAGCTACATGAGCATCAATAACACTTACCGAAACAGGAATTTGCTTCAATCCATACTTGTTAGCTAGTTCACTAGTTAATCTCCCGCTTTTCTTACCTATTGGTAATATATCGCCTGAGAGCTTAGTATTGTAGATATCCTTAAGTTTTTTGTTTAGTTTAACTAAATACTCATCCTTTGGATATCCACTCTTAGAATGCCATATACCCTTATATCCGGCTTGGCAAGAACTTCTTTTGAAAGACTTCGTTAAGTAGTAAGTAATAAAGTCTCCTGCTTCAACAAAATAATCTGTTTCATTGAATAATTTTAGGTCTTCTTCTAGTATTTCTAGCACCTTTGGTAACATCCATTCGCTTGATATCTTATTGCCATATCGTTTAATCCAAGGCGCTTCACTCTTAATAGCTAATTCAGATATTCTCACAGCTTGTTTTTCAGCGCTGTGATGTTTCCAAAGTTTTGAGTATGCATGGGGATTATTCTCATATTTCGATAGAGCAGATAATGGAGTTCCATCAGCTTTCATAGGCAAGATAGTTGATGCAGTAAAATCAACACCTATACCTATAATGTCTTTATTGTTTATAGTATTATTACTAGTTATTTTATTAATTACTGTTTCCATTGACTCTATATAATCTAAGGCATTTTGTAAAGCATAGTCATTAGGTAATTTAATTCCATTAACCAAATAACTATCCATTACAGCATTTCTATATTTAGATACACTTGAAGCAATTATTTCACCACTTGAAATGTCTACTAAAACAGCTCTAACACTTAGTGTTCCGAAATCTAATCCGATTGTTAATTTCATATTTACACCTTTTTATATAATGGGCCATATGTCTTACAAGCTCTAAAATCGGCTGATTCTAAATCGCTTGTTCCATAAGCAGCCCAAGTTTTTGGGCGAAAGATTCTTTCTTTATCAACGTTATGCATCGCGACTGGTATTCTTGTCATAGATGCTAAAGTAATTAATTGATCTCCAATATGACCATAACTAATAGCTCCATGATTAGCTCCCCAGTTATTCATCACTTGATAAACGCTTGTGAATGCCCCTTCACCAGTAAGCGTAGGCACAAACCAAGTTGTTGGCCAAGCTGGATCTGTTCTTAAATCAATTGTATTATATACTTCTTCAGGTAAATCAACAGTATAGCCTTCAGCTATCTGTAAAACAGGACCTAAGCCTTTCACAATGTTGATTCTCGACATTGTTACTGGCATAGCTCCCTTAGTAAGGAATTTAGATGAATATCCACCACCACGCATATAATCAAGGTTTGCTGTACAGAACTCTGTAGCTTCAATACATTTTTTCACGTCATTCTTAGTTATATCTTTGTAATGCTTTAACAAAGGGTTTCCTTCATTATCAGTTTGTTGTCCAGTACCGTCTAAGGTAGTTGACCCAGAATTGATTAAATGAATCACGCCATTCTTTGCTTTTCCGGTTAATGTATGTCCAGTTACTCTTTTCACTGCTTCTTTTGACCAATAAGTTCTAACATCAGAGAAGATTTGTGCAGTTCCTGTTAACAGGTGACCAAATAACATAGACACTCCATTTAAAGAATCGTTTTCAGTTGCGACAATATAAGCTTCTCTAATACCATTCCAATCAAATGATGAATTTAGGATTGTCTCTAGGAAATCTCCATTAGGTCTAAAATCCGTCCATTGTCTTTGCCCTTGGAATCCAGCAGCGATAGCGTTATGCCCCATCGCTTCTTCTCCAAAGCCTAATTCTTTAAGTTTTGGATTTCCTATCATTAAGTCTCTAAAGATTAAGACCATCTTAACAACATATTCCCAATCTCTATCTAGTTTTTCTCTTGTTGAAATCTTTGAGTTATAATCTTTACCTTCTTTTAGGTTTTCTTTTACCCAAGCTATTGCGGTTTTATATTCTTCTGGATCATAAATCTGAAGTTCAATTCTTCTTTCCATCTCAGACATGTCGACAAACTCGTTTCTCATACCTAAGTAGTCAGAAAAGAAATTATTATCGACTATAGAACCTGCAATACCCATTGAAGTTCCTCCCATAGCTAGATAGGACTTACCCTTCATAGTTGCTAAGGCAATTCCTGCCTTAACAAATAATTTAATTTTACTAATTACATCAATAGGTACAGATTCATCATCTGAGTCCTGAACATCTTTGCCATATATGGTAAAGACTGGGTATCCGAGTTGATCATGCGCAGCTGAAGCAGCTGCTAGATAAACAGCACCTGGTCTTTCCGTTCCATTAAAACCCCAAATTGCCTTGGGCACTAATAAATCAGTATCCATTGTTTCTGTTCCGTAACACCAACATGGTGTAACGGTAAGACTCACTTCTACATTTTCCTTTTTGAAGTAAGCATCGCATTCCGCCGATTCCCTCACTCCACCTATTGTAGTTTTAGCTATGACACACTCAATTTGCTCACCCGAAGCATGTCTCATTGTCTCAATAATTTCTTTAGCTTTTAAAGCCATATTCATTGTTTGTTCTTCTAAACTCTCTCTAATACCATTCATTCTTCCATCTATAACTGGTCGAATCCCTACTTTAGGTAATTCTCCTACTAATCTATTCATATAAGTAAATACTCCCTTCTAAATAATTAAGAGCGCAAGAAGCGCTCTTATTTTAAAACAACTTCTACTAGTTGTGTTTGGTATATTGGTAACCATCTAGATACTTGCATATAGAACTTCTTACCATCATCAGTGATCATATCAGGACTTATAAAGCCCCCATACAATCCATTAAAGTCGCTACCGGTAACTAAAGTTATCGGTTGACTCCAATCAGCGATTAAGTTCTCAGCTGTTTGCATGATTATCTCACCATTTCTAAGGTAGACAATCATCCATTTATCTAAGTAGTTATTATACATTATACTTAACTCTCCACATGGTGCACTAATAATCAAATGTGGATTCTCTTTAAACTGTTGTAAACCATTTGAACCTGATACCCAGTTGTCATTACCTAAGTAATATTCATAGCTCTGAAAGTTCTCAAAATTTGTTTTCAAGACTCTAAATAAAGCTACTCCGCCAAATCGTCCGCCAGGTATACTTACAAAGTAAACATAGTCTGGTTGGTCAGGATTTTCGAAAGGAAATATCTGACCAAAGTTAGCTGCAAGTTCTTCGGTCCATCTAAGTCCATCGACTTCAGAAAAACTTGACAAACTCGTGTCTGACTTAACAACTTGATTGTAACTTACTCCCCAATCTCCATGACTTCCCCAATATCTAACTGACATATAGAAGAAATACACATCTTCACCTACTTGAATACCTCCAGTAGGTATTTTAGTTACTTCTCTAGATGGGCTTTGAGATTCCTCATCAGTTTCTGATTTATGATGGAGGCCCTGCGCAAAAGCTAGCGCAAAACCTCTATCATTTGTTATTACTCTAGAAAATGTGATTCCATCACTGAAATCTGTATCTGTGAATTCAACCATAACGTTTGAATTCCATATGCCTGACATGTTTTCTGTACCGCTGAATGTATCTCCATATAAGAATACAATCTTATCATCAATTGTTACCGGTATCCCTAGGTCTGTACTTCCGATTCCTGTTTCTCTTAATAAATCAAAATTCTGAGAATCTGGACCAGTAACGAAACCTAAATCATATACATACTCTATCTCATTTGAATGTGTAAACGATCCTTCAGGTGCTTGTGCAACTATTATATTAAGTGTTTTGTTTTTATTCATCTTGTCATTTACCTCTAATCCATCTTGAAAACCAAGTACCAAATCTGGTAAATGTTGGTTTGTAGATTCATATGTAATTTCTGTCTTAACTTCCCCTGCGATTAAAAGCTTAGCTTCATTAATATCCATACCAATGATATCTGGTATAACATATTTACTTGCATCACATGAAAGTATTGTAAATGACATAACAATTAATAATAACGATACTAAAAACTTCTTCATGTTAAAGTTATCTCCTTTTAATGAATATTACTACTCCTACTATAGCGGCAAATCCAACTACACAAGACGCTATGATAGCACCTATTCCAAAACCACTTGGTGCTTCTAGAACAGTTACAATAATTGTATCAGTTAAAGAATCGTCATCTAAGCTACAAGTAATTGTTACTGCACCTTTTGCTACAGCTGTTACTTTACCAGATGCGTCGATTGTAGCGATTGCTTCATCTGAACTAGCCCATGTTAAGCTATTGTTATCAGCGTCAGCTGGTGTAACAGTTGCGTTTAATGTTACTTCTTCGCCTTCTGTTATCTCTTGGTCAGCTTCTGTTATTTCTAAAGCAGTAGCTAAATTAGTTGGTTCTTCATCGTCTAAAACGATTAATTCCACATTATCTATGTATAAGTGATCATTATCACTTGTTGGTGTAAATAAGAATCTTATACTATTACATTTGATTAAGAATTCAGTTGATACTTGGAAATCCATTTCTACCGTAAACCAACCATCTCCATTATCAGTAACTGATACAGGCATGTTAAGTAATTCATTACCTACAGTATCATTACCATCAAGGATAGTTTTAAGGTCTACTGTATAATAGTCCTCATTTGAAGCTCCAACAAAACCAGAGTTAGCGACAACGATTGTTGATAAATCAGATTCTAAATCTAATTTATAATCATATCTTAATCTTAATAAATCATTAACCATTAATTCAGGTGGTGTAATAACAAACGCACTAGTATACATTTTACCAGCTGTTTTGCCTAAGTCCATCACTTTAGAATCATTTACTGAAGATATCATTGCTGGGCCATCTAATGAGATAGAACCCCAAGCACCTTCAAGTTGTTCTTCTGAGAAAACTTGTCCTGCGTCAAATGCTTCAAAGTCTCCATTTACTAATAATTGACTTACTTCATAGTAAGTAGTACTAGGGTCAAATGGATTATCAGGTATTTCTTGTAATTCTTTAATACTTAAGTTATCAATTACTAAACTTGAATCTCCTGTGTAATTAATTTTTACATAAGAACAAGTCTCTGTTAATGGTGTATCTGAATTATAGCTATAATCAGAACCTACAAGAGTTACATTACTTGAATCAATAACACCAGCTGTCATAATTACTTCTGAAGCTACTACTGCATCGCTTGCATTGTAATACTCAATTGAAGCTGTTCCATTAGTTACATCAGCAATTGTAAAGTCGAAAGCTGTTCTATAATCAGCTGTTGCTAGTACAACTTCTTTGGCAATGTATCCACCAGTATTTATTGTACCAAAACCGCCGCCTACTTGTGCATTAGTTCCAAAGAATCCATAACTATTAACTGTTTCAGTTAAATCTAAACCAGGTGCATAATCTAAAAATCCTTCAAAATCTCCACCAACATTTAATTCAATATCAGTTCCTGCTTCTTTTACCGAGATATTATCTAAAAGTGCATAATTATCTACTGAGCCTAATGTATTAAACCATAAAGCTATTGAATCATATGAACCAGCAGCTGTATCAAATTGGAATTCAACATTGTACCAATCAGTTTTATCAGCGATAGCTGTTTTTGATGCATGATCTAAGAAAACTATTTCAAGTGCAGGAGCACCTGCAAATCTAAAACCAATATTGTCTGTAGATCCTACAATCTTAAAGTCAATTGAAATATCATATGTAGTTGACCCATTGATTGTCATAAATCTAAAGAAACTAGACCAAGCTTTAGCATCATCATACAAGCTCAATTTTAATACAGTATTTGTTGCATCATCAGGATCTTCTATTGCTAGTGCAGCTGAGTCCCACGCTAGTGTTCCCCATCCAGCTGCATTTCCATATTCAGCTCCAAATACGGGGTCAGGAAAAGCTAGTTCTCCTGCTTGAAAATCAAAATCACCATTGGTAATTAATTCATCACCTTCACGTGTTTCAGCAAAAATGACAAAACTAATAGAGCAAACCATTACTAATGATAATAATATAAAAAGTTTTGCTAATTTTTTCATTTCTTTCTCCTTCTCTTATTTGTTTATTATTTTTTTAAGAGGCAGTCTTTTCTCTACCTTTAAAATCGGTTTAAACGGCTTTTCGGTTAGTGTTTGGTACCAATAAGCTGTTGTTGATATATCATCTGAACGATGATTATTATGTCCATGTTCAATTGTAACTTTTATTGATTTTTTAAATGGAATTGGATCTTGGATATGATAGCGGTAATATGTTATTTTACCTTTCCAATTTTCATCTCCACCCATTAACAAGCCATGATATGGAGCGTGATGTTCTTGTCTAGGACACCATGCCATATTTACATAATCCTCAGTACCGGTCCCATGAATATTTGGTGGCCATGACTCTCCATCAATAAAGATCATATCGTCACCTTCTCCTGGCCAGTCCCATTCAGTACTATCACTGAAGTTGTGAATATCTATATGACAACCACAGTAATGCCCTTTACCCTCAGTTTCTAAGACAATATAATTGCCATCTCCTGTTGTGTTTTGACCTTCAAAACACCA
Source organism: Mycoplasmatota bacterium (assembly GCA_016342455.1). Taxonomy (GTDB): domain Bacteria; phylum Bacillota_I; class Bacilli_A; order Izemoplasmatales; family Hujiaoplasmataceae; genus 4572-104. Next base: position 35,897 of record JAEIOE010000002.1, on the reverse strand, counting down.
CTCATGATGCGTTTTAAAATCTTCGCGGTTCTTTCCATCTGTTGGACAATCACGATGCCATAAAGCGTGAAAATAGAGGAAATTATTAGGTATTTCTTTATATATCTCATAATCAATGTAATAATACAAAATTAACATTGTCTCACAGTCATTGATTATCTTTATCTTAGCATTTTTCTTGAATGGCATCGGCCACCATGAATTAAGTCCTCTACCGTCTTCTGGACTCATTTGTAATGGTGCAGAAACGAAGTTCTTCGTCATCGCGTGTCCCATTCCAAAGAAATCACCTAGAGGAACTTGAACACTTGGATGATCATGATTGTCCCAGTATATTTCAATAATAACTTTTCTTAGGCTTTCTTTTTCTTCTTTAAACTCATCATTCATATGTGTCATCCATATATGATTGATGATTCCAGCTGCGTCTATGTCAGCTATTACTCTTGATTCGCCAGGTTTGATATAGATACGATCATCATTCCCCCCAGTTACATCATAACTAGACAGCCTCTTTCTAATGGATTTCTTTTCCATAAAAATATTACTTAAATTTGATATATAGTTTTCCATTTATTTACCTATTTAATACCGGCTAAAGCGATACCCTCTCTTATATATTTTTGTACGATGATGAAAATCAATAATGGTGGTACTAAACTAACAAATGTAGCTGCTAGAACACTACCATAACCAATAGTTGATGAATCATTAAATAACATTCTGATAATATACATAATTTGGAACAAGTCTTTTCTCTCTTGAGATATGGTTAATGTTGGCCATAAGTATGAGTTGTAATAACCCATAAAGATGCTCGCTCCAATAATTACCATTGGTGTTTTTGACATTGGTAAGAAGATATGTCTGAACAGCTGGAAATTAGTCGCTCCATCTATCTTAGCTGCCTCATCAATTTCCTTTGGAAACCCTAGATAAAACTGTCTAAAAAAGAAAATATTATAGGCAGAAACTAATCCCGGGATAATTAATACCCAGATAGAATCAAGCATTCCTAATGCAGTTACTACTTTGACAGAAGTTATCAATATGGTAATCCCCGGAATAAACATGGTAAATAAGACCATTACCCAAAGCGCATTCTTTCCAAAAAACCTTAGTCTGGCGAATGCAAATCCAGCAATCATGTTTATCGACAGTGCTAATACAACAGCTACTGAAGCTACGAATATCGTAACGAACATTGAACGGAAGAAATTAATCGCAAGTGATGTGTATTCTAAATACAACAGTCTTGAAAAATTATCTACTGTAAAATTTGATGGGAACAAATGCCATGGATATGAGAAAATCTCATATTTATCTTTGAACATTGATGGTATCATCAAAAGGATAGGCAAGAAGATCATAAACACAACTAGAACTACAAGTAAATCTAGTATTAGTTTCTTATTTCGCTTTTTCACATTTCCCACTTCCTTCCCTTTTTATTCTTGAAGAGGTAGAAAATACTACTGTTGATGATAATGATAATAATCATAATTAAGATTGCAGCTGTAGTAATTTCAGTGTCACTAATGTTTCCATTGGATCTACTATGAATTAAATACAGAACTGGTGTCAGTGTAGTGTTAGCTGGCTGGCCATTTGTCATGATCATCGGTATTTCAAACATCTGAAGATTTACAACAATCATCGTTACTACTAGTAAGATGAAGTAATTCTTCATCATAGGAATTGTGATATAAAACATCTTTTGAAGGAAACTCGCTCCATCAACTTCAGCTGCTTCAAAGTATGTTTTAGGGATATTAATAATTCCCGCATACATTACTAAAGAAAAATATCCAAATCCAATCCAGATTGTTGGAATAATTATACTTAATGGTGACCAGAAATAGTCATTATTGAAAGCGATAGGACTTCCGCCTATGCTTTCAAGTAAGGAGTTAATAATTCCCCCATTGAAAGTTGTTAATAAGGTAAATATAACCGCAACTACTATTCCAGATATTAAGTTAGGCAAGTATATCAACGTTCTTGAAATCACACTTAACTTTTTATTGACTTTAACCAATGCGTTAGCGAATAAAAATGAGATAACTAATTGGGTTAAAGTAATAGTTATTGATAGTTTTAAAACTGTCCAAATACTCTTCATAAAGTATTCATTTGTTATGGTTTGTATAAAAGTTTGAAATCCTAGAAATTGAGTTCCTTCTGGCGTTGATTCAAAGAAACTTCTGAATAAAGCCATAGATAAAGGAATGTATACGAAAGTAATCAGTAATACAATTGTTGGTATTAACATAAGGTATGCTGATTTGTTATCAACATTCTTTCTCATTACATCACCCTCTAGGATTATTATTTGCTAAGTTTTGTTCCTCTATAATATCGATTATTGATTGATTTGCAGCTATGAGTTCTGCATCAATATTATTTCCTAACGCCGCATTTTCAAGCATTGAAGAAACAGTGATTGATATATCCCATGAATATATAGGTTCTAAAATCGCATTGTTGCTTACACTATAAACTGTTTCAACCCAGTCTATTGGTACTGTTGATTGAGTTCCAAGTTGACTTTCAATAAGATTTTGTATTGAAATTCTTGGAGATGTTTTTGAGTAGTTAGAAACTTCAAAATACTCTAAAGGTTTTTCAGTATTCTCAGCCACTAAAAACTTAATAACTTCTACAGCTGCTTCTACGTTTTGACATTGACTAGAAATTACATAAGTCCAACCACCATTTGTAGCTGTTGCTGTGTTTTGTTCGCCATCAAAAGTAGGCATAGGCATAACGCCAATTTTATCTACTAAGTCAGGGTACTCTTTAATGATAGTAGCGATACTCCAGCTTCCAGCAGTTGTCATAACTAGTTTATTCATACATAAGTCATTTATAACTTCTGTGTAATCACCTGAACTAAGTGGTACAAGACCATCTGCGTATAAAGTAGACCACAAATTAGCTAAATCACTGAATCCACTATTTTCTAATCTTGAAGTCGTCCAATCATCAGTTATTGCCAATCCACCTGTAGCACTGTATTGTAATCCCCAAGTTCCCCAACCTAAGGCAACACCTTTAGGGACATCAAACGGATAGATCCCTCTATCGCCTGAATCAGAGATCCCAGTTTTCACTGAATCTAATAATACTAAGAAGTCACTCCAATTTGTTGGAACAGTATCTGTTCCCGCATATTGTTGTAGTAAGTCTTTTCGATAGAATAATAATGATGAAGGTTCAAATAAGATTGGAAAAGCATAATACGCATCACCATAACTTACACCGTCTTTAGCAGTTTCAGTTAAATCATTCCAAATAGATTGATCGAAATACGATGTTAGGTCAATAATGTTACCATTTTGAACTTCTTTATAAACATTACCGTAAGATACCATATATATATCAGGTACTCCACCTGTTTCTCGAGCTGACCTAATCATGTCCTCAAAAGAATTCATTTCAATTAAAACTTGATTAAGTTGAATACCATCGTCTTGGATATCATTGAAGTCTAATCTTTGTTTAATATTAATTTGATTATTCCATTCCTCAAAGTCCATAGTCCACAACGATACTCCAGATGCATTCTCTTCTATATATTCTTCTCTTAAATTAGTTGTTATATCTGAAGGTGGTTCACACCCGATAAATGCTATTGATAAAACGCTTACAATAGCTAATAAAAAAAACTTTTTCATATTCTCCTCCATTTGTCAAAATTATAGCACTATTAATTATCATAATAAATAGCAAAAAAAGAGTATCACTTAACACTTATTTGAAACCCAGTAAAAATATAACCCCAGCAAAAGTATTAAAAACACTCTTATATGACTATTTTTCTATTAGTAATATCTTATTAAAAAAAAGACAATTTGTCGTAATTGTCAATTTTGTTTGTAAAATACAGGTGGATGCTCATCTAAATTCTTAAACCATCTAGAAAATGTTTGTGGTGAATCAAAATTCATTTTGTATGCCACTTGCTTTATACTTAAACCTGAGAACATAATCAGGTTTTTGGCTTTAGATAGGCGTAGGTTGTTATAGTATCTCATCGGCGTTATCAAGTACCCTTCTTTAAATACATGATTCAACTCCCATTTACCTATTCCAGAAAAATCTACAAAATCATCTAATGTCAATGAGTTCTCAGAGTTCTCAACCATATACTCAACCAATTCATCTAGCAAACCTACATTCACATGGTGGTTTTTAATTTGACCTAATCGATAATCCCTTAGTATGTATGCAAATAATTGAATCAGTAATCCTTTTAAGACTATCTGATAGTTTTGAAATTTATACTCATACTCATCGATAATCTTATAGATTAATGTTTTTACTATCCTTGATTGTTTTAAATGAAACACATATGGCAAATCAATACTGTTTTTGCTTAGGTAGTCTTCCCTAAAGTAGTTTTTCTCAATATAATTCATTTGACTTGGATTCCTTAAGCTCACTCCTACTTCACTACTATTCTCTTGTTCAAAGAAATCAAAATGAACATGAGGTTGTTTACAATCCTCATTGTTCCATTCAATAATGTGTGGTACACCTGGCCTTAGGATTATTACATCATCTTTCTTGACTATATATAACTTACCATCAATAGTAATTTTCATACTACCCTCTTCTATATATATAATCTCATGATCCCATATTTGTCTGGAGATGTAGTAACCTTCCAAATAAACATGATGCATCGCAAATCTTACATAAGGATTTATTTCCATAATTAGCACCTCAATAGATATTGTATACTCATTTTGATACGTAAGTCAATAAAGCAATAATAATTAACATATATTTTTATCATTTCTACCAAAGTTTAGCAAGACAAAAATGGTACGATATAACCATCTATTAGTTCTAAAATATGTCTTGCTTACTATTATTACTTGGCAGGCTTGTTTATTCTGAAAATAACTGTATCTCCATACTTCTCAGCTGTTTTAGTAACTTTATTAAAGTTTTGATTTTAGGCAAATTCACCTTATTGTCTTCTTACAATCAAATCAAGTTCTTCTTCAGTTGGTACTATCTTTTTTTCATAACTGCGTTTGTAAATACTAGGTATTACTTCTAATCTTTGATTCATCTCTTCTATATCAAAACTTGAAAAGTGTATATCTTCTAGACCATACCAATCTATAAAGTTTTGATATTCATCTGAGTCTTTGTTTTTCGAAGTGGTGATGATATATTTTAAACCATCAATTCCACCACAATCTTCAATGATTCCAAAGCCTTTTCCTTTAGTAACAATTGGTAATTTTGTATTTTCTTCCACTTCTTCAATATTAATAAGTTTAATCTTAATAAACCAATCATCTCCAAAATCATACCATAACTCCATTTGCTCCCCTATTGAAGCAATAGCATGTTCCAGCTTTGATTTTCTTACATTAAAGAGAAGGTGATTTTGGTTTTTTGTTGAGATATCTCTCTCAACAAAATCTAATAATTCATAACTGTGTGTCATCTCAGATAAATTTGGGTGCTCCTTTTTAAAAGCAACAGCGTCAAACGAATCTCCAGAAGCCAAACGATAGGCTTTTAAAAGCCTCTTTCCAACTGGAGCGATGACTTTAAATAGATGACTCGCTCTCATCTCAAAGACTGTTAGAATAATATAGGCAAGTTCAGCCACAGTCATAGATTTATTTACTAAAATATTACGCCAAACTTTTGGTTTCGCTCCTTTTAACTCTAAGTATAATTCATATTGTTTGATCAAGATTATAGTCTCCTTTCGCTTATGCTAGTTATATATATAAATTATATCATGTAATGAATTGTTAGTTAAGGCGTTTTAGAAAAAGACCTCATTTTAGGTTTTCCTAAATAAGAGGTCTTTTGTTTAAACTATAGTAATTAAATTATTCAACAACCCATGATGCATATAATTCGAAATCATAAGCAGGCATTGTACCAAATACATAGGCTACTGTTAACTCTTTATCAAGATACCAACCATTAAACACATATCCTACTCTTTCAGGAGTATAAACAGAAATCATCGCGTTATATTCTGTAAATACAACAGAATCTACTGTTGTATAGATTGGAAAATCTATAGGAGCAGGTGCTGGTGCTTGAACTTGTGAATTATCTCCTAATTGTCCGTAATCATTATATCCCCAAGTTAAAACTCTTCCTGTAGTTGTTACAGCTATTCCGTGATAGCTTGCTTCTAAGAAGGCTAAGGTTTCTCCCGTAGTAAATCCCCAATAAATAGTGTTGTTATAAGGAATATTATTATCTGAAGTGGAACCGTCTGCTAAGGTACCGTAATACCCATCTCCCCAGCTATAGATATACCCAGTACTTGTAAGAGCGATTGAGGAATTAAGCGCACAATCAAACATTAGAACTGTTCCATTAAATTTAGAAGTTATTTCTACTGGTGGATTAAGTGTATTTTTAACATATAGTAATAATGAATATATATACATAGGATTATATCATTTATTAGGCGGATATAAAAGCCCTATTTTTGAATTCTGTAACTAATTGGAGATAAATAATTTAAATAAGAATGCATTCTTTTCCTGTTATAGAATAGTTCAATATAACTAAAGATATCCACATCTACTTGAGATGGATTAAAGTATTGTCTTCTATAGATACATTCCTTTTTTAAACAAGCAAAGAAACTCTCTATACAAGAGTTATCATATGGACAGCCGGGTCTACTCATACTTTGAATCATTTTGTGATCACTAAGTATGTTTTTACATCCAGCGCTGGCATACTGGCTCCCTCTATCACTATGGAAGATAGTGCCCTCTACATTAGGGTATTTAGCAATAGCATTTCCTAGAGCTCTTTTTACAAGTTCTGTGTCAATGTTCTTACTAGTTGAGTAACCTATTACTTCTCTATTATATAAATCCATTACACAAGCAAGGTAGTACCAACCTAGTGTTGTTTTTATATATGTAATATCACTTACCCATATCTTATTAGGTATTTCTACTTTAAAGTTTTGTTTAATTATATCAGCTGCATATCTTCCATTTAATTTCTTATTTGAATATGCTTTGTACTTTTTATTAACAATTGAATAAAATCCGTTTTGTCGCATAATTCTGCGAACTTTCCACTCACTTACTTCTATTCCATCCTTTAGTAATGCTCTATGTATCTTTCTACTACCATATATCTCTTTATTATCTCTAAATGTATTCTCAACCGCTTTTACAAGATCTAATTCTGATTTTCTTCGTTGGTTTCTTCTAACTTCTTGTTTAAGCCATTGATAATATCCTCGTTCTCTTACATTTAACACAATGCACATCTTCCTCACGCTATGTGACGAGGTTAATTTATGAATCGCTTCATATTTCATTCGTGATGTTCCATGAAGATGCGCAGGGATTTTTTTAGAATCTCCACCTTTTCTTTTTCTTCTTCTAATTGTTTATCTTTTTTCTTGATTTCAATTTTCAATTCTTCAATTTTTAGATCCTTCTCATCTTTTCTCTTATATGGTCTTTTCATTACGCCTTTTTCCTCGGCGTATGAAGGCATATTATTTTTCCTTCTATAATCTCTTACCCATCTGCACACTGTGTTAGTATCAATTCCTAATTCCTCTGCGACTGAAGTAGCTGATTTTCCTGAGTCAAGTATAAACTTTACTGTTTTTTCTCTCATCTCTACTGAATACTTACTATTATTACTTGGCATGGTTATTTTTCCTTTCATCTTTGTATGCATATACTATTATAACCACTGTTTAAAAACCATACCAATCCACTATTCCGAATTTGAACTAATCACTATAAGATAGTTTCCATAAAAAAAGTACTCTTTGTCATAAGAGCACTTCTTAATATTTTAGTTGATAATACTAAATAGCAGTTTCCGAACTATTACAAATAAACCCAAATTAAAGTGTTTCAATAAAATCTAAAAAGTAGTTAAATCTTTTACTCCAAAACAGTTCATTATGTTGTCCTTCACTATCTTCAAAATATTTCATGTTTTTTAACTCTTTTTGAACAAGTAATTCCTTCATTTCTCTTGCATCTTCCAGATATATTTCCTTAAAGTTTTTAATATCTTCATTACTTGTTTCTTTACAACCAATATCAAGATAAATCGATGCATTCATCTTAGTAAATGATTTTACAAATTCAATCATTTCAGGCTTTGAAAACCATATTGCAGGGGAGAATAATCCTATTCCTTTGAATATGTTCGAGTATGTAATACCTGTATATAATGTAGTTATACCACCCATCGAAGAACCTGCCATATATCTTTGATTACTTGTTCTATATCTATTCTCAACCATTGGAATTAATTTTTCAATGATCCATTCTGCATATTCTTTTCCCTTACCACCTAAGTTGTCGTACAGAGAAACTGAATAGTCATTTTTAAAACTACAGTTCCATGGGCTATAGATTGAATATCTTTCCATACTAGGACATTCAATACCAATAATTATATATGTCTTCTTCTTTTCTTTTTCTCTTTTACCTAAAATCTTATCAATACCCCAAACCATACCAAAGGCAGATGTGTTAATATCAAAAAGATTATGCCCATCATGCATATATATAACATCAAAATTTCTACTTGAACTATAGTAGCCTTCTGGTAAATATACTTGAATATACTGACAGCCTTTCATATTTAGTTTTTCGATATTTATTCTTTCTATCATTTTTTCACCTTGAAAAGAAAAGCACTTGTCAAGTGCTAATCATTTTTATAAAAATCTGTTACTGCATCAAAATAACTTTGCACATTTTCTAATGGTGCACTACAAGGAATATCACATCCTGTTGAAATAACAAAGTTACTGTGTTTATTACATTCTTTTAGTAATTCATAAGTATCATTATAAATCTCTTTTTTTAAGGAATCCTTAATAAACTTTGATGGATTTATATTACCCATAATAAGGCACTTCTCTGGCATAATATCCAACATCTTTTTAATATCAATCGCATCACCAAAGTGATATATATCTGCGTCTATTTCAATTATTTCTTTGGCCACAGCCAAAACATTCCCACAGTTATGATACCCAAAGACAAAGGAATCATCACTAACAGCTTCTTTTATCTGCTTAATGTATTTACTAGAAAATTTTTGACACAATTCAGGTGATAAAAGTCCAGCAGCTGGTTCCGCCATTAATACACCATCAGCACCAACAGATTTAAATGCATTAATATAATTAATTATAAAATCTGTTGTTTTTTGAAGTGTCATAACTACTATTTCTGGATTGATATAACAATTAATCATAATTTCTGTCATATCCATTAATCTACCAGCTAAAGAGAAAGGTCCTATCACTCCAGCAAAAACTGGTTTATCGCTAATTCTTTCTTTTGCTTTTTTTATCCCTTGTATATAGGTATTGGTTCTACCTGTAAAAGGATCTGGAACTATAAGTGTTTTTGCGTCTTCATCTGTTTTAATAATGGAACCAATAATGGTTGGAACGTCAAAGTCAAAAAATCTAACTTCAGAACCAAAAGCTTCTGCTTCTACGGATAAATCCATAAAACCTATAGCTACACTAGTAGGGTACTTATTAGCGATAAATTCCATCAAATCAGCCTGTTTTGTTGAGTCTTGTACAATACTTCTAACGGAAGTATTTAAAGCCTTTATCGCTGGAAAAGTTAGTACAGGCATTGTCTTGTTGCGATGTGATCGTTGCCATTTTAGCCATTCATTTTTTTTCATAATAACTCCGTTCCCCATATCCTTCTAAGGCAGCTTTTAATAATGCAAGACAATTCTCGTTGGAAATATAATCAGGAATTGAATTACCGCTCCCTAAAGCATAACCACCTGTTTTTTGTGTTTTAACTAACATATCTTTACTTCTTGAATATATTTCTTCTGGGGATTTTCTTGCTAGAAAATCGATATCCATCCCGCCTAAAACTGCAATTCTTGGGTAGAGCAAATCATATGCTTTTTCTACAGGCATAATTTTGTCTTCATAAGAATGTCTTCCATCAAATTTCATATCATCTATAACGTCATCTATAATGTCTTCAAAATAGCCACAGGAATGCAAAATTGCATACTTATTCTTCTTATGTGCAAGCTCTACTATTTTCTTATACCAAGGAAATACAAATTTTCTTAAGGCATCGGGTGGTATCATTGTTTGTGTATTAAAGCCCCAGTCATCATTACAAAGGATGGCTCCTACTTCATCAAAGTCCAACAATGCCTTATAGTATTCAAACAAACGTTTTCCAACTTGATTAAATATATCTCCTAATAAATCGATATCATCAAATAGTAAATAACAAAGATTTTCATATCCAACAATTCCTACTGTGTTTTCTAATATTCCATCAAAACTAAAAGGAACGAATTTCACATTAGGGTGTAAGTATTTACCTGCTTTTTTGATTATCGAGAAATCGCAGTTGTTTATATCAGGCCACTGATATAAATTATATGAATCTCTATCAGTTATTAAGGCTCCACTATTGAGTGATTTAGTTTCTTTTTGTATGCTAGAATCACTTTTTGTAAATGTTAATCCACGAACTATTATTGGTGAATAATCATATCCTGCAGAATCGAAAGCTTTAATGGTTGATACGACACAATCAAATTCAGTATCGTTGCAGTATTCTTTGCCAGTAAGCATTCTTGTTTTGTCATCGCCAATGATAAAATCAAATAAAACTGGTCTTGTCGTTGGCTTTCTTTCAAGTACTAGTTTTAAATTATTAAAATCAGGCTCTCGATTTTTCTTTCTTAACATATTCTTATTCAACCAATTCCCATGTAGTGACACAAGTATCACTATTATATGTAAAGTGATAATCACCACTTACTGTGATATTAATATAAGTTGCTGCACCCATAGTAGCTGCTTGACCATCTAATAGGTATTGTTCACCAGCGTAATAACCCCAACCAACATCTGCTTTTGTTAATACTAAGATAAATCTATATCCTGTATCAGCTGTGTAATATCCTGAATCTCTCGCTGTAAAAACATCTAAAGTCAAAGTGATTTCATAAAGATTTGTTTCTCCATCTACTAAAGTCATAATTACAGCATCTTCTCCTTCGAGAATAAATGCTTCTGAGTCATCGGTTACAATGGTAAATGTTCCATATAATGTTGGTGCTGCTAAATATTCAAATGGAGCTACAGTTTTTGATTCAGGTGGAGTAATAGATGTTATATGTGTTTCTGAATCATATGTAAATGTTAATTCCATTTCTTCATCAAGATCCAAGTAAGTTACTTTACCCATAGTAGAAACTGCTCCACTAAATGTGTATTGTTCTAAAGCTCCCCAAGATTCTCCCCAAGATCCAATAAATAATTGTGAACTTAGACAAGTTATCAAAGAATAGCCATCCCCTTCACCAGTATAGGCAGGAAATACTTTTGTTCCAACAAATAATGTTGAATCATCTTCAGATTCTATTAATTGAATAGCTGTTTCTCCAAAGCCCCATGAAGAAAAGTCTCCATATACCACTGGGTTATTAAAATCATAACTTACCGTTGTTATATGTGTAACAGAATCATAACTAAATTGATACGTTGTTTCTACTTCTGGTTTTAAATAGGAAACTGTCCCCATTGATGCAGCTGTACCGTCAAATAAGTATTGTTCTAAAGCTCCCCAAGATTCTCCCCAAGATCCAACAAATAATTGTGAACTTAGACAGATTATCAAAGAATAACCATCATCTTCACCTGTGTAAGCAGGTAATACTTTTGAGCCAACAAATATTGTTGGATCTGTTTCAGACGCTGTTAATTGAATAGCTGTTTCTCCAAAGCCCCATGAAGAAAAATCTCCATAGATTAATGGATTGTCAAAATCATAACTTACGGTTGTTATATTAGTAGTTGAATCAAAACTAAAATGATAAGTTGTTTCTACTTCAGGGTTTAAATATGAAACTGTACCCATACCTGCAGCTGTACCGTCAAATAAGTATTGTTCATTTGCGCCCCAAGCTGCTCCCCATTCACTTATATAATATTTTTCTGATAATACGATAAGTAATGAATATCCTTCTTCTGTGTCTCCACTATATGCAGGTAATGTTAAATCGCCTTCATAAATACCATCTTCATCACTATCTAATAGTTCTAAACCTGATACTGTATCACAAGTCCAGTTAGCTTCTCCATTAACTGCAGTTGAAAAATCTCCATATACAATGGGATTATCAAATTCATTAACCATAGAATCATCATAAATGGTGTTCGTGTTTGAATCAAATCTAACGGTAATTAACCCATTTTCAAAGATCCAAATTGATCCAAGACCGCCACCAGTAGGTGATACTGGAGCTGGTTGAAGTGCGTAATTATCAACACCATAACAAGTTGTCCAAGTTCCGTCAGTTACTTTATAGTAATGACCATCATATGCATTATCTCTAACATCGGCTGTTAGATCAACGGTAATTTCATACCAACCAGGCATATCGTCAATCGCTGTCATTAAGAAATCACTATCATCAGCGATGTAACCAGTAAAATTACCTGCTAAATAAAATGCATCATCTAGTTCAGTTACGGTTTCTGTTGTAACAGCTTCTGTAGGAGCAGCTGTAGTTGAATCTGTAGTTACAGTAGTAGTCGTTTCATTACAACCCACTAAAGCAACCATAAAAAATAACATAAATATAAAAAATACAGTTCTTTTTCTTTCTTTTCTCATAATATCCTCCAAATTTATATTTTATATATAATAAAATCAAAAGTTCTTAAGGTATTGGTAAAGTCTTCTTTTGATCTTAACAATATGTTTTGATTATCATATTCAATATCTAAACTTTCTTCTTGTAAATTACCGATAAATCTAATTTTTCCTTCTAAACTGTCTCTTGTAATAACGATACAGTTTTTATATTGTTTTTCAATGTTAAAATTGCCTTTACAAAATTCAGTACTTTGTCTGATTTGTAATATTTTTTGAATTGTTTTGTCCGTTTCTACATTCCAGTTCATCGCTCTTCTATTATCTGGGTCTTCTAATCCTTCTACTCTTTTTTCATCTCCGTAGTAAAGGACAAAGCCACCTTCAAGAAATAACGCTAATGAAAAGGCAAATAGCCATTTTTTATAGTCTTTATAATAGCTAGCAATCCTTATGGTGTCATGACTACCTATTAAGTTTAATAAGTAAGGTATTGCAACACTCTTATATTGCATTTGAATAGAATAGATGCAATCAATATATTCCTTTACAGATATTTTTTGATCTACTAACTGAAACAATAGTTCTCTATTCTTATAATTAGTTAGAGTATCAAATTCATTTCCTAACATAAATCGGCTGGAAATATTCCAAGATTCGCCAATAATAACTGCATCAGCCTTAACAGCTTTAATTTTTTCTCTAAAAGTTCGTAAGAACTCATGGCTTAATTCATCACCTACGTCTAATCTCCAACCATCTATATCTAATTCTTCTGTCCACTGAGCAGCTATATTTGTTAAGTAGTTAATAACCTCACTATTTGAAGTATTAAATTTTGGCATTGTTGGAACTAAATTCCCGAAACTATCGTAATTCCCTTTTTCTAAAGAAACAGGAAAAGAGTGTAGTTTAAACCAAGTTACATAGTTGCTTTTTTCTTGTTTTTCTAGTAAATCTTGAAAAAATATATGTTTGATTGAACAATGATTAAATACACCATCCAAAATTATCTTTAATCCTGTTTTATGAGCTTTTTGCACAAGTTCTATCAGTTTTTCTTTTCCACCAAAGTATTCTTCTATTACTTCATAATCGCTAATATCATATTTATGATAATTAGGAGAAGGATGTACTGGACTTAAATAGATAGCGCTCATTCCTAGGCTTTTTATATAATCCAGTTTGTAAATTATCCCTAAAAAGTCTCCACCAAAATAGGTGTTTCTATCAGGTGCTTCACCCCACGATTTCGTATTAGCGGGATTATTTGAAGCATCACCATCAAGGAAACGATCAATAAAAATTTGGTAAATAGCCAAACCCTTTGCCCATTGCGGTAAATTAAAAACATTACTTTCATGAGCTTCTGAATAATAGAAATAATTTTTTTCGCTTAGCTCATCTAAAAATCCATCCTGGCAATAATAGATATCTTTTTCCGCTTCCAACTTAAAGTAATATTTAAAATATCCTTCTTTTACAAAAATATCTTTTTCAAAATAATCAAAATATTTATCAGAACAAACTTTTTCCATCGCTTCATATTTCAACGAATCGATAGTATGTAGGTATACGTTTTGATACACAACAGTAACAATGTCAACATTGTTTTTTTTAGTACGTAATCGTAATCGAAGTGTATCCTTACTAAGCGGATAACAATAATTAAATCCACTCATGTGGTGAATTGCTTCTAGGTTTATCATTTATATCTTAACCCCGCCTTCAGTGAGTCCACCGATAAATTGTTTTTGTAAAGCGTAAAACAAAATTATCATTGGAATAGATCCTAAGATTGCTGCCGCACAGTAAAGGCTCCAGTTTGTACCAAACTGTCCTGAAATCATGCTCTGCAATCCTACCGCTAATGGCATGGAATCTAATCCTTCCGTCATAATAGTTGATGCAATAACATACTCGTTATACGCAATAACAAAACTTTGAATTGACACAATTGCAATCATCGGTTTCGCTAAAGGCAAAAGAATATAATACAAAATCTGGAATCTGGAAGCTCCATCCATCATTGCTGCTTCATCTAACTGATAAGGAATAGTATCAAAATAGCCTTTTGCTAGTAAAACTAAACCAGCGGAAGCGATTGTTGCGTTGACTAAAATAAGTCCTTTTAAATCATTTAGTAAGCCAAAGTTCACAAAAATCTTAAAAATGGAAACCATAGACAGTGTCAGTGGGAATATCTGGATTAATAGAATGAAATTGAATAGTTTATCTTTTCCAATAAATTTCAATCTAGAAAATACATATACAGAAACACTAACAAAAACTACAGATAATACCATTGTTACAGTGGCGATAATTAGTGAATTGGTCATCCAATCTAGAAAACTGGTTTCTTGGAATAAACGAATATAGTTATTCAACGTAAATTCCTTAGGTATCGTAGCTTGAGTTCCAACGATAGATTTACCAAATGATATCATTAATATATATGCAAATGGTACTAGCGTCACAACTCCTAATATGACTAAGAAAATATGGATTAATAGATGGAAAAATTTGTTTTTCATCTGCGCTATACCTCCATTCTTTTCTTGTTGACCTTCATTGCGGTTAACGCAAATATCCCAACAAAAACAAATATGATAACTGAATATGCGGCAGCTACTGCATACCTTTTTGTATTAAATGCTGTATTGAATACATAAGTAATCAATAAATCAGTAGCACCTGGTGCTCCTATTTGATCAGACGATGGCCCACCAGCAGTTAAGATATAAACTCCAAATTGATTAAACTGCATAATAAAGGACATAATTAAAGTAGGTATCATCGCTCTAAAAATTAAAGGTAAAGTAATATGAATAAATTGTCTTGCAAAATTAGCTCCATCCATTTTAGCCGCATCATATAAATCCTTAGAGATTAACTTTATCATTCCAGACGAAACAATCATGAAGTATGGAAAACTAAACCAAGTCATTACTAGAATAGTCGATATCCTTGCCCACTGTGCGTTCTCTAGCCACGGTATATTAGATATACCGAATATAGATAAAAATTGATTTACTAAGCCGAATTCAGTTTCTAATAAGCCTTGCCACATCAATAGAGTTATTACTGTGGGAATTACCCACGGTAATATATATATAATTCTATATATTTTAGCTATTCTAAAATGTATTGAATCCAAAAAGACAGCCAAAAGTGATCCTACAACAAAAGATAAGGTTACAACACATATTGCAAAACACAAGGTCCATATAACCATTTTTACAAGTCCATCGAGTCCAGCAACAAATATATTTTTGTAATTTGCTAATCCTATAACCCCATAATCTAGCATATTTATACCGCTGTAATCAGTAAGCGATAAATAAAAATTATGAACAATTGGATATAAATAAAATATGGTTAGTAGAATAAGCAAAGGCAACATTAATAACCATGCTAATATTGTAGATTTAAACAGCCTCTTTTTTGAATGAATATTTTTTTTCTTTAATTGTATTTTTTTACGTGTAAACATTAATATAAATATAGCTATCACTAATAAGCCTAAATAAAGAAATATATTATCAGGCATATCAATCCTTTCAGCTTGAAAGTTAATCAACTGAACATCTTCTGCTATTTTCGCAACTAATTCATCAAGTTTTTCTTGTGTATTTACTTCATCTCCACTATTTTCTCCAAAAAAGATAGTTTGTAACACTTGAGGTGTATAGTTATACCAAATAGGACCCTCTGGAATGTTTGGAAATGCTTCACATTCATCATTAAGTGAACTCAATGATTGGAGGATAGTATCACTTTGGATATAAACACTATTTATAACAGATATATTTGCAGGATTTCTCGTTCCCAGTTTTTCATCAAATTCATTCCCTGCTTCAATTAAGAGTTGTTGATTTTCATCTGCTAATACATATGCTAGGAAATCAGCTGCACTTTCTTTTTGCAGTGAATAATTATTTATGACAAAGCCTTGAACCGTTGTTAAAGCTTTTGAAACTTCTTCAGTAGAAGCATCCGGTAAAGAAGCAATGCCGTAATTTATCCCTCTTTCTTTAAACATACTTGAATACCATAATCCATATAAGATCATAGCCACTTTTCCATTTGAAAATCTAGATACAATTTCACTTTCTGTATGAATTTTATTTGTTAAGATAAGATTACTATCCATTAATCCTTTCATCATCTCAATATAATCATTCATTCCTTGATTATTTAAACCTATATCATAGGCATTATAGTCGCCATTAGAAAATTGACCGTAGTAATAGCCCCCATAAGTTTTAATAATTGGATAATTAAACCAAATATCTTTACTATTGAGCAAGGTACCATAAGTCTCTACTACCCCATCGTTATCTACTACTGTTAAGGCTTGAGCTGTTTCAAAAAACTCATCCCAAGTGGTTGGTAATTCATCTTCACTAATCAAATCCTTATTATAGATTAGTCCATAAGAATCTATTGAATAACCGACACCATAAATTTCTCCGTTGTATTTAAAGGCATCTAGTGCAATACTCGAATATCTAGTGCTTAGTTCTTCTATATCAAGGTAATCATTAACATTAGTAATCACATTTGACTTAATCAAGCCACCTATATCAGGTGCTTGCATAAAGACGATATCAGGTCTATCTTCAAGTTGAGAATTATTTACTAAATCGTTTGCAGCATTAAAAATATTAATTCTTGAAATCACTTCAACATTAATACCGGTTTCAATTCTGTAATTTTCAGCAATTTGTTCTAAAGCCTCATTTTCTGATTTATACTGACTAAACCAAACTTTAATAGTTGTGCTTGATTCAGCTCTTACTGTAGTCATAGAACAAAATGCTGCAATCATTGCAATTAAAATAATAAATATCTTTTTACTCATAAGACTTCCTTAGTGTTTTTTAATTAGCTCATTAAATTTGTTTGAATAATATATTGCTTCCTCGATATTCTTTACAGGCATGGCAATATTAAAATTTCCTTTTTTCAGTAATTCTATGTTATCTTCTATTTCTGAAAACTTTTCACAATCAATTGCCAAAGAAGCACCATTTGCAGATTCTACTAATTCTTTAATATGCTCGATTGGTCTTGGTTGGTTTGGGTCGGTTGCTAGCCATAGATGAACAACGTTATTTAACTTACATATTTCTTTTACCAAGTACATAGCTCTTGAATGACAATGCATATATCCCACCCCAAAATAATCTATTACTTTTTGAGTGTGAGGAGCACAAAATTCATTGTATAAATCCCCAGATATCATACATGCAATATCTTCAGACATGTTTATCTTGTTTTTTGTATACCAACATCCATATTCTGTATTTCCTAAGTGTTTTTCTGCTAGTGCATATATATCTTTTGCAAAAGAAATTGTTGCATCAGCACAATAATCTAATAATTCATGTAATTCCTCTGGATGATCATAAAAATCATAATAAATCTTCCCGCCTCTTAAAGCATGAGCTAAATCTAATGGTGAGAAGAATCCTCTCATATAAGGAATTCCTTTATCTTTCATTTTTATCATTAAACTTTCAGATATTTTCAAGAACAATTTATACCATTTGCTAGTGCCGATTGGCGGAAAGTTTTTATAATCGGTAATATTTTCTAAGCAAGGTGTTGACCAACTTGTATCGGGTTTAAAAATAATATCTCCAGTGACAAAGGCCGAATAGTCTCCTATTCCAAGAACGGGAGATATAATCGGGATTCTTTGATCAAAAACATTTTTCCTTTTCTCCAAAACGTTTTCATATAAGCTCAATAATTTATCTGTATATGCTTCAATATCATTTTCATAATTATAGGCAGTTAAATCTAATTCATTATAAAGTTCTAAATCTTCTGGAATCAACGCCATAAAAGTAATGTTTCCTACTTTTTTATGTAAAGCATCATCATACATCTTTTTATCTTTTTTAAAGATTTCTTTGTAATCGCTTCGATAATCACTTAATTTATTTAACATTTTTCATCAAATTCCTTTTTTCCATAATTAATTTGACTGCCAAATCCGCAGCTGACGCAGCATCTGGAGCATATCCATCAGCTCCAATACCATCTGCAAAATCTTGAGTAACGGGAGCTCCACCAATAATCACTCTAATGTTTTTCATTACATTTGCTTTTTTCAACTCATCAATAACTAATTTTTGTTTCATCATTGTAGTAGTTAAAAGTGCAGACAAACAAACAATATCAGGCTCATATAAAATCACAGACTCGACTATTTTCTCAGGACTACAATCCACACCTAAGTCTGTACACTCTATTCCCTGACCTTCTATCATCATCTTCACAAGATTCTTCCCTATATCATGCAAATCGCCTTGTACTGTACATACTAAAGCTTTTCCGATAGCATGAGTACCACTAGCTACTAATATAGGTCTAAGTATTGTTAAACCAGCGTTCATTGCTCTGGCTGCCACTAAAACTTCTGGTACAAAAACCTCATTACGTTTAAATTTTCCACCAATAATGGTCATACCTTTTATTAAGCCCTCATTAAGAATCGTTTGAGGAGCTATTTTTTGATTCAAAGCTTCTTGTACAAAGTCTTTTACTTCTGTTGCTTTACCTTTTTGCAAGGAAGCTGAAATATTTTCTAGTATCATCGCTGTTATCCTTTCTAATCTACTCTAATTATAAACCAACAGATTAAACAATGATATAAACTACCTTGCTAGAAAATAGTAAAATATTGCGAAAAAAAAGACCGGAAAAAATACCGATCTATCATTATTTGAATATTTTAATATATTTTGAGGGGGTACTCCCGACATATTTCTTAAATGTCTTTGCAAAGTAATTTTGGTCACTAAATCCAACGGTTGATGCTATTTCATTAATATTCATCTTACTGTTTCTTAACAACTCTTTTGATCTATCTATTCGTACTTTATTAACATAGTCAACAAAAGTCAAATCCATTTCATCTCTAAATAAATGACTGAGATAATAACTTGAAACAAATACTTCTTTAGAAACAATATCTAAACTTATATTTTTTTGAAAGTTATTTCTTATATAAGATATTGCTTTTATTAAATGGTCGTTGCTCTTCTTTTTTGAACGATTCTCATATATTAAATGATTAATTTCTTTCATCACTTCAGATGTTAAAAAACATACATTATCATATTTTGTTTCGGCTGATAATATTTCACTTACTTTATTAAGTACATTTTTTAATTGAATTAATTTTACTCCAACATCAACTGCAGCTCTCATTAATAACGCGAATAGTTCAAAAATATTTGCTTTAATGGTGTCTAAGTCCCCTGATGATATGGCAAATATTTCACCAAGAATATTATTGATGATTGCATTAGCATTTTCGTTTTCTCCCATTTGAATAAATGAAACTAATTCCTTTTCTAAAGACATAGAATATTGATTCAATTTATTCTTTTTCTCTATCGTTTCAACAGTAGCCGCATTTACTTTTTTTTCAATTAATAAATCAGCAATTTGATTTTGTTGACTAGAAATCTGATTTTGTTGTTTAATCATCAATGATTCCTCTTTAATCATATAATCAACGATTAAATTAAGCATTTTAGCTGCACTTCGCATATTATCTGGAGTTAATTGCTTCACGTTAGTCAATACTTGTTCAAAACCATGTTTCGGAGTACAGTAATTTTTTAAAAAATCATTTATTTCTTTCTTTGCGATATCATCAACTTCCCACAGTAATACCGGTCCGCATGCTATGGATCCTATATACTCTTCATCCACTAACAGCGCAACGCTACATTTGACCATTGTACCACATTGAAAAGTGTATGGCGATCCAAGTTCAAGTGCTTTAAGTCCCGAATATCTCATTAGAAGATTACACTTCGTTTTTTTATCATTCACTAGTTCACAAATACTTAGTGAAGGATTTGAGCGGTAGCTTAACATCTCTAGTCCATCAACGTTGTGCAAAGATACATCAATTCCAGTTAACTTTGTAAAGTGTTTAAATAAATTTAGAATATCATCAAAACAGATAACATCACTTAGTTTTTTTTTAGAAATCTTTACATTCATAAAATCGCCTCTTTAAAAACCTATATTTTCGATAAATAAATCATTAAATATTAAACTTTTATTTAACTCAATTACCGTTACTTCTTTACCAATACCGTCTGCTAGTTTTAATTGATTCTTACTTAGAGCACACATTTTAGCTCCAGCAGCACTAGCATTACCTATTACTTCTATTTTATTTAAGAATTCTTTAGGTAACAGTTTTATAGTTATTGCATTTTCTGGATTCATATAAAAACCAAATCCTCCAGCTAAAAATACTTTATCAATCTCTTCATACTTAAGGTCATTAACCTTTAGCAAAGTGTCTATTCCACTTCTGATAGCTGATTTAGCTAATTGAATTTCACGAATATCTTTTTGTGATACATATATTTTGTCGGTAATATACACTTTTTGATTGTCATAAACAAAGCGTTTATCTTTTAGTTCTAATAATCCACTTTCACTAAGAATATTTTGATTTATGAATATTGATAATACATCAATAACGGCTGAACCTGTCAATGTTTTAGGCTTATCGCCCATATACTTAATATTGAATTTATTTTCACTAAAAGAAACCTCATTTACAGCTCCTGCAATACATCCTGACCCGCATTCAATATTCGCTCCTTCAAAAGCTGGGCCAACGGCAGTTGATATGCCATACATTTTTTCACCTTTTTTGAGAATCATCTCTCCGTTAGTTCCTAAATCAATTAACATGGAGTTTTTGTATTTTCTCATATTACTGGCTAGTATCCCCATAGTAATATCAGCTCCAATGAAACTACTAATAGATGGTAATAGAATTACTTTTGAAACATCTAAATTCAAATCACTTCCAGCAACTTCTTTTTTTTCAAGAAATACTGGAATGAAAGGATAGAACCCTAATGATTCAGGATTTTGGCCAAAAAATATATGAAGCATCGTTGTATTTCCACTTGCATATAGAACATCAATATTCGTAATTTTATGTGTTTTCTTAAAATTACGAATCACTTTACTTATTACATTTATTACACATAATTGTAATGTTTTTGTGCTAAACTCTTTAATTTTTGTGATCCTGCTTATCACATCGTCCCCATATTTTTTTTGCGGATTCAAACAACTAAATTCATCAATTACTTTTCCATTCTTTAAATTTACAAGATAAATAGCTAAGGTAGTCGTTCCGATATCCGTAATGATTCCATAGCCTACAAAATCATCCAATTCTATTTGATTTTCATCATAGATATCTAATGTACTTTTCCATTCAGTGACTTGATTTCTGATTTCTATAGACATATCTTTCTGTAAGGTCGTTTGACAACTCAATATATATTCTTTTGCATCGCAATCATATACTTGACATTTTTTACATATTCCTAGCCCACCACAAGATGATTGTATAAAGATATTATTATCTTGTAATAAAGTTAAAAGGTTATCTCCTTTATTTGAGTTAATACTTCTAGCTAGGTCTTTAATATAAACTTTCACAATAGTATCTCCTAATATATAATTGCACAAAAATATGTAACTGTATTTGTGCCATTATAATATTTTGTATTGCATTTTTTGGATAAATCATAAACATCAATACCAAATGCTTCCATAGGAATTAACATCAGTTCTGGATGACGACAAGGTTCATTTGGATAAGTACAATCCTTACAAATTTCACAACTACCTGCGCCTAGAAGCATGTAATCATATTTTTTAGAATCTAATTTTCTTTTTAATATGTAAGTTAGTTTCATAATAATATGTCTTGCTTCATCCATTCCTTCAACATCATAATTATCTTCAAGTTTTCCAATCCATGAAAATAAAAGAATATTTTCGTAACTTAATATTCTTTTTTTATAAAAATCTATCTCTTCAATTGCTGGAGGACAAGACCATTTTTTATTATACTGTCCACAATGATTTGCTGCACACTTTGCTATGTACTCGTCTCTAAAAATAATTTCTTTACAGGTAGTTTTTCCAAACAATAACTTATTTTTTTTAAAAAAGCTGTTTATATCTTCTTCTAAATTTTTCAAGCTAAACTCCTTTAGTAAAATCTTGTTCTTTTATAACTTAATTGTATCACAACTTGATAATTTAGTCATTAGTTAATCTTTGCTATAGTTTAGTATAATTTGGCTATTTAAGTCATTTTAAGCACATACAATACAACTTAATAACTACTTAAAAACATAAGATAATTAAGAAATCTCTTAATATATTGACTGCTTGTATCTATGATTATATTAGTTAAGGTTTTTGGTTTTCTAGCTTTAAATATCTAGGTATCATCTCTAATATTATAGTTATACAAACTTCTTATATATCTCTTTTATTCATCATTATTTTTACATTCGTTTTTTTTATTTTTTACCGGAATATATTACCTTTTTTTAAAGTCATATAACATAACAAAAAAGACCAGTTTTCGTTGAATGAAAACTGGTCTTATATTTATATTATAGCAATTAAATTACTTCTTCTACCCATTTGGCATATAATTCAACATCATATCCTGGCATAGTTCCTAATACATAAACTACTGTTAAATCTTTATCAGTATACCAACCTTCAAATATGTATCCAACTCTTGTAGGAATGTATTCAGTAATTGTTTCTCCGTATTCGTATATTACTGAACTATCTGTTGTTACTAGGACTGTAAACTCAATAAGTTCTGGAGTATACACTTCATAGTTTAATTCTCCTGCATCACCAAGTTGTCCTGAAGCGTTATAACCCCAGCCATATACTTTACCTGATTGAGAAATCGCAAATGTATGTGTAGAAAGAGTCATGCTAACAATTGTATCTCCTTCAACTAAGCCAATACCTACAGTTACATCAGTAGGTACTTTTTTATCTACTTGAGTTCCGTCACCCAATTGATAATACCAGTTAAATCCCCACATATAAACTGTTCCTGCATCAGTAATCACTGAATTTGTTCTAGTTCCTGCTTCAATAAATACAGGAACTTCTCCTCCAAATCTCGATGTTATATCTATAGGGACATCACTATCACTATCAGTATTATCACCTAATTGATTTGTATCGTTTGCTCCCCAAGTGAATAATAAGTTTGTCGTAGTTAAAGCAACTGCGTGATTGAAGCCTAATGAGAAATCACTAATCAATTGAGAAGTTCCAATATAGCTAGTGATATTTACCGGTACATTTGAATCAATATATGTATTACCACCAGTACCCAATTGACCAACAGCATTATCTCCCCATGCATATAGAGAACCATCAACTGTTAAAACTGCCATAAATTTATAACCAGCATCAATCTTAAAAATGGTTCCAGTTATATTTGGTGTTTCTGTTTCAAAGATATAACTAGGACTTGGATTAGCTACAAAGCTACCATTTCCTAATTGACCTTCCGTATTGTCACCCCAAGTATATAGTTTATTTTCCGAAGTTAAGGCAACCGCAAATGTTCCACCCATACAGATATCAGTAATTGTTTCATCAACTGCTAGTGTGAATTGGTAAGTTATCTCTATAGGAACCGAACTATCGTCATAAGTTCCGTCTCCAAGTTGTCCACTGTAATTAGATCCCCAAGTAAATACGCGACCCAAAGATGTTAAAACAATATTACTATAACCAGAAGCTGAAATTTTAATAATTACTTCTTCCTCTGCTAAGGCAAATGAATTGGTAATATCAATTGGTATATCAGAACTAATAGTAGTTCCATCTCCTAAACGTCCTTCTGAATTATCACCAAATGTTAAGACTCTAGACTCACTTGTTAACATCATTGTGTGATAAGTTCCTAAAGCAGTTTGAATAATCGTTTCAGAAGGATTTAAATAGCCTCCTAAATAAGCTGCATCATCGTTATAAACGTTATAGCTAACTGTATAGTTGTTAATAGTCCATTTCGCGTATAAATTGACATCACCAAATGTACCAATAGAAATTCCTGTTACTGCTTCTCCTGTAAACGCTGGATTATCAAAGAATCCATTAAATGAATAGCCTTCTTTTGTTGCTTCTACAAATGCAAAAGTATCTGTTTCAACATTATAAGATACTGGATTTTCAACTGCATTTGTTCCACCATCTAAATCATAGGTAATTGTATAATCAATTGGAGTGAATAATGCATAGAAACTAAAATCTCCATGTGCTCCAGCTGCTATAGCATCTACTGGTATTGTAAATTCTGCATCAACAAACCATCCATCAAATGTATAATAATCTCTCGTTGGATCTAATAATAGGAATCCATCGTCTTCTACTGTATAGCTTGCTATATTCGATGGATTATTCGTTCCACCATCTAGAATATATGTAACTGTATAGTTATTAATAGTCCATTTGGCATATATTGTTGCATTTCCTGTCGAACCAGAAGCTATCGTTGTAACTGCATCTCCTGTAAATTCTGCATTATCAAACCAACCATCAAATGTATATCCTAATTGACTAGGATCTTCAAAAGTGATTGTTTCACTTACTATCGTATAGGTTCCAGGATTAGCTCCTGCATTCGTTCCGCCATCAAGATTGTAAGTAATTGAATAGTCTGTTGGAGACCATCCTGCATAGAAGCTCATATCTCCGTATGCCAACGCTTCGATACCATCTGTTCTTAACTCAAGATCGACATCTAAATACCAGTCTACAAAATCATAACCAAGTTTCGTTGGATCTGAGAATAAGATGGCATCATCTTCTACTGTATATGTAGTTATATTAGCAGGATTGTTTGTACCGCCATTTAAGTAATAAGTAACTGTATAAACAATTGGAGTCCATTTAGCATATAGTGTAACATCGTCTAATAGTCCATCAGTTGAAGTGTAAACATCACTTGTAAATCCTGCATCTGTATACCAACCACCAAATATGTAATAGTTTTTTGTGGCAGCTTCTAATACTTCATCGTTTTCTATATTATATGTAGTTGGATTCGTTAAAGCGTTAGTCCCTTCGTCTAAGTTATAGGTAATTGTATAGTCATCTAAAGTATAGTATCCATATAACGCTGTATCCATACCAGGCATTGTTGTATCGGTAAAAGGAATTGTTAATACTTCATCTGTAAACCAACCACTAAATGTATAACCAACTCTCGTTGTATCTAGGTTTAATGATTCAGCGTAGTCATTGCTAGTTGAATTAGTAAGCAAATAAGCTTTCATTAAAGGTATCTCAATTGGTAAAAATGAACTATCTTCTGAACCAGTACCAAATTGACTTCTATTGTTATAACCCATAACAAATGTTCTACCTAAAGAGGTTAACACAATGGTTTGCGCATAAGCCATATCAACTTGAATAATCGTTTCGCCATCATACAAATTGAAAGCTTCTGTATTATCAACAGCTTGAAGGACATTTGCGTTATTGTTTAATCCTAGTTGTCCTGAGGTATTTTTTCCCCAAACTAAGATACGATTATTAGATGTTAACACAATTGCACCGTTCGAACCATCATTAATTATCTTAACAACTGTTTCACCAACTGCTAAGTTTAAATATGATGTAATATATACAGGGCTTGAGTACACGCTCACGACTGCTGAATTTATACCAATTTGTCCATCTGTATTTATACCAAATGTATATACATTTCCTAAAGAATTAGTAACCATCGTATAAGTTGAACCACATTCCACATCAGTAACCCCAGAAAGGCTTGTTACATATGTTGGTGATGTATGAGTGTACGCTCCACTAGATCCTAATCCTAATTGTCCTGATGCTCCCCAACCCCACATATATAATTCACCATAATAAGTTACAAGACCTGCAGTTGTTTCAGCCATTGAAATCGCTAAGATTCCATCATCAATCATTATTCCAAATTGAGCTGATATGTCTTGCGGTATTGAACTATCTGTAGTTGTGCCATTTCCAAGTTGACCATAATTATTTCTTCCCCAAGTAAATACTCTATAATCTGAACTACGAGCAATTACTGAGTAATTTGCTGCGTCGATATCTATAATTGTTGCATCTCCTGTTAAGCCAAAGTTAGCGCTAATGTCATGAGGTGTGTAATACTCTTGTATATTACCAGTACCAAGTTGACCATAAGCGTTATTACCCCAAGCAAAGACTCTACCTGTGTTTGATAAAGCAACAGTATAGTAATTTCCTGTATCAAGTAATACTATATAATCTCCTTCAGCTAAAGCAAAGTTAGCTGTTATATCTACAAAACTAGTAGCATAAGTAAGATTGCCAGTACCAAGTTGCCCATCATTGTTCATTCCACAGGCTAAGACTCTATGATTAGAAGTAATTACAAACGTCGAACCACTAGCTATCTCAGTGAATACAACAGTCTCACCGTATTCAAGTAAACCACCGGTATAGTTATAATCATCTCTGTATATATAAGTATTCAAATCAAAAGATTGAATTTCAAACTTTGGATATAATTCAATATCCACTAATGCGTTACCATCAATTGATGTAATCATATCTCCTGTAAATTCAGGATTTGCATACCAGCCAATGAAATCATAATAATCTTTGCTGGCAGCTTCTAATTCAATATTGTCTAGAATAGTATAAGTATCAGGGTTGTTTAAACCATTTGTTTCCCCTTCGACTAAATGATAATAAATTGCATAATCAGTCAAAATATACTTCGCATATAAGTTTAAGTCATATGCTGGTATATTTGTTAAATTCATTGGAATTGTTAATGCTTGATCTAAATACCAACCATCAAAAGTCGTACCGACTACTGCTGCTGTGTATTCTTCAATTATAGAATCATAATGAGAAGTAACCATTTGTGCTAAACTTATATTTAAAATAAATGGAAGTTCATTCGGTAATGCTTGGCTTTCACCAGAACCATCTGCTAGATGGCCCATATAATTACTACCCCAACTAAATACTCTAGAGTCTTCAGTTACCATATAACTAAAGTCATAACTTGCAAAAACGAGTGAAACTGAGTCCGTTTCTTGTAAATCAAATTGACTTGTAATATCTTGAACTCCATAACCAGTATGTACAAAGCTACCAATTCCTAGTTGACCATACTCATTGTCACCCCAAGTTAAGATTCTTCCGTTTGAAGTCATTGCGATTCCATGATCTGATCCAGAGCTAATTATTTCAAGCGTTTCCCCTGCTTCAAGGTTGAATCCTGATGTGATATCCGTAGGGTTTGTTATCGTTGTAGTAGGTAAACCAGGTAATGTTTTATAAGTATTTCTACCAAAACCGATATATCTATCGTTTGATGTAGTAATAATTGTAAAAGATGGTCCTCTAGAAACCGCTGTTACATACTCGCCAACTTCTAAACCTAAATTCGCTGTAACTTCGACTATTGCTGTTTGATTTATATTATTCAATGTCCCTAATTGACAACTTGAATTAAAGCCCCAAGCAAATAATCTACCAGTTGAACTCAATGCTAACACTGCTGAGTTTTCTGCGTATAGAGAAACAATGTATTCATTTTCATCCAATACAAAACTACTAGTAACGTCTAATGGAGTAGTAATTTGATCTGTATTACCATCATTAAATACTCCATAACTATTTAATCCCCAAACGAATATTCGATGCTCTGAAGTCAAAATGTAATTTGTATCGCTCCCACTGAAACAATTTATTACTGTTTCTCCTTCAAGGAAGTTAAATTGTCCTGTTATATCATAAGGAACATTTGAGCTGCTTAACAAAGGGTTTCCTAAACCTGATTTCGAGTTCAATCCCCAAGTAAATACTCTGCCTTGATTAGTATAAGCAACAGATGTGTAGCCTGAGTATGTTACTTTCATCACTTTTTCATTCACATTAAGGTTAAAGAATTCTGTTATATTTACAGGAGTAGTTGTTGCAGTATTTGTTCCGTCCCCTGTAGTACCATAATAATTAGGTCCTAGTCCAAGTACTTGTCCTGACTCCGTAATGAAATAGGTAACATATAATCCGTTTTCCATATATACAACGGAGTCTCCGTATTCAAGATACCCATCCAAATATTCATAATCTAAATCATATGTATAGTAATTGACACTATAATCATTTATTTCCCATTTTGCATATAAAGTAATATCTTCTGTGCTTCCTGCTTCTACACTTAGTATCGGATTTCCAGTAAATTCTGGGTTATCATACCAATTAAGGAAAGTATAGCCAAGTTTCTCAGCACTATTAAATGTTATTTCATCATTAATAGTATAGTTCACAGGATTCAATAGATTACTATCTCCATCATATAACTCATAAGATATGTTATAGACCGTTTCTTCATAATTAGCTACCATAACCATATTTCTGGCTATTGATTCTGTTGATTGAGACCATCCAAGGAATGTATATCCAAATCTAGTCGGAGAAGGTATTATTGCATCAAATCCTAGATCAACTTCAATACTATCTATAAAGCTGTTATCACAATCAAGAAAAGTTACGATTAAGACTTGTTTTTCCCATCTAGCAAATAAAGTAATATCTTCTGTTACTTCATCGTTATTAAAGAATTGTCTATCATTGATAGATGAACCTTCGTACCAACCTAAGAATACATATCCCGGTCTTATAGTAATAGGTAAAGTTATTTCTTCACCATAAGGTACATCAAATTCATCACTTACTATAGAACCACTATTTTCTTCATAAACAACCGTATAAGTATTAATTTCAAATGTTGCATTTACTTCTATATTCGTTGTTACATTTGTAAAGACCGTATCCCAACTAATAAAAGTATATCCGTCAACTAAAGGATTGGTTGGCGCTAAAGCATCTTCCCCATAAAGAAGATTTTGAACATCAACTATTTCACCTTCAAAGCCTCTAAATACAACTGTGTATACAACATATATTTGTCCAAGATTTACTGTAGAATCATCTGTATACGTGATGATTAGTTCCCCCGATAGATTAATTTCTGTAGAACTGATACCTAAACCAGTTTCACCCACTAGTGTAGCAACTTCTATTAAGTTATTCCAAGCTGTCTCACCTGTATATTGCCATTGGATAAAACCATTTGCTACTTGGAATAGTACTTCTTTAGCATCAATTCCATCAGCACCAGCAACACCTTGCGCTCCAATTAGTGTTGTAATATCAATTAAATTAGTCCATGTTGTATCATTAGTAAGTTTCCATTGAATATAACCCTCAGATACTTGCATCATTACTTCTTCGCCATCTATTCCATCTAGACCGTCGCTGCCATTTATACCTGCTGCACCAACAAGAGTGGTAATATCAATAAGATTAGTCCATGTTGTATCATTAGTAAGTTTCCATTGAATATAGCCCTCAGATACTTGCATCATTACTTCTTCGCCATCTATTCCATCTAGACCGTCGCTGCCATTTATACCTGCTGCACCAACAAGAGTGGTAATATCAATAAGATTAGTCCATGTTGTATCATTAGTAAGTTTCCATTGAATATAGCCCTCAGATACTTGCATCATTACTTCTTCGCCATCTATTCCATCTAGACCGTCGCTGCCATTTATACCGGCCGCTCCAACAAGTGTGGTAATATCAATAAGATTAGTCCATGTTGTATCATTAGTAAGTTTCCATTGAATATAGCCCTCAGATACTTGCATCATTACTTCTTCGCCATCTATTCCATCTAGACCGTCGCTGCCATTTATACCTGCTGCACCAACAAGAGTGGTAATATCAATAAGATTAGTCCATGTTGTATCATTAGTAAGTTTCCATTGAATATAACCCTCAGATACTTGCATCATTACTTCTTCGCCATCTATTCCATCTAGACCGTCGCTGCCATTTATACCTGCTGCACCAACAAGAGTGGTAATATCAATAAGATTAGTCCATGTTGTATCATTAGTAAGTTTCCATTGAATATAGCCCTCAGATACTTGCATCATTACTTCTTCGCCATCTATTCCATCTAGACCGTCGCTGCCATTTATACCGGCTGCTCCAACAAGAGTTGTAATATCAATTAAATTATTCCATGTAGTATCGTTAGTAAGTTTCCATTGAATATAGCCCTCAGATACTTGAAGTGTAATTGAATCTCCATTTGCTCCATCAATTCCATTCGACCCAGCTGGTCCAATTAAAGAAATTAAGTCAACCAAATTAGTCCAAGTTGTATCACCAACATATTGCCATTGGATAAAACCATTCGCTACTTGGAAAGTAACTTCTAATCCATCAACTCCATCAGTGCCATCAATTCCTGACGCTCCAACTAAAATCGATAAATCAATAAGATTAGTCCATGTTGTATCATCTATATATTTCCACTGAATAAAATCATTCGCTACTTGGAAAGTAACTTCTGATCCATCCAAACCATCAGTTCCCGCTGGTCCTATTAAAGAAGTTAATAAAACTAGATTGTTCCATGTAAGATCTCCAGTATAACGCCACGATATATACCCACTTATAATTTGGATTTCGACTTCTCTAGCATCGTCACCTTTTGGACCTCTTACAGTCTCTAACCACTCTTCATAAGTGCCATCAAATTCATCTGCAGCTACTGTTAAATTATAGATACTTCTCAACTTAACTGTTAAATCAGAATCATCTTCTGTTGTTACTATTACTGCTTCTGTAGTTTGAGTTGTTACTGCCGCTTGAGTAGTTGTACTCAAAGTAGTATCTCCTCCAAACCAGTCGCAACTTGCCAATGAAAAAGCAAATAACAAAATAAATAATACATACAATTTTTTCTTCATGTAATACCTCCAAAATATTTTTTAATTCATTAAAATCAAATAAAAAAACAGAAAGGTTTATTTTGACAATTTACTATTGTCTAAAACAAACCCTACTGTTTGTAAGGTTAGGCTATGAAAACTTATTAAATTAGAATCATTCGAGCAGATAACTTTTCGCATAGGGCAGGAGTAATCACTAGATGGCTTTGAACAAAAAAGAAATCTATAGTTTATAATTTTTTTCAAAAGACTACCTCTTTTTTTAAAAAACTTAAAAACATATAATTAGTTTTTTTTTATATTATGTCTAATCCTTAATATGCTTATCTAAATTAATATCATACTGCAGTATTCTATAAATATTATAATACATTTAGTATATCATATTTAAATAGTACTTTCTTAGAAAATTTGCAAAAAATATATTACTCTTGCCGTTAATTTTTAGTTGAAAAAACTAAGTTGACTCTATATTGTTATAAATATAGTTTAATAAGCTCAATACCATATGTATTTTGATTAAATTTGTTATGAAACTTTTAAGCGAAAGAAAAGACAAATCGAAATCTGTCTTTTCTCTCGTAAATAGCAACTTTGTAAATACAACTTCTTTTTATCTCTTAAGACTTGTTGAAAAGGTATATCTTGATCCTATATAATATGCTTCTACAAAATACAAAGGCATCCCACTTTGAATATTGATATTGGCTTCCATATATAATATAGCTGAATTTTCAGGAATATCTAATACTTTAGAAATATATTTAGATGCGTTAATTGCTTCTAAGTTATAAAAACCTTCGGCTAAAGCTAAATTATACTTACTCTCATATAAATGATATAACGAAGTATTAGGCGTTACATAATCGATTATCTCTGGACATAGTTTTGGATTAATGAATGATTTTTCAAAACAAAGATTGGTTTTACCATTTCTTCTTATTCTTTCTATATAATAACATTCCATATCCAATCCAAGATTTAGTATTTTTCCGATTTTTTCATCAACTGTAATAAGTTTTGCTTCAATAACAATACTGTTTGGTTTTCCTTCTTCATTTTCAATGATTTCAGTAAAACTTGACATGTTTGCCAACTTGTAATGCGCCTTTGAGGACTTAACAAATGAGCCAGTTCCTTTTACCTTATATATATAGCCCTCATTAGAAAGTCTATCCATTGATTTTCTAATCGTATGTCTACTCACATTATATACTGTCATTAAATCTATTTCTCTAGGAAGCATTGTTCCATACTTGTATTCCTTTGAAAGAATTTTGTTTTTTAAATCTTCATATATTTGTTCATGCAAATATCGTATTTCATTGTACATATGATCAACTCCTAATAGATTATTTTACCACCCTGTATTATAATAATCAATATGTACGTATAAAATATTAAATTTTAAAAAAAATGTTAGCACTTTCAAAAAAACCATTGACATGTACGTACATAATGATTATAATTATAGTAAATGTATATACATACAACAAAATACGGAGGATAATATGAAGAAAATTGCGATTGTAGGTAGTTCGGGCGGAAACTTATATAGTTTGGGCGGAAAGAACCCTAATAAATTACTAGGTGAAATCCTAACACAAGCAGATTCTGCTGGAGTTAAGGTAAGTAATATTGTATTTATAGGTGCAACTTCATCTATGGACAGTATTAAATCAACTACTAAAGCTAGTCTATACGAAATTTTTAATGGGAATCTTGTAAATTCAGAATTAGTAAGTCTTAAGGAAGCTAATGAGTTGGCAAAAGAAGCCGATAAAAAACTTAGCGAAGATATTATGGCAGGTCTTGTAGATGGCATCGTTGTTATGAGCGCCGATGCTAAAGGTGTTAATTCACTAAGTTTAGAGGCTGCCGCTGCAAAAAAATTACCAATAACAGGTACAGGTGGAACATCAATGGCATATATACAAGCACTTGGCGCAAAAGTGATATCCGCTTCTGGTACAACTGGTACTACTAACAGAACAAGAGCTATTGCTGCTCTTACTAGTTTATCAAAATTTTTCGGTATCAAATATCATGCAGTTATTAAATCTTCTGGATCATCAGATAGCAAAGATAACTCAAGTCTATTAAGTAGAATTAGCATAAGAGGAATCATGTTAGCCTCTATTCCTGGATTTATTGCTATGGCATTAGTGTTAGCACTAAGTCAAATACCTTTCTTATCAGGTATGTATGGATTATTTGAAATACTAATCACAGCGTTACCTGTTTTAGTTGCAGTTATAGCTGCAAAACAAGTATCTGGATTAGACGAAGTAGGAATCGTTGCCGGTATTGTTGCTGGGGTATTATCGGTTGATGGTGGAATCATCGGTGGTATTATCGGTGGTATCTTAGCCGGTGTTCTAGCTGCATTATTTATTGAACAAGCCATAAAATGGAAAATACCAGGTACAACATCAAATATTATTGCTGGTGGACTTGCTGGTTTAGTTGCTGGTTTATTAGTATTCTATTTTATCGCTCCTGTCGCTTTATGGGCTGGAGACGGAATTAGATGGATTATTGATGCTGCTCTTCAATTCAGCCCTGCTTTAGCTGGTTTACTTGCTGGATTATTAATCTGGCCTGCTATTATGGGTGGCGTATATCATGCTGCCATATTACCAATTGTACTTATTGAAATGGAAGTCGAAGGAATGAGTTTCTTAGGGGCAGTTGACATGGTAGGTTTAGTTATGGTTTCTGCCGGTATTACACTTGCTAATATCGTTTGGCCAAGAAGAAAAGATGATCGTTCTATTGCTGCTCCAGGGTTTGCTATAAACATGGGATTTGGTACCTTTGTGGAAGCTGCCTATCCATTTATGTTTTCAAATAAGCTAATAATGGGAACAGCTATCCTTGCTTCAGGAGTAGGTGGATTATTTGTTGGATTATTAGGTGTTAAAGGAACAGCTTACGTTCCATCTGTTGTAGCACCAGCATTATCAAATAAACCATTAGCATTTGTATTATGTATGTTAATCGCACTAAGTGTATCTTTTGTTTTAACAATGATCGTGAATAGAATAGGGAAAAAAGAGGTAAAAGTAAAATGATAAAGAATGATATGAAATTGAAATTAGAAAAAGGTAGAAAAAAAGTTTTAGATGCAATAAAAGAACATAATGGAACAACTTTACTAAGTACTGGAATCACAGGTGACGATGCTAGAATGGCAAAAGCCGCTGTTGATGCAGGAGCTAAGTTACTAGAACCAAATCATCCAGCTTTAGCTTTAGCCAGAGGTTACAAAGGTGTAAATAATATGGATGATGCTGAACAAGTAAGACATGAAATAAAATTAGAACAAATGTTAGAAGCTGCTCATGGAGTGAGACAAGTTGTTGGTGAAGACATCTTTATTACTATCGGTGTACCAGGTGGATTTACTGAAGTAATGCCTGTAGTATTATCCGATGAAGATTTCATGAATATAGCTAAATCTGGTGTTGATGCATTACATACACATAAATCAAGTGTTGAAGACTTAAAAGAATGGGTTGAAAAAGCACATAGTTTTGGATTATTAGTAGACGCATACATTGGAATGCCTACAGACAAACATATCTTTGGTGTACCTGCAGAAACTCCTGAAGAAGTTGCTAGAGTAGCTAAAGAAATGGAAGCTGTTGGCGTTGACTTCATAGGAATGATGACAGGTATGAGTTACGAAGGTGTAAAAGGTGGAGAAATACATCCATTTATGAAAGCAAGACTTGAAGCATTAGTTGGCGCTGTAAGCGTACCAACCATAGCTGAAGGTGGAATTAATAAAGGAAATTTTAAAGCATTCAAAGAAGTTGGAATTAATATATTAGTTATTGGTACCGCTCTTGATAATATTGCTGCAAAAGCAATACAATTAGAAGTTAAGGAATTCCTTAAATAGTTACAGTTTTTCAAAACATTATAATAAGACGAAAGAAAAGACAGATCGAAATCTGTCTTTTCTCTCGTAAATAGCAACTTATTTCAGTCACCGTATAAAATTGTAATAAAACATCTAAACCTAGTAAGCATCACTCCATCCTCTAACTAATTTCTATCTATCATAGACTGTTTTATTGTTACGACTTATTTAGTTGTTTCTTTGCTGCAAAGATAGCTATTTCTAAATCTATTTGATTTCTAGCATATAACATAGCTATTTTCTTTAACCAGTTTGGATATGGTTCATATATGTTTAGTTCTTTTGCTATTTCTATTAGTCCTGATTCATATCGTTGTTTCGGTAATCTTATATCAAATGGTATTCCATCTTTTATAATGATTTGTTTTAAGAATAAATCAATTGCTGTTGATGTATTAATACCTAATTCATTTAATATTCCTTCTGATTCTAATTTCACAGCTTCTTCTACCCTGACATTGATGTATGCTGTCTTGGCCATGATTATCACCTCAGTATAGATTGTAACACAATCGTGTTACATTAACAAGTTAGTATTGTAATTATTTTAAAAATATTAGCTGTGTTCAAGCAAAGTACTGATTTAATGTAGGATACGGTTTATAAATATCAACCGGAAATGGTTTTTTGGAT